>JANLSK010000096.1:0-4392 GCA_031362415.1 Actinomycetes bacterium | reverse complement strand
CTTTGCAGCACGCACCTGACCCGTCTGGCTCGCGACCCGAGCCGTCAACACCGCACGCTCGTCATCACTCAACGTGATCGGTTCAGCTTTCCACATACCCACATACTACACGCGTGTAACTAACGCGAGGGTGCACTAGCGGGCGAACACGTCCAGGAACACCGGGCGGCTCTGGACGGGATCCACGACACAGGTCGGCGCTCGGACGGTGTCGGCCAGACCGCAGCCCGGCTGCTCCCAGTAGGCGTGGTAGGCGACGTTCCAGCTCGGATCAGCGATGATCGCATGCATGCGCTCGATGAACGCCGGGTTGTCGCCCCCGCCCCACACCAGCCCGCCGTCTCCCGTGGTCCACAGTTGGAGGCCCCACTCGGGGATGCTGAGCGGCTTGGCGTGCTCGACGGCGAACTGACGCCAGCGCTCCAGACCGTCGGGACCGTTCAGGATGTGATCCCAGACCTCGTCACGGACCTGCCGGGTCGGCGGCGGGTCGACGCCCGGTCTCCACCCCTGGGGATAGAAGTTGCCGTCGTAGACGTCGAGCGCGATCCGGTCGACGTAGGCATCGCCGGGATAGGCCTGCGCCGCGTCGGGAAGGCCGTCCCAGACGCCGGCGATGGGGTTCCAGTCGAAGGTGAATCGTTGCCCGGGCACCGAGCGTAGCGTGTCGACACAACGCCGCCACGCGGCGACGAAGCTCTCGACCTCCGGCGGGGTCACCCCATAATGGAAGTGCGACGCGTTGAATTCGTGGGCGATGCGCACGATGGCGTCCTCCTGTCCGCTGGCGACCAGGTTCTGCCCCAACACGAGCCATTCGTCGTCGTAGGCGCCCGTCGCCGCTTCGGTCCAGGAGCCCTGCCCCTCCGGAAACACGCACGCACCGCCGAGGACCAGCCGGTACTGGGGGTAGGCCTGCCAGGGCTGCGACTGCCAGGCCGGCCACTGCTGGTTGTCCCAGGTGTCGACATCGAGATAGTCCTCGACGAGCTCGGGCTCGCGGCCCAGGCACTCGACATACGAGGCGAGCTGCTCGTCGTTGAAGCCGCCCGGGCCCCGGTACACCCCGAGCTGGGCCGGCACCACCGGGGCCGGCGGTACGGTGGAGACCGTTGTGGGGGACGAGGCTGTCGAGGTCGGGGCCACCGTGATCGGGCTCGCGGTGGTTGTCGGGAGCGACTCCCCGGCTGCGGCCTTCGTCGTTGGCGACGGCGGGGATGCCGGTGCGGTGGACGCTGCGCCGTCGTCGCTGCTCGAGCAGCTCGCACCCAGCATCAGCACGACCAGCGCAAGCACGAACTGCGGGCACCGTCGGGCCCGCGTCCGGGTCAGGGTCGGGCTCCGGGTCTGGAGCTGATCCGGGGCGGATCGGACGGGAGGTTCGAGCGGCGTGCTCGGGCGGGTTCGTCGTCGTGCAGCGATCATGTCCACCATCTCGTCGCGGTCGCCACCCGCTGGTCACGTGGCCACGCGCTCGTTCGGTTCCCGCTCGGGTCGTCGATCCCATGATCGGGGCGGAGGCTCATGTCTACTCGCCCGCTGCCGCCACACGGCGTCGGCCCAGCCGGATCAGATGCGGCGTCCCGGCCGACGCCGGCGACCGGTCGGGCGCCGGGCAGCCGGTCCCGGCGGGTCTGCCCGCTAGCCTGCGCTCGTGACGGTGACGACGGACAGCCGCATGGTCTTGACAGTTGATCGGGTGGCCACCGGGGGTGAGGGCGTCGCGCGCGACCGTGACGGACGGGTCGTGTTCGTGCACGGCGGTCTTCCCGGCGAGCGGGTCGAGGTCGACATCACCGAGCGGCGCAAGGACTTTGCTCGAGCCGTCGTGAGGACGGTCGAGGTGGCCTCGCCGCAGCGTGTCGATCCGCCGTGTCCCGAGGTGGCTCACGGATGCGGGGGCTGCGACTGGCAGCACGTGGCACCCTCGGCGCAGCGCGAGCTGCGGGTGGAGATCGTGCGCGACGCTCTGCGCCGCATGGGACGCATCGCCGATCCCGAGGTGCACGCCGGGCCCGAGCTCCCCGTCGACCGCACCCGGACCACGCTGCGCTTCGCCGTCGATGACGACGACCGCCTGGGGTTTCGGCGTCGGCGATCGCACGACGTGCTCACCGTCGCCGATTGCCTCGTGGGTCATCCGCACCTCGCCGCGCTGCTCACCGACGGGATCTTCGAAGACGCCGAGGAGGTCACGCTCCGTATCGGAGCACGGACGGGCGAACGCATCGCTGTCGTTGCCCCCCACGCCCGGGGCGTCGAGCTCCCGGCCGACGTGCGGGTGGTGGGCCTCGACGAGCTCCGGGCCGGGCGGCGGCTCTGGTACCACGAGGAGGTGGGAGGGCTGCGCCTCCGAATCTCGGCCGAGTCGTTCTTCCAGGCCGGCCCCGAGGCCGCGGAGGCACTGGTGGATGTGGTGGCCCGCCACGCCGGCGCGGGCATGGGGGGAGACGACGCCCGACCCGAAGGCCGGGCCTTCGACGCCGGGCGCACCGTCGTCGACGCCTACGCAGGCATCGGGCTGTTCGCCGCGCTCTTCGCGGCTCGAGGCGCCCGCTGCCGTTTCGTCCTGGTGGAGTCGAGCGCATCGGCCGTTGCCGACGCCCGCATCAATCTCGCGGGGGTCGTGCCGGCCCCCAAGATCATCCGCACCCAGGTGGAGCGCTGGCACCCCCAACCCGCCGATCTGGTCATCGCCGATCCGCCGCGGACGGGTCTCGGCAAGGACGCCGCCCAACGCCTGGCCGCCACCGGCGCGGCCCGGATCGTCCTGGTGAGCTGCGAACCGGCTGCACTCGGGCGAGACGCACTGATCCTCGCCGGCCTCGGCTACCAGTTCGCCGGCGCCACCACGCTCGACCTGTTCCCCCACACGTCGCACATCGAGGTGGTCTCGACGTTCGACCGCACCCCGGCATGATCCGTCGCACTGCGGAATCCGCCGAATCCGCTGGGTCCGCAGAATCCGCGGAATCGGCCGAATCGACAGCCCCCGCCGCCACCGGGCCCGAGGGGGCCGACCCCGGAACGTCGGTGGACAGGTCGCTCCGAACAGGCCTCCCGCGCCGGGCCACCTGCGTTGTCGTCTCGGGTGGCGACGCCCCGGCGCCCATCGTCGCCGAGACGTTTCCCGAGGGCATGTTCGTCATCGCCGCCGATTCGGGCTACGACCATGCCCGGGCCCTGGGTCTCACCGTGGGGGCCCTCGTCGGCGATCTCGACTCGATCAGCGCCGACGGCCTGGACGCCGCAATCGCGGCCGGCGTGGCCATCGACCAGCATCCGACCGACAAGGACGAGACCGACCTCGAGCTGGCGCTGCGAGCGGCCCGGACCGCCGGCCATTCCTCGATCCTCGTGCTCGGTGGCCCCGGCGGCCGTTTCGACCATCTGCTGGCCAACGTGATGTTGCTGGCCAGCCCGGCGAACGCCGATCTCACCATCACCGCCCGGCTGGGACGGGCGACCGTCCACGTCGTGCACGGGCCCGGGAACCTCGTCCATCAGGGCCACCACGGCGATCTCGTGACGCTCCTCCCGGTGCTCGGCCCGGCCCGCTCGGTGCACACCCACGGGCTGCGCTGGCGCCTGAGCGGCGACCACCTCACACCCGGCTCCACGAGGGGCGTGAGCAACGAGATGACCGGCTCCGAGGCGCGGGTGAGCGT
Organism: Actinomycetes bacterium; assembly: GCA_031362415.1. GTDB lineage: Bacteria > Actinomycetota > Acidimicrobiia > IMCC26256 > VFJJ01 > VFJJ01. The sequence goes on along the minus strand of JANLSK010000096.1, from coordinate 724 downwards.
CGAGCACGGAACGCTGCTCGTGATCGCCCCCGACCGCGACGGCGCCTGAGCCTGAGACCGCCCCGGGACAGGGGCGCACGTCTCGGCCGTCGCGCGTCCACCAGAGCCGTCGCGGGCACGGCAGGTAACGTCTCGACCCATGCAGATCGGTGTCACGATCTTCCCGACCGACGAGTCCATCGGCATCGTCGAGCTGGCCCGGGCGCTCGAAGACCGCGGCTTCGACAGCCTGTGGGTGCCCGAGCACACGCACATCCCGCTCAGCCGCGAAACGCCGTGGCCGATGGACGACGGCGAGCTGCCGAGGTACTACAGACGCTCGCTCGATCCGTTCGTCGCCATGACCGCAGCGACCAGCGTGACCACCCGGCTCCGGGTCGCCACCGGGGTCTGCCTCGTCAACCAGCACGACCCGATCGCGCTGGCCAAGCAGGTGGCGTCGGTCGACCACGTCAGTGGCGGGCGCCTGTTGGCCTTCGGCGTGGGCTACGGCTGGAACGTCGAGGAGATGCGCGGCCACGGCATCGACCCGGCCACCAAACGCACGCTCTTGCGCGAGAACATCGAGCTCATGAAGGCCCTCTGGACCGACGACGAAGCGTCGTACTCGGGCTCGATGGTCTCGTTGGCGCCGAGCTGGCAGTGGCCCAAGCCGGTCCAGCGACCGTATCCGCCCGTCATGATCGGCGGTGGCAAGGCGGTACTCGCCGAGGTGGTGCGCTGG
>JANLSK010000082.1:0-48419 GCA_031362415.1 Actinomycetes bacterium | reverse complement strand
GCCATGTGTCCCGGTGGTCACCGTCGACAGCGCTGCGCGGCTTATCGGGCGATCCCAGAGGCGCACGGGTAAAGCCGTCAACCTTCTCGAAGCGGCCGGGGTCCTACGGCAACGCAACGTGGGCAGACAACGCTACCGAGTCTTCGAAGCCGCCGACGTTGTTGAGCTCTTCACGAGTCTCGAACATACCCTCGCGAGTCCAACCCCCAGTACCGCCACGACCACACCGACCGCTCGTGTTCCGCGTCGCTCGAGGCCCGCCGGAGACCGGGTCTGACCATGGCACAACCTCGGCGCCCCGACCCGGGTCCTTCGTGCGGTTCGATTCGATCGATTTCCCTGATCTTGAACTTTCTCCGCGAAAATGGTACGTAAACAAGCCACTTCTCGTATGCGATATACACCCACCGCACACGTCTTCCATCGCGAAGTGTAATATCGACCACTTTTGGTTCCCATGATAGGAAAGAGCAGTACCCACGTAGTTCACCACTGTGGACACCTGCTCAAAGGTCGGCAACTCCAACTTGCATCGGGGGCTGGCGGGACTATCCGTTCGTGTGTGTAACCCTGACACGCAGGGCCGGCGCCACGATGGCCTGGAAAGATGTCGTGACGTCGCCGACGTCTCGGGTCATTGGCGATCGGCAGACTTCCGTGAACCTACCGAGGCGGCGGGCGTACCATCGGGCTGTGGGCCTCCTGGTGGTGGTGTTCATCGTCGTGCCCCTCGCCGAGCTGTTCGTGCTCGTCCGGGTGGGTGGCGAGATCGGCGTGCTCAACACGATCGCACTGTTGATCGGCGTCTCGATCGTGGGGGCCTGGCTGGTGAAGCGGGAGGGCATGGGTCTGCTGAGCCGGATGCAGGCTCAGCTCGGGGCGGGGCGGATGCCCACCAACGAGCTGATCGACGGGTTCCTGATCATGTTCGCCGGGGCGCTGTTGCTCACGCCGGGGTTCCTCACCGACGTGGTGGCGATCCTGCTCCTGCTGCCTCCGGTGCGAGCGGGCGTTCGAGCGATGCTGAAGCGACGGTTCTCGCGACGTCTTCCTCCCGACGTGATCGACGTCGCCTGAGCGACGGACCGTCGTCCGGCGCGCTCGCACCCCCGCCCGGCGCCGGTTGAGACCGACCCCCGTGGGGTCGCCGTCGATGGGCGCTGGCCCGGGCCAGGACGAGCGAACCGACCACTGCGCTCAGCGCCGAAGCGGCGAGGATGCCGAGCTTGGCCTGATCGAGCAACAGCGGCGCGTCCTCGAAGGCCAGGCTGGCCACGAACAGCGCCACGGTGAAGCCGATACCGGCCAAGATCGCGGCGCCCAGGATGTGCACCGCCTCGACCCCTTGGGGGAGCCGACCGACCCGGAAGCGCACCGCGAGCCAGGTCGCCAACGAGATGCCGATCGTCTTGCCAGCGAACAGGCCCACCACGATCCCCCAGGTCACGGTGTCGCCGAATCCCTGGCGCAATGCCTCTCCGTTGATCTCCACGCCGGCGTTGGCGACGGCGAACAGAGGCACGATCACGAAGCTGGTCCACGGAAGGAGCCGATGCTCGATCACGGGCATCACGAGTCGGTCGCGTATCGGGTGCACCGGTGTGAGCAAGCCGATGATCACCCCGGCGATCGCCGGCTCCACCCCGGCACGCACCATGCAGTACCAAGCCGCGATGCCCACGGGCACGTAGGCCATGATCACATGGACGTTCCGGCGCGCCATGACGATGATGAGCGCGTAACACAGGCCGGCGCCGAGCAGCCAGCCCACGGCGACATCGGTCGCGTAGAACACGGCGATGACCACGATGCCGCCGATGTCGTCGGCGACGGCCAGCGTCAGCAGGAAGATTCGCAGTCCGGCGGGGACTCTCGCTCCCAGCAATACCAACACTCCGGTGGCGAAGGCGATGTCGGTTGCCACCGGAACCGCCCAGCCCCGACCGGCGTCGCCGCCCAGCCCGTTCATGGCGAGATAGAGCAGCGCCGGGACGACCATCCCCCCCAGCGCAGCCAACACCGGGAGCGACGCCGTGCGGCGATCGCGCAGCTCACCGGCGATCAGCTCCCGCTTGATCTCCAGGCCAACCACGAAGAAGAACAGGGTCATGAGACCCTCGTTGATCCAGCCGTGGACGTCGAGCTCGACGGCCCACGAGCCCGAGCCAATCGAGACCACGTGCTCGAAGAGACGGTGATAACTCGCCGAGGCGTTGACCCACACCAACGCCACCGCCACCGCCACCAGCATCACCGCACCGCCCGCGGCCTCGGTGCGCAAGAACTCCACGAGCGGCGCGGTCACACGCCGCCGTTCGCCCGTCAGGATGGAGCTGACGCTGAAGCCGTCGACCAAGTCGTCGGACGGCCCGGGCCCGGATTCGCACGAGGGTCGGGGCGAGGGGTCAGCGGCCATCGGGTCAACCCTACGACCGTCCATCTCCTCGCGGTTTCCCCAATGTTTCGGCTTCGTGACCGCTCCGACGGAGCAGTGGTCCACCCGATCAGCGGGCCACCTGAACAGTGGGCCACCTGGGGTGGTGGCGTAGGAGCGGCGGGCCGACCTACTTCGCGATTCCCCCAGCGGGAGCCGGGTCGAGTGCCGTGGTGGGCCAACGCTTGCGGCTCTTGATGGAGAGCTTGTGCATGAGGGCGATGGCCTCGGGGTCGTCGTCGCCGGGACGGGTGACAACCCAACCGTCGGTGACGGCCCGCTCGAGCAGCTCGCGGCCGATGTCGGTGCGGACGATCGTGAGGGTCCAATCGTTGAACTTCCCGATGCCCCCGGTGGAGATGTCGGCGTGCTCGGCCGCGAAGTCGGGGCACTGCATGCACCCTTCACGCGTCCATTGGTGGCATTCCTTGAGCGGCACCTCGTGGTAGCCGCCGTCGTGGGTCCAGATCTGGAACACGCCCTTGATGTTGACCTTCTTGATCTGCGCCCGCGTGAGGCCGTACTTGGCTTCGAAGAGCTCGTCGAAGATCGCGTCGTCGAACGTCTTCGAGCAGAGCAGGCCGATGTTCAACGAGAAGCGGCGGGCGACCTTGCCGGCCTTGCGCACCTTGAGCGTGGGGACCATCGACGATTGACAGCTCATGCCGACGAGGGCGATGCGCTCGGCGCCGCCGGCGATGGCCTCGGGGTAGGCCATGGGGTTGGCTGAGTACGTGTAGCGCGAGCCGGCGCCCCGGAGCACGTCGGCCCGGTTCCAGGCCACGCCGGGGTAGGCCTTCCACCCCGAGCCGTCGCCTTCGAGGTACGACACGAGCGAGGCGTCGATCATGTCGTGCTCGAGCGCGTAGATGAGCAGCGCCGAGACGAGGCCTCCGTCTTGACCCAGGGCGTGGATGGCATCGTCGGAGGCCCGGGCGAGCACGATGTCCTTGAAGATCCCCGAGACCTCCTGGGGCTGCCGGACCCGGCCGAAGAGGTACTGGTCGATCTCGGGCTCCCATGCCTGGAAGCGCGGGCAGGCCCGGGTGCACGAGGTGCAGCCCTTGTCGCCGTGGCCGCAGCCGCCCGGGCCGCCCTCCTCCTCGAGGTGGAACGGCCGGTACTTCCCGAACTCGTCGGTGTAGCCGAGGACGTCGTGTGGGCAGGCGATGACACAGCCCGAGCAGCCCGTGCACAGGCCGCTCGTGACCACCTCGTCGAAGAGGTGCTTCCAGTGGAACTTCTCCGGAGGCATCGTCGCACACTCCCCGTCGGGGCCGCCTACGACGACCAGTCGGGGAAGTGTGGCAGCGATGCGCGGTACCGATCGAGTCGCCGGCTTCGCTCGAGCCCCAGGTCGAGGTTCGAGCGGGGGTACCCTGCGACGATGGAGACCACGTGCCGGCCCTGATCGCCCACGGCAGCGGCTGGGACGAGGCCCTGGTCGTGCTGGTGCCGCTGCTGCTCATCGGCGTGATCGGCTACCTCACGAGCCGTCGTCGCCAGCGGAGCGAACCCTCCGACCGAGCCGAGGACTGACGCCGTTCGACCGGCCGACAGGCGACCCGTCAGACGAGCCGACAGGTGACCCGTCAGGCGACGCGGCGACGGCCCCGGACGCAGCCTGCGCGTGACGGGGCCGTCGTGACGGCGGAGGGGGTGGGATTTGAACCCACGGTAGGTTGCCCTACAACGGTTTTCGAGACCGTCCGAGTCGGCCGCTTTCGTACCCCTCCTGGCGGGGAGGGAGTGTATCGGGACTCCACCCTCCGGCGTTTCACGTATGACCCGCGAGGACGAGGACGGGTTCAGGAATCGGCGCGGCGGGCGGCGAAGAAGCTGCGCACAAGCGCGGCGCACTCATCGGCTCGCACCCCGCGCACCACGGTGGTCTCGTGGTTGAGCCTGGGATCGGCCGCGAGGTTGTAGAGCGAACCGCAGGCCCCGGCCTTGGGGTCTCCGGCACCGAAGACGAGGGTCGGCACCCGGGCGTTGAGGACGGCCCCTGCGCACATGGGGCACGGTTCGAGGGTCACGACCAGCACATATCCGTCGAGACGCCACGAGCCACGAACGAGTGCCGCGTCGCGGAGGGCGAGGATCTCGGCATGCGCCGTGGGATCGCCGGTGAGCTCCCGCTCGTTGTGGCGGCGGGCGACGATGGCGCCGGTCGCTCTGTCGACGACCACTGCGCCCACGGGGACGTCTCCATGAGCGACGGCGGCCTCCGCCTCTCCGAGCGCGATCTCCATCCAGGCCTCGTGCATCGAGGAATCGTGCAGCGAGGCGTCGTGCATCGAGGCGTGGGGGTGAGCGTCCATGGTTCGTGCCAGATTCCCGTGTGTCGCAACTGGGCTCAAGCGCAACGAGAGGCGGGCGCCGGGCTGTCGGCACCCGCCTCGTGTGTTGCGGTGTGGCGGAGGGAGTGGGATTTGAACCCACGGTAGGTTGCCCTACACACGCACTCCAGGCGTGCCGATTCGGCCGCTTTCGTATCCCTCCGGGGCGGGGTCATCGTAGCCCGACGAGGCGCGTCGGCCGATGTGGTACACCGGCACGCCGGCCGGACGGGGTGATCGACGGGCTCCGACGCGTCGAGCCGACAGCCGCTGTCGGGGAGCCAGGCGACCCGCGGCACACGGGAGAACCTGCGGAGAGCTGCTGCCTCCCGGCCCTGACTCGGTTGGCAGGATCCCGTTGCGCGAGACCCGGCTCCCCGACACCGGCTGCCGGCGTCGTGCGTGTGAGCGTACCAGCTCCCGGACGTGGTCCTCGCCGTGGCCACGTGGCACGCTTGGGGGGTCCGTCGGCGTTCGGGGTCCCATGTTCCAGTCGCTGTACCGCAAGTACCGCTCCCAGACCTTCACCGAGCTCGTCGGTCAAGAGCACGTCACCGTCGCGCTCCGCAATGCCGTGCGCGAGGGGCGGGTCGGGCACGCCTATCTGTTCACGGGCCCTCGCGGGACGGGCAAGACGTCCACCGCCCGGATCCTCGCCAAGGCGCTCAACTGCGAGCAGCTCGGCGCCGACGGCGAGCCGTGCAACATCTGTGACAGCTGTATGTCGATCACCGCCGGCAACTCGATGGACGTCATGGAGCTCGACGCCGCGTCGAACAACGGCGTGAACGAGATGCGCGAGCTGCTGGGCCGGGTGGCGTACCGCAGCGCCGGCGGACGGTGGAAGGTGTACATCGTCGACGAGGTCCACATGTTGTCGACGGCGGCCTCGAATGCCCTGCTCAACACACTCGAAGAGCCCCCCGAGCACGTGAAGTACGTGCTGGCCACGACCGATCCGCACAAGGTCCTGCCCACGATCAGGTCGCGGACCCAGCAATTCGAGTTCGGGCTGATCTCCACACCCGACCTGGCCGAGCACCTGGCTCGAATTTGTCTCGCCGAGGGCGTCGAGACCGATGCCGAGGCGCTCCTCCTCGTCGCGCGGCGGGGTGCCGGATCGGCCCGCGATGCACTCTCGCTGCTCGACCAGGCGCTCGCCCATGGCAACGGCCAGCTCGTGACGGCCGAGGTGCGCGAGCTCTTCGAGAGCACCACGTTCGACCGTCAGGCCTCGTTGCTCGACGCCATCGGAGCCGAGGACGCCGCCGGGGTGATCACCTCGGTGGAGGGGATCCTGGCCACCGGCGTCGACGCTCGGGCCCTGGCCGACGACCTGCTTCGCTACCTGCGCGACATGTACGTGCTGGCGGCCTCGCGGGGTGCGGTCACCGTCGACCGGGTTCCCGAGGAGCGCGACCGCCTGCGGGCTCAGGGCGAGCTGCTCGGCGCGTCCACCGTCCAACGCTGCATCGAGACGCTGGGCGTCACGGTGACCGACATGGTGCGGGCGCCCGACCCCCGACTCGTGCTCGAGGTGGCGCTGGTGCGGCTCTCACGTCGGGAGCTCGGCACCCAGGTCGAGGTGCTGCTCGACCGGATCGAGCGCCTGGAGCGGACCGTCGACGAGCTGCGCCGGGGTCGCCCCCGCTCAGCCGACACCGAGGACGCCGCCGCATCCCGTTCTGTTGGCTCGCCGCCGGCTGCTCGGTCACCCGGCGTGGGCTCAGCCGGGGTTGGGGTACCCGACGCTGAATCGCCGCCCGCTGATCGGTCGCCCCGGACCACACCCAGTGCGGCGAAGGCGGCGCTCGGCGCCTTCCGGAGCGCACGCGACCAGCGGCCCGATACCCCAGCCCCAGCCCCAGCCCCAGCCCCAGCCCCAGCCCCAGCCCCAGCCCCAGCCCCAGCCCCAGCCCCAGCCCCAGCCCCAGCCCCAGCCCCAGCCCGGGTTCCGAGCGCGGCTGACGAGCGTCCGGCAACCACCGGAGCGGAACCGACATCGGCCCCAAGCTCAGCTCCGCATCCGGCTCCGGAGGCACCGTCGCTGGAGGCGCAGGCCCGGTCCCGTCCGCAGCCCCGTCCGCAGCCCCGTCCCCAGCCGGAGCGCCGGACCGACCCCGAGCACGAGGCGGGACTGGCCGCCACCATCGCCGAGCACGCAGCGATCGACCTCGACGATCTCCTCGACGCACCGCCTGGGGTTGGGCACGAGCAGGCGACCGATTCGGTGGCCCGGATGATCCAGCTGTTCGACGCCACCGTCGTCGACGAACCGTCGTAACCTCCGCCCCGTGTACGAAGGTCCCGTCCAGTCGTTGATCGAGGAGCTCGGCCGTCTCCCCGGTATCGGCCCCAAATCTGCGCAACGGCTGGCGTTCCACGTCCTCAAGCTCCCGCTCGAGGACGTGCGCCGCCTGGCCCGCACCATCGTCGACGCCCGCGAGCGCATGTCGTGGTGCACCCGGTGCTTCAACCTGGCCGAGGGCGAGCTGTGCAAGATCTGCCTCGACGAGCGCCGCGACCCCACGGTGGTGTGCGTCGTCGAGGAGCCCCGCGACGTCGTGGCCGTCGAGCGCACCCGTGAGTTCTCGGGCCGCTACCACGTGCTTCAGGGGGCGATCTCGCCGCTGTCGGGGGTCGGGCCCGAACAGCTCCGGGTGCGGGAGCTGTTGGCCCGGGTCGAGAGCGAGGGGATCGCCGAGGTGATCCTGTGCACCAACCCGAACATCGAGGGCGACACCACCGCCATGTACCTGGCCCGGCTGCTCAACCCGCTCGGGATCCACGTCACCCGTATCGCCTCCGGCCTCCCCGTGGGCGGCGACCTCGAGTACGCCGACGAGATCACCCTGGGCCGCGCCCTGGTCGGTCGCCGCGACGTGTCGCCCTGACGAATCTGCGGCCGAATCTGCGGCCGAATCGGCCATCGTCGCCCGTCGCCCGTCGCCCGGCCCTCGTCGCACGAGCCTTCCACCGAATCTGTCACCGAATCTGCGGCAGAATCTGCGCGGAGTCTCGTCGCTGACTCGCCGCCCCGGGCGCCCTCAGCGACGGGCGTCGAGCGAGAGCGCCACGTGCTCGAGGAGCCATTCCGACGGCGTTCCCGGCGCCACACCCGGGATCCGGGGGGCGATGCGCTCGACGAGCCCGGCGGCGAGATGGGCCCGGGCATCGGCGCGCAGCTTCCAGCGACGCATGAGGAACTGGCGCACCACGTCGGCCTCGGCGTCGCTCACCGCCGAGAGGTCCCACAGGGGTCCCCCCGCCCCCGCTGCTCCCCCCGGCCCCGACCCCGCCGACCAGCCGAGGGGCGCGCCTCCACCGGGTCGGGACGGGACCCATCCAGCCGGCGGATACGGTGTGTGACCGTGGAGGATCGCAGGAGCGGCGAGGGGCGTCGGCGTCACCGCTCGGCGGTCGCGCACCACGAGCGTGCCCGCGGCGATGTCCCCGAGACGCTGACTGCGGGGATGCAGGACGATCGTCACCATCCCGATCCCGTAGAGGCCCGGGAGCAGGTCGGCGATGCGCACCAGGTTCCTGATGGCCGAGGCCCGGAACCGCACCGGGCCGCCCTGCTCGTCGACCACGCGCAGGCCCATCGTCCGCTTGCCCGGCGATCGGCCGGCACCGAGCACCTCGAAGGCCACGTGGTAGCCGAAGAGCACGACGAACGTCATGATCGCCACGAGAGCCACAACCACGGCCTCGCTGTCGGAGTCGGCCGCGATCCCCGAGCCGGTGATGCCGACGGCCAGCGCCACCAGCGTGAACAGCGCATAGAACACGGCGCCCTGGATCACGACGTCGACCATCGTGGCCAGCGCCCGAGAGCCCAGGCCGGCCACCACGAGCACCACGTCGGTGCCTTCGGGCGTGGGAATGGTCACGTGCCCGTCGAGCTCCACACCCCTCCCTTCACCTTGGTGGCACTGGCCGTTGGGTCGGCCCCGCCCCTTCGCAGAGCCCGAACGTGCGCCACGACGGTAGCTGAGCGCCGCGGTCGCCCTGACCGCCGGGGGCACCCCCGTCGGGGCGCGCTCGGGTGTCGACGGTCGGCGCCATGAGCCGGCTCGACACGTTCGTGGCCGAGCGTCAGCCCGATTGGAATCAGCTCGCGCTCCTCGTCGCCCTCGCCGAGGGTGATCGTCGGGGGCTCACGCCCGACACCCTCCGCACCATCGGGCGGCTGTATCGCGCGGCGTCGGCCGATCTGGCGTGGTGTCGCCAGCTTCAGCCCGATGGGGGCCTCACCGAGTCGCTCGAAGACATCGTGGGCCGCTCCCGCCACATCGTCTACGCCCACGTCGGCCGTCGGACCGGGATACGGCGATTCTTCTCCCGCACCTACTGGCAGCGGATCAGGGAGCGCCCCCGGCTGCTCGCGGTGTGCGCCGTGTTGATGTTCGGTCCCGGGTTCGTGAGCGCGGTGTGGGCCAGTGAGCATCCCGACCGGGCGGCGCACCTGCTCCCTGAGGAGTACCGGGCGGTGGGAGACAACCCGGGCGGCGATCTCGGGCTGTCGACGGCCGAGCAGTCGGCCTTCGCCAGCCAGATCTTCACGAACAACATCCGGGTGTCGTTCCTGGCCTTCGCCGGTGGCATCGCCCTGTGCCTCGGAACGGCGTTCATCTTGTTCCAGAACGGGCTCCTGCTCGGCGGCGTCGCTGGCCTGTCGATCGCTGCCGACAACGAGGGGCCATTCGTGGAGTTGGTCTCGGCGCACGGGGTGCTCGAGCTGTCGGTGATCGTGGTGTGCGCCGCTGCCGGGATGCGGATGGGCTGGGCCATCATCGACCCGGGAGCCCAGGGCCGCGGCGCGGCGCTCGTCGAGCAGAGTCGGGCCGGTGTCGAGATCGTGCTCGGCACCATGCCCTGGTTCGTGCTGGCCGGTCTGGTGGAGGGGTTCGTGACACCCCGGGGGCTGGGGCCGGGCGGGGCGCTGCTCGTCGGCGTGCCCATCGGGCTCGTCTACTGGGTGCTCGTGGTGTGGCGGGGCCGGCCCGACGCTCTCGTCACGGCCGTCACAGCCGTCACAGCCGGGCCCGGGCCTTGGCTCGGAGGTACGAAGCAACGCAGGCTGCCGCGAGCCGGTGCGCCGGAACCGACACCACCTCCACGCCCAGCGCTCGAAGCCGGCTGACCACGGCGTCGCGGGCCACGCTCACGTCGAGCGCGGCGGCTGCGGCGTACACGTCGACCGACGAACGCGGTGGCCGTCGGAGCGCTGCGTCGACGCCGGGTTCGGCCACCGCGACCACGAGCACGTGGTGTCGACGGGCGATGCTGGGCAGGGCTTCGAGCAACAGGCGGGCCGCGGCCACGTCGACTAGGTCGGTGAACACCAGCACCAGAGCGCGCTTGCCCTCGCCGACCAGGCGAAACGCCGCCCCGAAGTCGCACGTCGCCGACGTGGGCTCGAGGTCGAACAGGGCCTGCACCACGGCATCGGCGCCCCGACGGCGCGGCGGCACCTGCCGCTGCACGTCACGGCCCACCGCGACCACACCGCAACGGTCGCCCACCACGTCGGCCACCGCGGCCACGGCCACCGCGGCGTCGATGGCCAGATCGAGGCGGGTGACCAGTCGGGTCCCGGCTTCTGGTGACGTCGCGGCAGTCGGCGCCTGCGCTCGCCCGTGGGTCGGTGAGGCATCGATCGGCGGCCGGGCCCGGGGCCCGTTGGCGCCGTCGGCGGCCAGGTCGATGGGCGAAGCCATGACCCGGCCGGTGTCGACCACGCAGACCACGTCGCGGTCCTGCTCGACCCGGTACTGATTGCTCATCGGGCGTCCGAGCCGTTCGGTGGCCCGCCAGTTCACCTGCCTCACGTCGTCGTCGGGCAGGTACTCCCTCACCGACTCGAACTCGGTGCCCAGACCGAGGGGACCACGAGCGACCACCCCGGCCTCACGGAAGGTCCCCCGTCGGACGGCTCGGGCCAGCCGATGGGCGGCGGGGAGATCGGGGTACACGACCAGCTCCCCCGGCGAGCCGAGGGTGGTACGGGCCGCCAGTCCGAGGGGTCCAACCGTTCGGAGCGCCGGAGGCGGGAGTCGGTGACGCCCACGGTGATTCCCGGTGAGCGTCACGTCGTAGCACCCGGGCGCATCCTCGACGACAGGTCCGATCTCCACGTCGGGTGGCGCCGGCTGGCGTACCTGACGCAGCCGGGGACCGGGCCCCGTCCGCCGGCCGTCGGTGCTCACGACGATGGTGAAGGGCTCGGCGACGCCCCGGGCCACGATCGACGGAACCGATCGCTCGATCGAGAACGTCCGAAAAGATCGGAATGTTTGATAAATATCGAACAACCAGGCCAGCGCCAGGAGGTTGACGGCCGTCCCAGCAACCCACAGCGGCGCCACGAGCACGCTCAGCGCACACAGGGCCAGTCCCAGGGCGACCCTCGAGGTGGGCATGCCTGCCTCCCGGCTCAGCGGGGGACGGGCACCGTGGCGAGCACGGTGGCGATGGCGTCAGCCGGACGGTACCGGTCGAGCGTGGCCTCGCTGCGCAGCACGAGCCGGTGCTTGAGGACCGGTGAGGCCAATGCAGCCACATCGTCGGGGGTGACGAAGTCGCGGCCGTTGAGGCGGGCGACGGCCTTCGACGCGGCTAGTAGATGCACCCCGGCCCGGGGGCTGGCGCCGAGCAGCACGCTCGGGAGGGTCCGGGTGGCCCGGACGAGGGATGCGATGTAACCCAGCACCTCGTCGTAGACCCGGGTGGCGTCGACCTCGTCACGGGCGGCCACGAGGCGCTCGACGCTGGCCACCGACCTCATGTCGTCGAGGCCCATGGGGCTCGTCCCGCGATGGCCCAGCCTGAGGAGCGCGATCTCGTCGTCGGCGTCGGGGTAGCCGATCTCGACCTGCATGAGGAACCGGTCGAGCTGGGCCTCGGGCAGGGGGTAGGTACCCTCATACTCGATCGGGTTCTGGGTGGCCACGACCAGGAACGGGATCGGGAGGGGGTGCGAGGTGCCGTCGACGGTGACCTGCTGCTCCTGCATGGCCTCGAGCAGCGCGGCCTGGGTCTTGGGGGGGGTCCGGTTGATCTCGTCGGCGAGCACGACGCTGGCGAAGATGGGGCCGGGCCGAAACACCAGCGCACCGTCGACGCCCTGGCGCAGCGCCACCGTCCCGGTGAGATCGCTCGGCAGCATGTCGGGCGTGAACTGGACCCGCCGGAACGTGACCCCGAGGGCCTGGGCCCAGATCCGCGCCAGAAGCGTCTTGGCCACGCCGGGCGGACCCTCCAGCAGCACGTGACCGCCGACGGACGCCGCCACGAGGAGGGCGTCGATCGTGCGTTGCTGACCCACCACGAGCCGGTTCACCTGGGCGCTGAGATCGTTCCGCAGCGCTTGCAACACCCCCACCGCCGGCGCCGGGGCTGGGGGAGGGGGCGACGCCGGGGGAGACCCTGCGGCATGGAGCCCGTCGATCGTGAGGGCCGTGGCCTGAGGCCCGCCGGCCGGCAGTCGAGGCAGCTCTGGCAGCTGGGGGAGGTCGCTCACGGGTGCACCATCTCTCGATCGGCGGGGTCGGTTCCACGGTGGAGTCGGGCATGGGCGCGGCCGATCACGAGCAGATCGACGGTGCCGGGGTCGGAGGCTCGGAGCGCCTCCACCTCGTCGGGTTCGAGCCCGAGGCCCGGCGCGGCTGCGCTGATGGCGTCGGCGCTGGCATCGGCCGGGAGCCCCGCCCGGCGGGCCACGAGGCTCCGGCAGTGGGCCTGGAACGCCCCGGCCAGCCCCGAGCCCTCCGTGCGCCGCGCCAGACCGGCGGCCATGGCCTCCACGAAGTCGGCACGGGGTGGCGGGAGCTCCCGACGGGGCCGGTCGGGCTCGCCGACGCGCCGACTGCGGGCCAGCATCCAGGCCAACGCCGCAACGGTCGTGCCGCCCAGGAACCAGCGCCAGTCGCCGGGGATCGCACCCAGCCCGTCGCTGCCCTGGTAGCCGTGCTGACCCTCGGAGAACACGACCGGACGCCCGAGCTCACCCACGACGGCCAAGGCGAAGGCGGCGTTGTCGGACAAGGGCAGGTGCTCGTTGTCGAACACCGTGACATCGGCGACGGCGACCAGGCGGCCGCCCCCGAAGCCGCCGGGACTCGAGCCACCGGGGCCCGAGGGCGGGGTGGCGATCCCGGCGACGACCGTCGAATCGCCAACCAGGACGGGCAGGAGGAACGCAGCCGACGACCAGCCCCCCGAGCCGGCTCCGGAAACCTCCGAAACCCCGATGGTTTCGAGCACCGGGGCCGCGACCTGCGAGAGCGTCGTCGTCGCCGAGCCTTGGGGACGCCCGCCGCCCGTGACCACCTCGGCAATGGCGGCAGTTCCATCGCCGCCGGCCACGAGCCGTCCACCGCGGTCGACGAACGCCGCGAGGTGGCTCAACGACTCATCGTCGAGCTCGCCGACATCGAGCAGCACCAGCGTCGAGCGGGCATCGAGGTCGCCGAACACCAGGCTCCCGGTGCGCGCCACGGGATGGTCGAAGCGCCCGAGCAGCTCGGCCCACGCCGCGACGCCTTCGGGGGTGGTCGAGTACGACGACGACGGTGGCCCGCTCGGTCCCTGGCTGTCGGCGTCGAGCACGAACGCCACGACCACGAGCAGGACGAGCACGCCGATGCTCGCCAGGAGCGGTCGGCGCCGATTCCTCACGGCTCACTCCGGTCGATGCCGGTCGCAGCCTCTGTGGGAGCAGCGGCAGTGGTGGCGGACGTTGCTGTGGGAGAGGCTGCGATGGGAGCTGCCGTCGCAACAGCAGCGGTCGCGGCAGCCATCGCCGTCGGCCGTGTCTCCCCGACGAGGTCCGTTTCCCGGGCGGGGCCGGCCATCGCCTGTCGGTGGGCGCGTGCACCGAGTCGCTCAGCCTCCACGAGCGTCGGCCACAAGAGCCAGGCCCGGTCGACGTCGCCCGGGTTGGCGGGTCGGTGGCCGTAGACGATCGCGTCGAAGGCTCGGGCCAACTCGTCGAAGTCGGGCGATCCGAGGCAGTCGGCCGCAGTGCGGTTGGTGAGACCCGGTTCCAGATCGAGGGCCCCCACCGACTCCAACCGGAGCAGTCCGGCCTGGAATCGAAGGCGCACGGCCCGATCGTGCGCGCCCTGCTCCCGGGCCCGGTTCGCGTCTCGTTCGAGGTGATCGGCTCGCAGCGCCGTGGCGCGCGCTCGTCCCTCGGGCGAATCGTCGTCGACTCCGGAGCGGACCCGTCGACGGACGAGCGCGACCACGACCACCGCCAACGCCCCGATCACGACGATGGCGACGACCATCCCGAAGTCACTCCCGCCCCCGGTGCCGTCGGTACCGGCGACGCGATCGGCATCGTCGCCGCCGTCGTCAGATCCCAGCGCCTCCCGCACCCGTTCGATCACCGACCGGAACGGTCGGAAGCCCTCACGATCGTGATACCGGTCTCCCTCGAGGATCCCGGCGGCTGCGCCCGACACGTCGACAGCCGGGTCGGTGGCCGTCTCGCTGGTCATCTCGTCGGTGACCCCGGCGAGGGCGAACGAGAGATGTCGGAGCCGTTCCACGAGCACGTCGACATCCGACACATCGAGCGCCGCGGCGAGGTCGACCGATCGGCCAGCGACGGCGTCGACCCGCCGAAGCTCGTCGAGCGCTGCAGAATCGGCGACAGAATCGCCGCTGAGCTCGACGATCGCCCTCGCGGCCAACGTGGCGATCTCCTCGACGCTCGACTCGGCAGCCTCGGCGCGACGCCCACCGAGATCGCGCCCGGCCCATCCGGCGAACGGTCCCAGCACCGTCGCCGCGACCACCACGAGCCCCACGAGACGCCGGCCCAGCACCGGGCGACCTGCGAGGCCCAAAAACGGGCGACGGCGCAGGTGCGGGCGACGGGGGATCGCCCCGATCGGATCGGGTCGGGTCATGTGCCGGGCGCCCGAGCACCGACCGGCGCCGGCGCAGCCTGTTCGAGCGCGGCGAACCGCAGGGCCAGGTCGAAGCCCTCGCGTCGCACGCGGAGGTCGAAGTAGCTGAGCACGATCAACGACACCCAGAACGGACCCGTCACGATTCCCGTCAACACCAACGGCACCACCGCAACGAGGAACCGCGTCACCTCACCGTCGGAGCCCGAGAACACCAGCGACACCGGCGCGGCCAGCGACGCCGCCAGCAGGATGCCCAAGAATCCGGCGGTGCAATACGCACCCAGGGTCTTCCACCACCGGCCCCGGGTGAGGCGGAACGACCGGCGCAACGCTCGCGATGCACCCACCCGCTCCACGTACACCACCGGCACCGTGACCGACCATGCGACACCCAGCCAGATCGTGGCGATCGCCGCCGTCACCAACCCCAACGTCAGCCCGACGACCGTCAACGCTGACAACACCGACAACGTGCCCCCGTGACGACGCAAGGCCCGAGCCGCACCCCGGGCCGAGACGGGCGACCCGGCGATCGCCCCGATGGCGATCTCGGACGTGAAGATCGTCAGGACCATGACCCCGACGATCGACAATCCCCACGAGATGCCGGCCACGATCAGGCCATCGGCAAACTGCGTGAACGGATCGGTGCTCGAATCGATCGACACCGCCAGCAACGCCGCCACCGTCTGCACCGGAACCGCGACCACGATCGATGCCGGCGCGAACCGACGAAAATTCGCCCGCGCCATGCGAATCGACGCGTCGATCAATTCCCCCGTCGACAACGGCCGCAACGCAGTGAACGACACCCACGCAGGCTACCGGCACCCGACGGCGTCACCGTTCGCGGCGCCCTCCCCTGACCGGACGATCCCGCCCCGCGGCAGTCAGCCGAACCCTGGGCTGTCCGAGCCCACTCGACCTCAGTGCCTGGCAGCGTCGCCGAAGGCGAACGGACGCACCGACAACTGCTGCCCCGTTCCCCAGGTGGGTCACGACCATGGCGCTGAGCCGCCTCCAGTCGAGGACAGTCGAGGACAGTCGCGAACAGCCGAGGGCACGAAACAGTGACGAGAGCTACGCCACGCGAATGATGGCGGCGTCGCCTTGGCCACCGCCGCCGCAGAGGGCAGCGGCGCCGAGGCCACCGCCGCGGCGCTTGAGCTCGTGGATGAGCGTGCCGAGGATGCGGTTGCCCGACATGCCGACGGGGTGACCCAGGGCGATGGCGCCGCCGTTCACGTTGGTGACGTCAGCGGTGATGCCGAGATCTTCCATCGAGGCGATACCGACGGCGGCGAAGGCCTCGTTGAGCTCGAACAAGTCGATGTCGGAGACGGAAAGGCCCGCTCGCGAAGCGGCCTTCTTGATGGCTCGCGACGGCTGGGTGAGCAGCGACGTGTCGGGCCCGGCGATCTGGGCGTACGACACCAACTCGGCGAGCGGCGTGAGCCCCAGCTCCGAAGCCTTGGCCCGGCTCATCACGACCATGGCCGAGGCCCCGTCGGAGATCTGCGACGCATTCCCGGCGGTGATCGTGCCGCTGGGGTCGAACGCGGCGCGGAGCGCACCGAGGCTCGCAGCGGTGGTGTCGGGCCGGATGCCCTCGTCGGCGCCCACGACGATGGGCGCCCCCTTGCGCTGGGGAATCTCGATGGGGACGATCTCCTCGGCCAGCCAGCCCGCAGCCTGCGCGGCGGCCGCCCGCTGGTGCGACGCCGCGGCGAAGGCGTCCTGAGCGTCCCGGGTGATCCCCGAGCCCCACTGGCCCACGTACTTCTCGGTGCTGGTGCCCATGTGCACGTCGGTGAGGGCGCACCACAGACCGTCGGAGATCATCGAGTCGAGCAGCTCGCCGTGGCCCATGCGATAGCCGGCCCGGGCCTGGGGCAGCAGGTACGGGCAGTTGGTCATCGATTCCATGCCGCCAGCGACCACGATCTCGGCGTCGCCGTTGTTGATGAGCTGATCGGCGAGATACACGGTGTTCACGCCCGAGAGGCACACCTTGTTGATGGTGCTCGACGGGGTCGAGAGCGGAATCCCGGCGTTCACCGCGGCCTGACGGGCCGTGAGCTGACCCGTGCCGGCGAGGATCACCTGGCCCATGTAGACGAAGTCGACGAGCTCGGGCGCCACACCGGCCCGTTCGAGCGCACCCTTGATGGCGATGCCGCCGAGGTCGGTGGCCTTGAACGACGCCAGCCCGCCCGAGAGCTTGCCGATGGGCGTTCGGGCGTACGAAACGATGACGGAACCGGCCATGGGAGCCTCCGGGGTGGCGGGAGCGGGTGCGCAGCGTGGCGCGAACGGGTTACCGCGATCGTAGGACGGGCTCCTACCATGCCCGGCATGCTCACCGAGATCGACCACGTCGCCATCGCCGTCAACGACCTCGAGGCGTCGATCGCCTACTACCAGGCGGCCTACGGGGCCGAGGTCGAGCATCGGGAGCGCGTCGAGCGCGACGGCATCGATGAGGCCCTGTTGAAGGTGGCCGAGTCGTACATCCAGCTCCTGTGCCCGTACGACCCGTCCTCGACGGTGGCCAAGTTCCTCGCCAACCGGGGAGAAGGCATGCACCACATCGGCTACCGGGTCAAGAGCTGCGCCGAGGCGCTGGAGCGCGTCAAGGCCGCCGGCCAACGGGTCATCGACGAGACCCCCCGCCCCGGATCACGGGGCACCACGGTGGCCTTCATCCATCCCAAGGGCGGCTTCGGGGTCCTCGTGGAGCTCGTCGAGGAGTAAGCCAGCAAGCACCCCACGGCGAGCAACTGCCAGGAGTCGCGCGTCTACGGCCCTGTATTGGCAGTTGCTCGATGGGTGGCGGTGTGGTCCGATGGGTTGCGCCCGGACCGGGCCCTTCGCGAGCCCCGGCGGTACCCTGTGGCCATGGCGATCGAAGAGATTCCGCCGGACGCGCCCATCGCGCCGCCGACGGCACCGGTCCATCCCCTCACGGAGCGGCTGGAGCTGCTCGCCGCCTTGAAGGAGCAGGCCCTGCACGCCGGCAGCCCGGCAGCGGTGAAGCGCCAGCACGAGCGGGGCAAGCTCACCGCCAGGGAGCGCATCGAGAAGCTGCTCGACCCGGGCTCGTTCGTCGAGCTCGACATGCTGGCCCGGCACCGGGCGCACGGGTTCGGCATCGAGGACACCCGTCCGCTCACCGACGGCGTCGTCACCGGCTGGGGCCGCATCGACGGTCGGAAGGTGTTCCTGTTCTCGCAGGACTTCACCGTGTTCGGCGGTTCGCTGGGCGAGGTCTTCGCCGAGAAGATCCACAAGGTGATGGACCTCGCCGAGTCGGTGGGGGCGCCGTTCATCGGCCTCAACGACGGTGCCGGAGCCCGCATCCAAGAAGGCGTCGTGAGCCTCGACGCCTACGGGGGCATCTTCTTCCGCAACGTGAAGGCCTCGGGGGTCATCCCCCAGATCAGCGTGATCATGGGGCCCTGCGCCGGCGGCGCCGTCTACAGCCCGGCCATGACCGACTTCATCTTCATGGTCAAGGGCACATCGCACATGTACATCACCGGGCCCGACGTCGTGAAGACCGTCACCGGCGAAGACGTCACCCACGAGGAGCTCGGCGGGGCCATGACCCACGCCCAGAAGTCGGGTGTGGCCACGTACGTCACCGAGGACGAGGAGCACTGCCTCGAGCAGGTGCGCTACCTCCTCAGCTTCCTCCCGTCGAACAACCTGGAAGACCCGCCTGTCGTCGAATGCACCGACGATCCCGAGCGGCTGTGCGACGGCATCCTCAAGGTGATGCCCGACTCGCCCAACCAGGCCTACGACATGCGCAAGATCATCCACGAGGTCGCCGACGACGGAGAATTCCTCGAATACTTCCCGCTGTGGGCGCAGAACATCGTGTGCGGCTTCTCCCGGCTCGACGGCCACGTCGTCGGCGTGATCGGCAATCAGCCCCAGGTGCTCGCCGGAGCGCTCGACATCGACGCCTCCGAGAAGGCCGCCAAGTTCGTGCGTACGTGCGACGCGTTCAACATCCCGCTCGTCACCTACGTCGACGTGCCCGGCTTTTTACCCGGCACCGACCAGGAGTACGGCGGCATCATCCGCCACGGCGCCAAGCTCCTGTACGCCTTCTGCGAAGCGACCGTCCCCCGGGTGCAGATCATCACCCGGAAGGCCTACGGCGGCGCCTACGTGGTCATGAACTCCAAGTCGATCGGCGCCGACATCGCCTACGCCTGGCCCAGCGGCGAGGTGGCGGTCATGGGATCGCAAGGCGCGGTGAACGTGATCTTCCGCAAGGAGATCGAGGCCGCCGCCGACCCGGTGCTGCGCCGGGCCGAGCTCATCGCCGACTACAACGAGAAGTTCGCCAACCCGTACCCGGCGGCCGAGCGGGGCTACGTCGACGACGTCATCGACCCCCGCCAGACCCGCACCATGGTCATCAAGGCGCTACGGATGCTGCGGACCAAGAAGGAGATCCTGCCGCAGCGCAAGCACGGGAACATGCCGCTGTGAGCGGGCCGACACCCCGCCCGACACCGGCACCTCCCCCGATCCTGCGCTCGATCACGCCCGACGCCACGCCCGAGGAGGTCGCGGCCATCGTCGCCGCCATCGCCATCGTCCAGGACGATCGTCGCCGCGCCATCGCACTCGCCCAGGGCGGCGCTGCCGCCCGCACCGACGACACGCTCGACGCCTGGGTCAGGGTCTCGCGCCTGGGGTCACGGCGGATCGGCATGCAGCGGGGCCCGTGGCGCATCGCCGGCCGCATCGCCCGCCGCACCCGAATCTGACGCGTCGGCACCCGGGATGACCGCCGATCACCGTCCCGGCCCCGGCCCGCCCGGCGCCGCCCCGTCTCCGTCTCCGTCTCCGGACGCTCCGACCGCGGACGCTCCGGCCGCGGACGCTCCGACGCCCCAGGCTCTGCAGGGGCTGACGGTCGTCGACATGGCGACGATCCTGGCCGGACCCGGGGCCGCCCGGCACTTGGCCGACTTCGGCGCCGATGTGGTGAAGGTCGAGGCCCCGACCGGCGATTCCCTGCGGCGCATGGGCTGGCGATCACCCGGCGATCCCGACTCGTATCTGTGGAAGATCACCGGTCGCAACAAGCGGACGCTCGTCATCGATCTGAAGTCGGCCGAGGGTCTGGCCCGGATGCGGGAGCTGCTGCGGACGGCCGACGTGTTGGTCGACAACTCCCGGCCTGGAGCACTCGAACGGCTCGGCTTGGCCCCGGCCGAGCTTCACGCCGCCAACCCCGGTCTGGTGATCCTGCGGGTTACCGGCTTCGGCCTCGACGGGCCGTACTCGGCCCGTCCCGGCTTCGCCACCATCGCCGAGGCCCTCTCGGGCTACGCGTCCATCAGCGGCGAGGCCGCAGGCGGACCGCTCCTGCCGCCGGTCGCGCTCACCGACGAGGTCACGGCCCTGGCCGGGGCCTTCGCGATCATGGTGGCGCTGCGCCATCGCGACGCGACCGGGCAGGGCCAGGTGGTCGACGTGAACCTGCTGGAGACGATCGTGCAGATGCTCGGCGCCCTGCCCACGGCCACCGCGCACCTCGGCTACGTCCAGCCTCGAATGGGCTCGGGCATCCCCTACAGCGTCCCTCGGGGTACGTACCGCTGTTCCGACGGCCAGTGGGTGGCGTTGTCGGCCTCGGCCGACAGCGTTGCCGCACGGGTGCTCGCCCTGCTGGGCCTGGACGACGATCCCCGATTCACGACCTTCGCCTCCCGGGTCGAGCATCGCGATGCTCTCGACGACGCCGTGGCGAGCTGGATCGGCCGGCGCCCGTCATACGAGGTCCTGGCCCGGTTCACCGAGGCCCAGGCGGCCATCGCGCCGGTCCATTCCACGGCCGACCTCCTGGCCGATCCCCACGTTCGGGCCCGGCAGGTCTTCGTGGAGGTCGACGGCGTCACGATGCCCGGCCCCATCGCCCGACTCGGCCTGACCCCGGGTGCGGTCCGCCACGCCGGCCGGCCGCTGGGGACCGACGACGCCTGACGGTCCCCGAGGCCAACTCCCGGCCCAACCGCCAGCGCGAGTGGCCCAGGCGGGCGCCGACCGGGGCGAGCCGGCTCCGGCCCGGCCGAGGTTATCCACCGGTGCCTGTGGATTGCGGTGGACCACAAGATTCACGGGAGGTGGTCAACTCGATCGTCTTGGGCTCCACGACATCCTCGACGGGACTGAATCGCGCCGCGGAACGCAGATCCGGGTCGTAAATTCCCCCAGATCGATCACTCCTCGCGGTCAATAAGGGCCAGGCTCACACAATTCTCGCTATCAGCGTTGTCCACAGGACCTGTGGAAACGGTGGAGAACCATCGCGCCGAGTGACCCACGAAGCGGTCAGCGTGGTCGACCGCGCAGGGTCCGTGCCCCCGACCCCGTCAACGCGCTACACAGTCCCCAGCGCCGAACGCGCCATCAACCGGAGGTTCCCATGCCCCGCTTCGTCACCAACGAACAGGTTCTCGCCGACGTCGTCGGTCAGACCGTCCCGAGGCGTTTCGCCGAGACCGTCGCAGCCAATGCCGATCGCGTGGCTTTGCGACGCAAGGACGCCGACGGTGAGACCTGGCACGAAGAGACCTGGAGCGAGTATGCCCAGATCGCGGGACGGGTCGCGGCCGGCCTTCGCGCCCTCGGCGTCGGGCCCGACGATCGGGTCGTGCTGATGCTGCGAAACCGGCCCGAGTTCCATGCCGCCGACATCGGGGTGCTCCTGCTCGGGGCCACCCCGATCTCCATCTACCAGTCGTCGGCTCCCGACCAGATCGAGTACCTGGTGAACCACTCGGGTGCCGTCGCGGCCATCATCGAGGATCGGGGGTACCTGGCTCGATTCCTCAGCGTCCGTGCCGCGCTGCCCCGCCTGCGCCATCTCGTCCTCGTCGACGCTGGTCCCGTCGACCCGGGGTCCGATGGCGCCGAGTCCGACGGCGTCACGACCTGGGCCGAGCTCCTTGAGCACGAGCCCTTGGCGCTCGGCGACTGCCTCGACAACCTCACGCCCGATGACCTGGCCACGGTGATCTACACCAGCGGCACCACCGGTCCGCCCAAGGGCGTGATGATCACCCAGCGCAACGTGTGCTGGAGCGTCAGGAGCATGGAGTACCTCTACGAGGCGGCAGGCGTCGACACCTCGATCGGCTGGAGGACCGTGTCATACCTGCCGATGGCCCACATCGCCGAGCGCTACTGCAGCCACTATGCCGGCATCAGCTTCGCCATGGAGGTCACGACCTGCCCGGACACGTCGCTGGTGGCGTCGTACCTGGGCGCGGTCAAGCCCCACTTCTTCTTTGGGGTCCCGCGCGTGTGGGAGAAGATGAGCGCCGGCATCAACGCCCTGGCCGGAGCCGATCCCGAACTCAAGGCAAAGCTCGATCGAGCCGTCGACGTCGGCCACGAGCTGTTCGAGCTGCGCCGGGCGGGCGCAGTTCCCTCGGCCGAGCTGCAAGCCGCTTTCGAGGAGACCAGTCCCGTGCGAGACCTGGTCAAGTCGCTGGTCGGTCTGGACCAGACGGTGCTGGCGGGCACCGGCGCGGCACCCATCCCGCTCTCGGTCCTCCGGTTCTTCGACGGCCTGGCCGTGCCCATCAGTGAGGTCTACGGCCTCTCGGAGAACACCGGGGCGATGTCGTGGGAGGTGTGGGAGCACTCCCGGTTCGGCACGGTCGGACGGGCGCTGCCCGGTGCCACCATCAGCCTGGCCGCCGACGGTGAGGTACTGCTCAAGGGGGGCAACGTCTTCGCCGGGTATCTCGATGACTCCGTCAAGACCGCCGAGACCATCAACGCCGATGGGTGGATGCACACCGGCGACATCGGCATCCTCGATGCCGATGGGTACCTCAAGATCGTCGACCGCAAGAAGGAGCTGATCATCACCGCCGGCGGCAAGAACATCTCGCCCGCCAACCTGGAGGCGGCCATCAAGGCCATCCCGATCGTGGGTCAGGTCGCCGTGATCGGCGAGGCCCGCCCGTTCATCTCGGCGTTGCTCGTCCTCGACACCGATGCCGCGCCGGCATGGGCCGCTGCCCATGACCTGGGCCCGTTGTCGCTCGCCGAGCTCGCCGCCCACCCCACCGTGATCGCCGAGGTGCAGCGAGGGCTCGATGCTGTCAACGAGCGCTTCAGCAACGTCGAGCGGGTCAAGAAGTTCACCCTGCTGGGTGAGGAGTGGCTGCCTGACAGCGACCTGCTCACACCCACCATGAAGCTCAAGCGGCGGGGCGTGAACGCCCGCTACGCGGCCGAGATCGACGCCATGTACTGAAAGAGCGCATCGGGCGACCTTCGGGGCTCACCGACGTGTCGCGTGAAGCATTCTCGGACGAAGAACAGCGTCCGCAGGGCACCCTGGCAAGCCGGGTGAACCGCGGCCTCAACGACCGGTTCGGGCCAGGGCCTTCGAAAGGGCCCGCGCTGCCCGACGGGCGAAGCTCGACGGCGGACCTTCGCCATTGAGCGCGTAACGACTGAGGCCCGTCCCGATCCCGGGCGCCACTCGAACGTCGGCCACGAGCTCCAGGGTGGTCAGGTCGACGAACCGCTCGATGGTCGGCACCGCAGCGATCATCGCGAGCGGATCGGTCTCGGTTCGCAGCCCCACGACGCCAAGATTCAGCCGGTGAGACTCACCCGGATAAGCGTAGCGAACGACGTATTGCGTCACGTCTACATGGTCAAACATCGCGTACAGCGTGGCGGCATCATAGATTGCCTTGTGAAGCTGAGGAAGCCAACCCGGAGGGGCAGTGTCGAGGTGGCGAACGGGATCCCATCGCTCCCAGTTTGTTCGACACTCCATCTCTGGTCGGCCATGCGCGTAGTTGTAGACGTGGAACAGGTCGAAACGCTCGGAGAGTATCCCCGATGCCCCCTCGAGGTACAGACGCGCGGTCATCTCGAAGTCTGGAACACCAAGAACAACAATGGATCCGGATGGCGACAGCACTCGCGCCCACTCGGTCAGCGCCAACGGTACCTGCTGCAGGTACAGGTGTTCCATGACCGCGTTCATGAACACGCACTCCACCGATCCATCGCCGGTAAACGACAGATCGCAGGCGTGCCCCCGCTGGGTTCCTCTGCCCAATGGCCGAGGGTCGACATTCACGAAACCCCGGGATCAATCGGCGGCCGGCGCCCATCTGAATCTTCACGAATGCCTTCCTCTGGCAGACGCCGAGGATCGCGGAGTTCAGCGACTCAATCGACGGGAATGGCGACTTCGACGCGGTCGCGGCCGTTGGACCGGGCGGTATCGAGGGCCCGGTACACCAGCTCCACGAGCATCTCGGCGTCGAGGGCGTGCGCCGGGTAGCAGGCGACGCCGGCCGACAGGGTGAGGATGTCGCCGGCCGGGCTGGCGAACAAGGCGCCCCGGATGCGCTCAGCCGCCCAGACGGCGCCGGCGTCAGGTGTGTCGTCGAGGATCACCGCAACCTGGCCCTCGCTGATCCGACAGGCCGTGTCGGAGTCGCGCAGCGTCTTGTTGAGCGTGCGGGTGAGGACCCGCATGGCGTGGTCGCGCAGGTAAGGAGCGAAGTTGTCGAGGCCGTCGAGCTCGAACATGATCAGCGAGAGCGGACGGAGCCCTCGGCGAGCCATGGCGATGTGTCGTCCGAGCGCAATCTCGAAGTACCGGTGATCGGGCAGCCCCGACACGGGGTCGACGGCCCGGTCTCCCCCGACCTCGCCGGCCGAGCCGGCTGCGGTGGCCGTCGATTGCGGATCGGGACGGGGGGCGGGGCCGAGGTCGGTCACGGCATCTCTTTCGGCGCGGATCCGCCCCGACCTGAGCGGCTGTTTTCTCCAGGGTACCCAAGGCCCCCAGGGGGCCCAGTGCGCCGCCCGGTGCCCCCACGGCGCCCGCTGCAATCGCTGGGCTCGGAGCGAACGCAGGCGGTCATGGCGAGCGGGTGGCGTGGTGGGCGAGGGCCAGCGTCGCCAGGTCACCCAGGATGTCGACGATTCGGTAGTCGCGGGGCGTGTAGATCCGGGCGACGCCGGCCGCGATCATCGCCGGACGGTCGTCGTCGGGGATGATCCCGCCGACCACCACGGGCACGTCGCCGGCGCCCCTGAGCGCCAGCGCGGCGATCACGGCCGGGACGAGCTCGCGGTGCGAGCCTGACAGAATCGACAGGCCGACCAGGTCGACGTCCTCTGCCACGGCGGCGTCGGCGATCTGCTCCGGCGTGAGACGAATACCTTGGTAGACGACCTCGAAGCCTGCGTCGCGAGCGGCCACGGCGAGCTGCTCGGCGCCGTTGGAGTGCCCGTCGAGCCCGGGCTTGCCGATGAGGATTCGCGGCGCGGCGCCCTGGGAGAGCGCACGGGCGCGTAGGCGTTCGCGCACCTCGGCCAGGTCGGGACGGGCGCTGGTGGCCACCGCTCCCACACCGGTCGGGGCCCGGTACTCGCCGAAGACGCCGCGGAGCGCGTCGGCCCACTCGCCCACGGTTCCCCCCGCTCGGGCCAGGGCGATGGTGGCCGGCATCACGTTGGTCGTGCTCTCGGCCGCCGCCCGCAGCCCGTCAAGCGCCCGGGCCACAGCCGAGCCCTCTCGCCCGGCCCGCCACGCTGCGAGGCGCTCGAGCTGTTCGGCCTCGGCCGCCGGGTCGACGACCAGGATGGCCGACTCGCCGTCGAGCCCCTGCGCGAGCGGCGACGGCGCCGACTCGGTGTGACGGTTCACGCCCACCACGGTGAGCTCGCCCGACTCGATCCGGCGCATGCGCTCGGCGTGCGATCGCACCAGCCGGCCCTTCAGCTCGTCGACCAGCTCGAAGGACCCGCCGCGATCGACGATGTCGGTGAGCTCGGCCTCGGCGGCGTCGGCCAGCTCCCGGGTGCGGGCCTCAACGATGTGCGAGCCGTCGAACAGGTCGCCGTGCTCGAGGAGGTCGGTCTCCTCGGCCAGCACCTGCTGGATGCGGAGCGACCACTGCTGATCCCACGGGCGGGGCAGGCCCAGCGCCTCGTTCCAGCACGGGAGTTGCACGGCACGGGCCCTGGCCCCCTTCGACAGCGTCACGCCCAGCATCTCCAGCACGATGCGCTGCACGTTGTTCTCGGGTTGGGCTTCGGTGAGCCCGAGCGAGTTCACCTGAACCCCGTACCGGAACCGTCGCAGACGCTCGTCGGTGATTCCGTAGCGATCGGCGCAGAGCCGGTCCCACAGGGTCGTGAACGCTCGCAGCTTGCACATCTCCTCGACGAACCGAATACCGGCGTTCACGAAGAACGACATGCGCCCCACGACCTCGGGCAGCTCCTGGGCGCGCACCTGGCCGCTGTCGCGAACGGCGTCGAGCACGGCGCAGGCCGTCGCCAGGGCGAAGGCGATCTCCTGCACCGGCGTGGCCCCGGCCTCCTGCAGGTGATACGAGCACACGTTGATGGGGTTCCACCGGGGCACGTGGCGCACGGTGTGCACGATCGTGTCGACGGTGAGCCGGCGCGACGGCCCCGGCCCGAAGATGTAGGTGCCGCGGCTCAGGTACTCCTTGACGATGTCGTTCTGGGTCGTGCCGCTCACCTGTGCCGGATCGACCCCGCGCTCGTCGGCCAGGGCCAGGTACAGGCCGAGCAGCCAGGGCGCGGTGGCGTTGATGGTCATCGACGTGTTCATGGTCTCGATGGGGATGCCGTCGAACAGCGCCCGCATCTCGCCGAGATGGGGGACGGGCACGCCCACCTTGCCCACCTCGCCCCGGGCCAGCGGATGATCGGGATCGTGTCCGGTCTGAGTGGGCAGGTCGAAGGCCACCGACAGGCCGGTCTGGCCCTTGGCCAGGTTCTGGCGGTAGAGCGCGTTCGACGCTGCGGCCGAGGAGTGCCCTGAGTACGTGCGCATGACCCAGGGCTGATCGCGCTCACGGCGCGGCTCGTGACGGTCGCGGGCTCCGGTGGGCTCACTCGAGACACTCATGGCGCTCATTGTGCCCCCGATCGCACGCAGCCGTGTTGTGGGGACCGAACCGTCACCGCGAACGTGTGACGGGTAGTCGTTGCATTTCCGTGGCAACATTGCAATCATGTTACGAAATGTGAGGGGACGTCATGCGGCGAGCGGTGGGATCTCGACCCGACGGTGGCAGGCGGCGAACCGCCCGGCCCCTCCAGGCGCCGCAGGCCGTCATCTACACGGCCGAGCTGGCAGTGCGCGTCGACGACATCGCAGCGGCGTCAGGCCGAGCGGTCAGCCTCGCCGAGGCCCAGGGCGGTTCCACCGCCTCCGCCCCTGCCCGAGCCGCCCGAGAACCGTTCGGGCTTTCGTGACGGGCTCAGCACGGGCTGGTCGGGGCTCGTGAAGATCGCCGTGGCCGCAGCTGCGGTCGCCGGATTCGTGCTCCCGTTCGCGCCCCTGCTCGCCCTGGCCACCTTCGTGGCCTGGCGGATCGTCGGTCGCCGGCGCCGCAGTGCGCTCCCCTCCGCCGCGGCGGATGGTGGAGGCGCACCGGCTGCCCGACCGGCGATCTCCTGAGGGCTGGCGGGGGCGCCCGCCGGTCCGAGACGAGCGAGGGGGCCGTCTCGGACCGGCGGTTCGTGCACGACTCGGCCCGGCCCTTCGCCGTGGCAGCGATCTCGGGACGCCCCGGGCACCCTGATCGTGGGAGCCGTCGGTCTAGTGTTCGCCAATGCCGACAAGCGGGGGACGGGTCGAGCAGGCCACGGGCGTACTGGCCTTCGTGGGCGGAGCCGCCTGGGCCGACGAGGGCCACGCCGTGCGCGAGCTCGTGGCCGGCGCCGCCGGGACGGGCGCCACCGCCGTCGTGCTCCCCACCGCAGCGGCCTACGAGCGACCCGGCCGTCTGGCCGACCAGGCCTGTGCAGCGCTCACGGCCCTTGGTCTCCAGGCTCGCACGCTGGCCGTGCTGAACCGGACCGACGCTGGGAACGCCGACGCCGTGGCGGCCGTTCGTGAGGCCGGCCTGATCTTCCTCACCGACGGCTCGGCCATGCACCTGCACTCGGTCCTCAAAGGCACCACCCTGTACCAGGCCGTCGTCGACGGGTACAACGCCGGCGCGGTGCTCGTGGCGTCGGGCGCCGGCGGATCGGTGCTGTGCGATCCGATGATCGACCCCCGAGGCGGCGCGTTCACCGTGGGGCTGGGCCTCGTTCGCGATCTCACCGTCTTCCCGCACTTCGACACCGCCGCCGATCATCTCCGCACCCGCACGCTGGAGCTCCGGCCCGCCGGCGTCACGCTCGTGGGCGTCGACGAGTCGACCGCTGTGGTCCGTGAACGGGACGGCTCGTGGCACGCGGTCGGCGGACGAGGGGTCACCGTGTTCGACGCCACCGGTCCGCCGGAGGGCCGCCGCTACGAGAACCTCCCCATCCCCGCTCTCCCCGCCTGAGGCGGGGCCGGACGGGTCCGACTGCTGTCGGCCTCAGCCAGCTGTCGGCCTCAGCCGGCTGTCGTGGTCGTGGCGGCCGCTGCCGTCGTCGTGGCCACCGGGGCCGTCGTCTCGGATGACTCCGCCGTCGTCGGCTCGGCCACCACGGCACCGGACTCGTCGGTCTCGGTGATCGTGACCGAGATGAGGTACATCGGCTTCTGCGGCGCGGCGTCGCCGATGCTCCATGACTCGATCTTGCGAGCCACCTCGAGGCCTTGGACGACCACGCCGAAGTTGTTGTAGGTCTGGGTCAGACCGCAGTTGGGTTGCGTACCGGAACACACGAAGAACTGGGAGCCGTTGGTGTTCGGGCCCGAGTTGGCCATGGCCAGCGAACCGGCCACATAGGGCTCGTCGATGTTCTCGTCGGCGAACTTGTAGCCCGCGTCTCCACCGCCGCTCGCGGTGGGATCGCCGCCTTGGATGACGAAGTTGGGAACGGCACGATGGAACGTGGTGCCGTCGAAGAAGCCCGCTCGGGCCAGGAACACGAAGTTGTTCACGGTGATCGGCGCGTCGTCGACGTCGAGTCCAGCGGTGAACTCGCCGCACGACGTGACGAAGGTCGCCTCGTAGGTGTGCGTCGAATCGATCGTCTGCTCGGGCGCTGCCGTGAACGACGGTCGGTTGTCGTTGGCGGGAGGGACGGTGTCGCTACACGTGATGGCGTCGACGGCAGCGTCGCCGGTGACGCGAGCGGTGACCGAGGTGGCGGCGGCGACGGTCGTCGGGGCTGCGGACACCACGGTCGTGGTGGTGGCGGTGTCGTCGTCGCCGCCACGAGACACCAAGAAGGCCAGGCTCACGAACAGCACGGCCACGATGCCCACGGTGATGGCCATGTTGCGGCTGCTCTTCTTGCGCTTGGCCGCCTTGTGGGCGGCCACCTGCTCGATACGTCCGAGCTGACGGTTCTCGCGCTGACGTTCCCGCTTGGCACTGGGCATAGGGGGGCAGTCTACGTAGAGTCCGGTGCCCGATCGGCGGTCGGGGAACGGCCATCCGAGGTCGGCAGCGTCACCACGAAACGGGCGCCGCCACCGGGGCACTCGTCGACCGACACCCGTCCACCGTGCGCGACCACGATGTCCCGGGTGATCGCCAGGCCCAGCCCGGTGCCGCCACCGTCACGGGTTCGGGCGTCGTCGAGACGGGTGAAGCGCTCGAAGACCCGATCGCGGTCGGCCTCGGCGATCCCCGGGCCGTCGTCGGCCACGGTGAAGACGGCCCAGCCCCCCTCCTCGTGCAGGCTCAGCACGATCGCCGACACGGCATGCCTGACCGCGTTGTCGACGAGGTTCCGGATCATCCGGGTCAGCTCGCCGGGATCACCGTCGACCTGGGCGGCTGACACCCCCGAGAGGTCGACCTTCACCCTGGTGTCGCCCCTGATCCTCCGGGCCTGCCGCAGCACGAGGTCGTCGAGGTCGAGGGGTTCCCGGCGCGCCGATCGCGTGTGGGCGCCGGCGTCGCTGCGGGCCAGGTGCAGGAGATCCTCCACCAGCCGCTGGAGGCCGACCGCCTCCTCAAGGACGCTGCGATGGGTCGCGAGCAGGCCGTCGGCATCGGCCACGGCGTCGGTGGGACGGGCCAGCTCCACCTCGAGCTCGGAGCGGATGCGCGTCAACGGGCTGCGCAGCTCGTGCGAGGCGTCGGCCACGAAGCGGCGCTGGGCGCGATCGGCGCCTTCCATCCGGTCGAGCATCTCGTTCATGGTGCGAGCGAGCCGGCCGATCTCGTCGTCGCTCGGAGGCTGCGGGACACGACGATGCAGGTCCCGACCGCCAATCGTGGCGACCTGGGCCCGGATGGCCTCGACGGGCCGCAACGTCCGCCCGACGAGCCACCACACGAGCAGCGCCAACACCAGGGCCACAACGGGAACGGTGACAGCCAGCGAGGTCGCCAGGATCGTCGTGCTGTCACGCACATCGTCGAGGCTGGCCCCCACGTGCAACACACGCACACCGTCGCCGGTTTGCAGACGCCGCGAGAGCACGCGAAAGTCGGCTCCGAGATGCAGTTCGTCGACCTGCCGCAGGGTCTCGGGCGCGCCCGCCTCGGGAGGCGTCGGAGCGATCGCTCCCCGGCCGACGAGGTTGGCGCTGGCCGCGACGACGGTCCCGTCGAGAGCGACGAGCTGCGCCAGGTCGTCCTCGTCGTCGGCGATGGGGAAGACGGCGGGGAGGTCGTTCTCGGCGACGCGCAGCGCCAGTTCGTCGGCCCGATCGCGCAGACGGTCATCGAGTGTCTCGGTCAGCTCGCGTCGTTGCGCGCCGAGCAGCACGAGACCGGCGACGACGAGCACCGTGGCCGAGATCAGGCTCGCCAGGGCCGTCACGCGGAACCGGACGGTCGCGGTCCGATGACGTGAGCCCCGGGGAGCGTGGGGCCCGTCAGCCACGGCCGTCATCCGCAGCCGTCATCGGCGATCCGATAGCCGGCGCCCCGGATGGTCGTGAGCGACTGCCGGCCGTACGGCTCGTCGATCTTGCGGCGCAGCCTGCTCACGTAGACCTCGACGATGTTGGGATCACCCTCGAAATCGTGCTCCCACACGCCAGCGAGGATCTCGCGTTTCGACATCACCTGGCCGGCCCGACGGACGAGGAACTCCAGCACCTCGAACTCACGGGCCGTGAACGACAGCTCGTCGTCGCCCCGCCAGACCCGGCGCTCTCCGGGGTCGATGCGCAGGGTGCCCACGGCCAACGGTGTCGGGTTCCGGCCGGTGGTGCGGCGCAGCAGGGCCCGGATCCGAGCGGTGAGGACGGGGAACGAGAACGGCTTGGTGAGGTAGTCGTCGGCGCCGGTGTCGAGAGCCTCCGCCTCGTCGAGATCGCCGTCTTTGGCCGTCAGCATGAGGATCGGCGTCCAGTCGCCGGCGCGGCGCAGGTCGGCGCAAATCTGGTAACCGTTGCGACCGGGCAACATGATGTCGAGGACGATCAGGTCGAAGCTGCCCTCGGTCGCCAGCCACAGGCCGTCGGTCCCGTTGAAGGCCACCTCGACGCTGAAGCCTTCGACCTCGAGGCCGCGCTTGACGATGGTGGCGATCTTGGCGTCATCCTCGACGAGCAGCAGCTTCATAGCGGGTCCTCGGTCGGGAGGGACGGGTCACCGGTGGGGCCGTGAGCATCGCCGATGGATCCTGAACCGCTCCTGAACGTAGCCCGTCCCACGACGACGCTCGGCCAGACCCCGGTCGTGGCCCCGGGCGCCGTCCCCAGCGCCGCACCCCGGCGGGGTCAGCCTGAGTTCAGGAGGCGACCGGCATGATCGGAGCGATCGCAGCACCCCAGCGCCGCACCCCGGCGCCGACCCTCTGGAGGACACCATGAAGCGACGGACCACCCGCACCATCTGGCTCACGGGCGCCATCGCCGTGGCCGCCGTCGCCGGCGCCACCGGCTTCAGCGCCCTGGGCGACGACAACGAGCGCCCGATCACCGGAACCGATCTCGAACGCGCCAGCGCGGCCGCTCTCGCCCACACCGGCGGGGGGCGCGTGACCGACACCGAGGTGGGTGACGAGGACAGCTACTACGAGGTCGAGGTCACCCTCGATGACGGCTCCGAGACCGATGTGCAGCTCGACGCCGACTTCAACGTCGTGAGCAGCGAGGCCGAGACCGATTCGGGCGACAGCGACTGACCTCCGGGCCCTCCGCCGACGCGCAACACGGGCCCCTCGACCGCCCGGCCCGGAAACGATCACGGGCCGGGCGGTCGACGCTGGTACCCTCCAACGTCCGTGGCGCTCATCGTGCAGAAG
This sequence comes from Actinomycetes bacterium, assembly GCA_031362415.1. Lineage (GTDB taxonomy): Bacteria > Actinomycetota > Acidimicrobiia > IMCC26256 > VFJJ01 > VFJJ01. Next base: position 16,509 of record JANLSK010000082.1, on the reverse strand, counting down.
TTCGGCGGTTCATCGGTCGCCGACCCCGACCGGATCAAGGCCGTCGCCGACCATGTCGTGCGCACCAAGCGCCAGGGTCACGATGTCGTCGTGGTCGTCTCGGCCATGGGCAAGTCGACCGACAACCTCATCCGCCTGGCCCACGACGTGGCCGTCCGGCCCGACGAGCGCGAGATGGACGTGCTGCTCACTGCGGGCGAACGCATCTCGATGGCCCTCCTGTCGATGGCCATCATCGACGCAGGCGCTCAGGCCGTCTCCTACACCGGGTCCCAGGCCGGCATCATCACCGACACCGAGCACGGCAAGGCCAAGGTGCTGGCGATCAGGGGCGATCGGGTGAAGGAATCCCTGGCGTCGGGGGCGGTCGTGGTCGTCGCCGGCTTCCAAGGGGTCTCGGCCGACACCAAGGACATCACCACGCTGGGCCGCGGCGGCTCCGACACCACCGCGGTGGCGCTGGCCGCCGGTCTGGGCGCCGAAGTCTGCGAGATCTACACCGACGTCGACGGCGTGTACAGCGCCGACCCCCGGGTGGTGCCCGAGGCCCGCAAGCTGGCCGAGGTCTCCTTCGAGGAGATGCTCGAGATGGCAGCCACGGGCGGCAAGGTGCTGGCCCTGCGCTCGGTCGAGTTCGCCCGGAATCACGGGGTCCCCATTCACGTGCGTTCGAGCTTCACCTGGGGCCCCGGCACCTGGGTGAGGGAAGTGGAGCCGTCCATGGAGCAGCCGATCGTCTCCGGCGTCACGCACGACGCGTCCGAGGCCAAGATCACCATCTCGCGGGTGCCCGACCGCCCGGGCATCGCGGCCAAGGTCTTTCGTACCTTGGCCGATCGCGGCGTGAACGTCGACATGATCGTGCAAAACGTCTCCACCGACAACCACGCCGACATCTCCTTCACTCTGCCCAAGACCGACATCCCCAAGGCCCACGACGTGATGGACGGGCTGGTCGACCAGATCGGCGGCCTGGGCTACAGCACCGACGACGGCATCGCCCGCGTGTCGATCATCGGTGCCGGCATGCGCACGTCGCCGGGTGTGGCCGCCACCATGTTCGAGACGCTGGCGGCCGAGGGCATCAACATCGAGATGATCTCCACGTCGACCATCCGCCTCTCGTGTGTGGTGCGGGCCGACGAGGTCGAGCGCGCCGTGCAGGCTCTGCACAGCGCCTACGGAATGGCGGGTTGACATGGGCGCGGCATCGAGACGGGCTGGCGACGGCGACGTGCGGATCGGGCTCATCGGGGCGACCGGACTGGTCGGCACCGAGATGCTCTCGATCCTGACCGAGCGGAAGTTCCCCGTCGGCGAGCTGCGGGCCTACGCCTCGACCCGCAGTGAGGGACGGGCGCTGCCCTTCGCCGATGGCTCGGTGGTGTGCCAGACCTTGCGCGACGGGTGCTTCGACGGGCTCGATCTCGTGATCGTCGACGTCGACGACCCCATCGCACTGGAATGGGCACCCATCGCCGCCGCAGCCGGGGCCCGGGTCATCGACAACTCGGCGGCGTTCCGCATGGATCCCGACGTGCCGCTCGTGGTGGCCGAGGTGAACCCTGGCGACCTGGCCGTGCTCCCCAAGGGCATCGCGTCGTGCCCCAACTGCACCACCATGGTGCTGCTGACGGCCGTCGCACCGCTGCATCGCGCTGCCGGCATCAAGCGGATGATCGTCTCCACCTATCAGGCCACCTCGGGGGCCGGTCAGGTGGGCATCGACGAGCTCGACGAGCAGTCGGCGAAGTACGGGCCCGGCCAGGCCGAGGTGCTCCGGCGGGCCGGATCGAACCCCGACGCGCTGCGCCCCGGCAACGTGTGGAAGCGCCCGATCGCCGGGAACGTGATCCCCCTTGCGGGTTCGGTGAAGGAGGCCGGTTACACGTCCGAGGAGTGGAAGCTCGTGCGCGAGAGCCGCAAGATCCTCCACGACGACTCGCTGGCGATCACCGGAACCTGCGTCCGGGTCCCGGTGTTCGTGGGCCATTCGATGAGCGCCAACATCGAGTTCCACCGCTCCGTGTCGAAGGCCGAGGCGGCGGCGTTGTTGGCGGTCGCGCCCGGTGTGTCGTTGGTGGATGGCGGCGACGGTTGGCCCACCGCGCTCGAGGGCGCCGGCATCGACCCGGTGCTCGTGGGCCGTCTGCGCGAAGACCCGTCACTCCCCGGCGCCATCGACCTCTGGGTCACCGGCGACAACCTCCGCAAGGGCGCTGCGTTGAACGCCGTCCAGATGGCCGAGGTCATGTTCCCGGGCTGACGGCGCGCCGGTCGCCTCAACACTCGAGCAACTGCCAGTACACGGTCGCCGGCGCGCGACTACTGGCAGTTGCTCGATGGGGCGGGGCTCACTGGCCGGGAGGCGGCAGGACGCTGTTCTTCGCCGACAGCGGCACGCCCGCGCAGCTCGCCGACAACCTCCGGCTCGTCGCCACGCAGGCTCGGGCGCAGCTCGCCGAGCTCGGTTCTTCGGCCGGCGACATCGCCACCGGTCCCGACGAGTTCCCCGCCCGGCGAGCGACCAACGCCATCACGATGGAGCTCCACGTACGGATCAACGAGACGATCCGCGACTGGTCGTCGTGGGCGGAGCACGAGGTCTCGACGTGGCCCCCCGTCCGGGAGGGACGGCGTGCCGTCGCCGCAGGCCCGCCCGAGCGGGGAACCGAGCTGTTCGCCGACATCGCCCGACGAGCCGCGGTGATCACTGGTTGATCACCGCTCCCCCCGACCTCGGTTGCTCCGATGACTCAGCGGCCCCAGAGGCAGGAGATGGGCAGGGCGTGGAGGCGCTGGCCGAGTGAGAACGCCCGGGGGCCGGTGTGGAGCACGATGCCGCACACCATGGTCGGACCGAGCTGGTCACGGAGCCAGGCCAGATGGGTCGCGTCGGCCGGGCTCGGAGCCGCGGTCGACGTCACCTCGATGGCCACGATGCGACCGTCGGCCCCCTCAGCGATCAGGTCGACCTCGTGGCGACCACCATCGAGGCGAAGGTGGTGCAGACGCGGCGGGTCGGCGCTGGCCTCGAGCTCGGGACGGAGCTGGCTGAGCACGAACGTGTCGATGAGCCGCCCGAGGATGTCGCCACGACGCAGCGCGGCGCGGGAGTCGACGCCAAGCAGGGTCGCCATGAGGGCCGGCTCGGTGAGGTACCGCTTCGAGGCGCGGGTGAGTCGGTTCAGCCGGTTGGAGTGCCATGCCGGGACACGCTCAGTGACGAACAGCAGCTCGAGCAACGAGTCGTAGGACGCGGCCGTGGCCCTGGTGACACCGGCGGCATCGAAGAGGGTCTTGTGCTCGACGACCCCCGCGGTATTGGCGGCCACGGCCACGAGATAGCGCCGTAGCTTCACGGGGTCGCGGTGCTCGTCGGTCAGGCTGGCATCGCGCATGATCAGCTGATCGACGTATCCGGCCAGCCATCGACGCCGGTGCACCTCCGAGGGCTGCAACGCAACCTCGGGATATCCGCGTGAAGCGAGCGGTCGACGATCAGCCGCGGCCGGGCCGGTTCGTCCTCACCGGATCGGTACGGGCGGAGCTGCTGGCGCCGAGCTGGGCGGCGACCGGTCGGGTCGTGCGGCTCACCCAATGGGGCCTGTGTCAGCGGGAGCTGACCGGTGACATCGGTCGGGAGTCGTTCTTCGACCGAGTGTTCCAGGGCGACGTCGAGTCGATCCGGCCGCCCTCGACAACCGTCGGCCTGCGCGACTACGTGGAGATGGCGCTGGTCGGCGGTGTCGGGATCGTCACGAAACGGTGCAGCCTCGACCTCACGATCGAGGCGGACGACGGTGGCGACCTGCCGCCTCGCAGTCGTGGTCTTACCCACTCCCCGGGGCCCCACCAGCATGACCGCGGGCAACCCATCGAGAATCTCCCGCAGGGTGCGGTCGACGAGGCGGGGACGATACGCACGATCAATCATCGATCGGGCAGCGTAGCCGTTCAGAGGCCCCGGATATCGCTTTACGCCATCGCCCGTTGATTGTTTACACCACGCAGAGCTCTCTGTTTACGCCAAACTTCACCATCGTTCTGCGCCGGCCATCAGGCGACCCGCCACGATCGATCCCAGGCCAGGACCCCTTGGGTTCCACCGCAGACATATTGACGCGTTCATAGTATGCTTCGATGTATGAGGACGACCATCCGACTCGATCCTGCGCTCCTCACGGAGGCCAAGGCCAGGGCGGCCAGCTCGGGGCGCACGTTGACCAGCCTCATCGAAGAGGCGCTGCGCGAGGCCTTCAACCGGGATTCACAGACGCCCGACGCCGAGCCGTATCGGGTCGAGACCTTCTGCGGCTCGGGACTGCAGCCGGGGGTCGACCTCGACGATTCGGCCGGGCTGGCCGATCTCATGGACGGGACGTGATCATCGCCGACGTGAACGTGCTCGTGTACTGCCATCGGTCCGATGCCGAGCGCCACGACGAGTACCGGGCCTGGCTGGAGGAGCAGGTCAACAGCGACCGGGCCTTCGGGGTGAGCGAGCTCGTCCTGAGCGGGTTCGTGCGGGTCGTCACCCATCCCCGGATCTTCGTACAGCCCACGCCGCTGCCGCTGGCCCTGCAGGACGTGGAGCGGCTCCGCCAGCGGGCGAACTGCGTGATCCATCGCCCGGGAAACCGGCACTGGGGCATCTTCGCCGAGCTCTGCCAGCGGGCGGGGGCCAAAGGGAACCTGGTCGCCGACGCCTACCACGCGGCGCTGGCCATCGAGTCGGGCAGCGACTGGATCACGACCGATCGCGACTATGCCCGCTTCCCCGGGCTGCGCTGGCGGCACCCGCTCGAACGAGCCTGATCGCACGATCCGGGCGGCGCCGCCCGCGAAGGCGCAGACCCGGCGCACCGATGAGCAGCCGCTCGGTAGCGTGGAGGGATGAGCGACACCACGCCGGCCCCGCCCTACGACATCCCCGCCTACGCCGACTGGGACCACGCCCAGCCCTACGAGACCTGGGCCGCGGCCCGGGCGAGGACCGCGGTGCAGCCTGTCCCCGGGGGGATGGGCGATCCCCGGCCCGGCCATCACGTGCTGCGCTATGCCGAGGCCGAGCAGGTGCTGCGCGATCCCGAGACGTTCTCGTCGAGCATCAACATGGCCCACATCGGCCAGTTCCACGGCGAGATGATCGTGGGCATGGACGGGGCCGAGCACCGGGCGTACCGAAACCTGGTGGCCCATGCCTTCCGGGCCTCCAAGCTCGAGCACTGGGGGCCCGATCTCATCGAGCCCGTCATCACCGATCTGCTCGACCGCATCGCCCCGCTGGGCCAGGCCGATCTCGTGGCCGACGTCACCGGCCGCTACCCGGTGCAGGTGATCCTCACCATCGCCGGCGTGCCCCGCGACGACCACGAGCGCTTCGCCGTGTGGGCCGAGCACCTGAACCTCGGGCCGCTCGATCCACCCCGGGGCTTCGCCGCCAAGGACGCCATGCGCGCCTACCTGAAGCCCATCATCGAGTCGCGCCGAGCGCAGCCGACGGGCGACCTGATCAGCGAGATCGTGCACGCCGAGATCCCCGGGCCCAACGGGGACATGGAGAAGCTGCCCGACGAACGCATCTACGGATTCCTCGGCCTCCTGCTACCCGCCGGGGCCGAGACAACGTTCCGGGCCATGGGCAACTGCCTCTACGCGCTGCTCACCCATCCCGACGCGCTGGCCCGGGTGTACGCCGACCGTGATCTGCTGCACAACGCCGTCGAGGAGACGCTGCGCTGGGAGTCGTCGGTGACCATGGTGAGTCGGGTCGCCACTCGCGACACCGAGGTGGGCGGCTGCCCCATCGAAGCTGGCGCGCCAGTGGGGGTGATCACGGCGTCGTGCAACCGCGACGAGGCCCGCTATGAGAACCCCGACGAGTGGGACATCGACCGTCCGCTGGGCAACCTCATGACCTTCGGAACCGGCCCCCACCAGTGTCTCGGGATGCACCTGGCCCGCCTCGAGCTGCGAGCCGGGCTGTCGGCCATCCTCGACCGGCTTCCCAACCTGCGCCTCGACCCCGACGCCCCGCACCCCGAGATCGTCGGCTACCCCTTCCGCGGTCCTTCGAGCCTCAGTGTGCTCTTCGACACGCCTGGCTGACGGCCCGGCAAACCCCTGCAACTGTCAGCGTGGGTACCCGTATCCCGGTACCCACGCTGACGGTTGCGATCACAGGCGCCAGTGCACCAGCGTGAACGGTGGGGCGCCGAGCGCTTCGGACGCCGGGTGGTCCTCGAACACGGCGCTCACCGGAGAGCCGATGGGGACGGCGGCCGTCTCGGCCAGCGGACCGTCGGCACCGGGCATCAGGTTGCCGACCACCCGAACACCGTCGGCCTGGGGCAGCTCGACCACGAGCACGATGTAGGGCACGGCATGGGTGACCGCAGGATGGGCCGGATGCCACACCCGGGTCCACGAGTACACGATGCCCGTCGGCGCAACCGCCTGGAAGGTGCGGTCACGCGAATGGCACCGGTGGCAGATCCACTCGGGACCCCATTGCCATGTGCCGCACGGCCCACAGCGTTGGACGCGCAGCTCGTGGGCGAGGGTGCCCTCCCAGTACGGAGCGTCGAGCCCATCGGGCGACGGCACCGGCCGCGGCAACCCGTCAGGTAAATGGAACTGACCGGCCGCCGCGCTCACAACGTCTCCTCGCTGCCGTAGATGCAGTCGGACGTGGGGGCCACCATGGGGCCGCTGAACACCAATGACACCTTGGCTTCGGGCACCTGATTGCACGACTCGCCCCACACCTGGCGCACCGCTTCGAGTTGCAGCTCGAGGCCGTGCACGTAGCACTCGGCGAGGTTGCCGCCGCTGGTGTTGAAGGGCATCCGGCCCGACGGGGCGATGAGGTTCTCGAACGTGCAGGCCTCGTTCACGTCGTCGTAGCTGCACAGGCCGTGCTCGACGAGGCCCATCACCACGCCGCCCGTGAAGTTCACGTAGCCCTGCACCACGTCGATGTCGGACGGGGTCACGCCGGTCATCTCGTACAGGCGCGGCACCAGTGTGGTGAACCCGGCCGAGGCGTAGGGCTCGCCGTTGTGGACCGTGGTCCCCTCCCGGAAACCGTTGCCGGCAGCGGCGCCGAGCAGATAACACGGTCGGGGGGCGTGACGGAGGTCCTTGGCCCGTTCGGCCGACACGAGGACGATCGCGGCGGCGCAGTCGTTCTCCATGCAGCAGTCGAAGAGGTGGAACGGCTCGGCGATCCACCGCGAGTTGTCGTAGTCGTCGGGCCCGAGCGGCCGGCCGTACATGACCGCCCGGGGGTTCTGCTGGGCGTGGTGGTACGAGGCCAGCGCCAACGCCTTCTGCGTGGACGGCGATACGCCCCGCTCGTGGAACAGGCGCATCACCCGGAGTGCGAACTGCTGCGCGGCGCTGGTGAGCCCGTAGGGCGCGGTGAGCGCCGCCGGGCCCGAGATGGTCGGGGTCTGCGCTCCAGCGCCGAAGCGTCGGAACTGGCCCTGGGCCAGCGACCGGTACACCACCACGGTCTCGGCCATGCCCGTGGCGATGGCCATGGCGGCGTTGGCCACCGCAGCCGAGCCCATGGCGCCGCCGCCGCCGAAGACCATGTTCGCGTAGCGGAGCCCGTTCACGCCCAGCGCCGCAGCCAGACGGGTGGGGTCGGACCGCTCGTCGGCGTAGGCCGAGAACCCGTCAATCTCACGCGGGTCGAGGCCGGCGTCGGTGCAGGCGTTGATGATGGAGTCGCAGCACATCACGAACTCGGGGTCGGGCGAACGCCCCCGCTTGTAGTACGTGCTCTCACCGGCGCCGGCGACGGCGACCGTTCCCCTCAGCGTCCGCAGCCCCATTTCCGGAGGCTACCGGGACGGCCCGCTCACCGCGGCGAGCAGGGCCCGATGACAGACGGGCGAACCGGCCACGATGTCGCCGCTGGCGAGCCAGGCCCAGGCATCTCCGGCCCAGTCGGTGACGGTCCCGCCGGCTTCACGCACGAGGAGCGCCCCGGCAGCGACGTCCCAGGGGCCCAGTGCGGCATGGACGAAGCCGTCGAGCGAGCCGGCGGCCGTCCACGCCAGGTCGAGCGAGGCCGAGCCGATCCGGCGCAGGTCCTCGACCTCGTTCAGCAGCCGTTCGAGGACCGCCGGTGCTCGTGTGTCGCGGAGGCGTCGGGCCCGGGGCAAGAAGCCGTGTCCGCACAAGGCCTCGGCGACCGGCCGGGCCGAGACGCCCAGGGGCTCGCCGTCGAGTCCGCCGAGGTGCGCTCCGGCTCCCGCCGCCGCGCTGAACGTCAACCCCAGCAAGGGCGCGTGCACCACGCCGACCACAGGCTCACCGCCCATCACCAGCCCAACCGACACTCCCACCATCGGTAGTCCCCGCACGAAGTTGGTCGTACCGTCGAGCGGGTCGACGAGCCACGTGGGCTGAGCCCAGGCGTCCCACGATCGAGGCCCACCCCCTTCCTCACCCAGCACCCCGACATCGGGGGACTCAGCGCCGAGCACGGCCCGAACAGCCGCTTCCGACGCCAGATCGGCGTCGGTCACGAGGTCGCCCGGAGCCTTGGCGCGAACCGTGAGCTTCTCGCGTGTCTGGAAGTGCCGCGTCACCTCGACGCCACCGGCGTGAGCAGCCCTCATCGCCACCCCACACAGCCGCCTGAGGTCCCCGCTCGAGAGCACCACAGGGGCGGTCACGTCCGCGTCCGGTCCGGGTGCAGCCACGGCGGAGACGACGTCAGCCGTGGCAGCCGGCTCAGCCGTCGCAGCCGTCGCCGCCACCGCCCAGGGCCTCGCCGAGGTCGAGGCGGGCGACCACGGTCACGGGGCCGGGATCGAAGGCGTGGACGGTCGTCCAGCCTTCGGGTGACGCCGCGAGACAGGCCGTCCCGCCGTCGGCGACGCCGAAGTGATCAGAGTAGCGGACCCGCACGAGCATCTCCCCGGGCTGGTCGACATCGAGCGTGAAGCTGTCGACAGTGAGGTCGGTGATCGTGGCCGGACCGTCGACGAGCGAGACGCCGCCGAGAACCTCGTAGACCGTCCAGTCGGTCGAGTCGAAGACCCGCTGGAGGTAGGGCAGCCCCTGCCGGATCAGGTCGGCCTCGTGGAGACCGGCGTCGTCGAAGGCCCCGTCGGGCAGGTGGGGGACGGCCACGAATCGGACCCGGTTGTCGCTCAGCCAGGCCCCGTAGCTGATGAAGTTGAGCTCGTTCTCGTCGTAGAAGATGGCGTTGTGCTTCTCGTCAAGCTGGCGTTCCCAGCCTCGAGCGATCGGGAACTCGTCGGCGATGTAGGCCGCCTCCCAATGGTTCGCCAACGCCGGAACTTCCACCCGGAACGGCTCACCCTGGGCCCATTCCGTGCGCAGGAACCCGAGAACGGGCTCGAAGTACGACTCGTTCACCGAGGCGTCGGACCGGAGCTTGAGGAGGTCGCGCACCGGCGCCTGCCACTGCCACACGAGCATCGGTACGGTCAGCAGCGCAACGGCGAGACGCCGGTGCTGACCCACCGCGGCAACCACGACAGGCCCGGCGACGAGCGTTCCCAGCCGGATGGAGTTCATCCCCATCGCCGAGGGGACCAGGAACGCCGCGGCGCACGCCAGTGCGTAGAGCCACAGACCCAGGCGGACGACCCGCTCCTCGCTCGGGAGCAACCAGGCGCACAGCGGCATCAGCCCCATCGCCGGCAAGAAAGCCCACCATGGGAAGGGGAACACGCCACCCGCGGGGAACAGAGCCTGCGTGAGGGCGATGGCTGCGAGCGGAGCGACCACCATCGCGGTGCCAACACGGCGGGTCGAGCGCTCGCGCCGGAAGGCGATCACGACGGCCACTCCGGCGAGCGCGATGAACGCTCCGGCGACGGGGCTGGCCATGGCCGTGAGTGCTCCGAGCACGGCCGTGAGCAGGGGGCGACGCCGAACCGCAGCCCAGGCGGCGGTCATCCCGACCGCGACACCGAGCGCGAACGTGAGTCGTCCAGAGAGGAGGTTGAGCGCCATACCCACGGTGAACCACGAGGTGGCCAGCCAGGCCCGGCCCCAGCGCTCCTGCACCAGACGAGCGAACAGCACGGTGGCCACCACGAGCGACACGGCGCCGACGATCCGGGGATCGGTGAGCGCGGCCAGAGGCGGGAACAGCAGGGAGTACGCGGGGGTGTGATGGCCGCCGTACCAGAAGTTGTCCCAGGTGGCGAAGCCGGCCCGCTCGAAGAGATCGGTGCGAAAGACCTGCGCGGCCAAGTCGCCGGTGGGGACGGGCTCGAGCACGTAGAGCAGCGCGAGCAACACGGCCGGGCCGAGAACGACCAAGTCGTTGCGGCGCCGGCTCGGCGCCGTGGTGGCGGTGATGCTGTAGTTGGCACTCATGGCGAGGTCTCGCACATGGTCACGTCCGTATCAACACTGTCCGGTTTCGCGCCATCTCCCCCTGTCACCCTAGGACATCGAGTGCTCCTCTGAGGACTCTTTGGCGGTGACGTCGGGCACCCATGCCGAGCTCGGCGGAAAGGTTGGCGGACGCGTCCCGATCATCCCGAGCCGCCGGTGCGCGATGATCCCAGTGGCGCCGCACGCGCTCGCCCCTCCCCGACGCTTCCGATGCTGGCCTGGAGACCTTCGTGACCACTGCCGAGACCCGCGTGATCGACCTGCTCGACGGGGACTTCTACGTGAACGACCCGTATTCCACGTACGCATGGATGCGGGCCCAAGCCCCGGCGTATTGGGACTCGATCAACGAGCTCTGGGGCATCTCTCGCTACGACGACGTGCTCGAGATCGAAAAGCGCAAGGACGTGTTCATCAGCTCCGACACGACCAAGGGCGGCTACCGGCCGAACCTGCCGGCCGACCCCGGGATGATCGGCACCGATGATCCCGTGCACTCGAAGCGCCGCAATCTCATCGCCCGCCGGTTCACGCCACGTGCCGTCGGTCACTGGGAAGGCCACGTGCGCTCGGTCGTCACCGATCTGCTCGACGCGGTCGAAGCCAAGGGCGGCGTGGCCGAGATCATCGGGGAGCTGTCGGCGCCTTTGCCCGCCAAGATGATCGGTGCGCTCCTCGGCTTTCCCGACGAGCGCTGGCCCGACCTCAAGCGCTGGTCGGAGACGACGATCGCCATGGGTGGCGGGCCCCGGTACTTCAACGACGAGGGCTTCGCATCGGCGATCGAGTTCGGGATGGCCAGCGTCGAGCTGTACCACGAGCGCAAGGCCTGTCCGGCCAGCGACGTGATGTCGGTGTGGACCCAGGCCCTGGTCGACGGTCAGCCGCTCGACGAGCACATCGTGGCCGCCGACTGCCTGCTCGTGCTCGACGGCGGGGCCGAGACGACCCGCACGGTCATCGGCCGCACGATCCTGAACCTCATCTCCCATCCCGAGCAATGGGCGCTGCTCAAGGCCGGCGCCGACCTGGGCATCGCCGTCGAGGAGTTCATCCGCTACGTGACGCCCGTCCACAACATGTGTCGAGTGGCCAACCGACCCTTCGACATCGGGGGCCAGTCGATCCAGGCGGGCCAACAGGTCGTGCTGATGTACTCGTCAGCCAACCGCGACGAGGCCCACTTCGTCGACGGTGAGCGCTTCGACGTAGCCAGGAACCCCAACAACCACTTGGCCTTCGGGTTCGGGACGCATTTCTGCCTCGGCGCCGCGTTGGCCCGCCTCGAGATCTCCATCTTCTTCGAGGAGCTCCTGCGCCGGGTGACCTCGATGCGGCTCGTGCCCGGCACCGAGATCGTCGAGATGCCCAACGCCTTCGTCTATGGCCTCGCCTCGGCCCACGTCGCCTTCGACTTTTCGTAGCCGGCTCTGCAACCGGGGGCAGGACGCCCCCGTGGTCGAGCGAGGCCGAGGTCTGCGCGCCGTCTTTCGCTGAGCGCTAGCGTCGATCAACAAATCTTCCGGGGGGTCGACATGGTCCGACGCATGGGGAACGTGGCTCGGGGAGCCGTCCTCAGCACGGTGATCGTCGTTCTGGCCGCAGCGGCGGCTGTGGCCTCGCCGGGTACGCCGACGGACGCCTCGACCTCGCCTGAAGGTCAGGCGCGCGTTGGCATCGCTGCGGCATCGAGCCCCACGGTGACGGGACCGATCACGGGGGGCAACCGGGGGGTGGCGAACGGATCGTCGTCGCTCGATCTCGCCGCCCGGGGCTTCACCGAGGAGGAGTACTTCATCGCGGGGACGGCCCGGGCGTACACGAGCGCCGTGCCCCTCACCTCCGACGGTGCTTGGACGGCCACAGCCGCGTCGAGCGCGGCGTTCACGACCCGCATCCTCGTGCGCAAGCCGACACCGGCCACGTTCAACGGCACGGTCCTCGTCGAATGGTTCAACGTCACCGGCGGGCTCGACTCGGGGCCCGACGCGACGATGTTGCGCGACCTGATCCTGCGGGCGGGCTACGCGTGGGTCGGTGTCTCGGCGCAAGCCGTCGGCGTCAACGGATTCCCGCCCGACAACATCCTCGGGAACGCCAGCGCCCTGAAGAACTGGGACCCGGTTCGGTACGCCTCGCTCGTGCACCCCGGCGACAGCTACTCGTACGACATGTTCTCGCAAGCGGCCCAGGCGTTGCGCACGCCGGTGGGTGCCAACCCGCTCGGCGGGCTCAGCACCCAGAGCATCCAGAAGGTCATCGCCATCGGCCAGTCGCAATCCGCCGGCCGGCTCGTCACCTACGTCAACGCCGTCCACCCGCTCGTGAAGGTCTTCGACGGGTACCTGATCCACAGCCGAGGTGGCGGCGGAGCGCCACTGTCGCAGGACCCGCTGCCGGCCATCCCGGCGACGGCACCGGTGACGATCCGCACCGACGTCGGCGTGCCGGTGCTCGTCCTCCAAGCCGAGACCGACGTAACGAACTCGGTGGCGTCCCGTCAGCCCGACTCGGCGACGTTCCGCTTGTGGGAGGTCGCCGGGTCGGCTCACGGCGACGAGTATCTCGTGGCCAGCTCGATCGTCGACGGCCTACGGCTCTCCCCCGGCCCCACCACGGTGCTCGTCCCGTGCCTCGGCCGTTACAACACGCTGCAGTTCCGTTATGTGGAGCATGCGGCGCTCACGCATCTCGATGCCTGGGTCAAGGCCGGCACACTTCCGCCGCCGGCGCCCCGGATCGACATCGTTGCCGGCACCGCGAACACCATCGCTCGTGACGCCGACGGCAACGCCACCGGCGGCATCCGCACACCGCACCTCGACGTGCCCGTCGCCACCCTCACCGGCGCCCCCGGACCCGGGCCCATCTTCTGTCGCCTGTTCGGTCAGACCATCCCGTTCAACGCCGCCACGTTGGCTGCGAGATACCCGACTCGAGCGGCGTATGTCACGGCGTTCAACGCGGCGACCGACCGGGCCGTCGCCGCCGGCCACATCCTCGCCGCCGACGCCGTCGAGCTGAAGACCCGTGCCTCGCAGGACGTGCTGGCGTTCGGCACCGCGGCGTTCCACGGCTCCACCGGCTCAACAGTGTTGAACGGAGGGCCGGTCGGCATCGTCGCGACCCCGTCGGGCAACGGGTACTGGGAGGTCGGCGCCGACGGTGGCATCTTCGGCTACGGCGATGCCGTGTTCCGCGGATCGACGGGCGCCCTCCGTTTGAACGCACCTGTCGTCGGTATCGCCGCCGACCCGCTCGCACGTGGATACTGGACCGTGGCCGCAGATGGCGGCGTGTTCGCCTTTGGGGCCCCGTTCTTCGGATCGGCCGGGGCGCTCGCGCTCAACGAGCCCATCGTCGGTATCGAGCCCACGATCACGGGCCGCGGCTATTGGCTGGTCGCCCGTGACGGTGGCGTGTTCGCCTTCGGCGATGCGGTGTTCTCGGGCTCCACCGGGGCCATCGTTCTCAACTCACCAGTCGTCGACATGGCTGCCGACCCCGACGGCCGGGGTTATTGGCTCCTCGCCGCCGACGGTGGCGTGTTCGCCTTCGACGCCCGGTATCTCAACCCCGGTTATCTCATACCGGCCCTCGATGATGTCGCCGTTGCCATCTCACCAACAACGACGGGACGGGGATATTGGATCGCCTGGCGCGGCGGGCGGGTGCATCACATCGGCGATGCCCCGAATGTGGGTGACGCCACGTCGAACGGCCGCGACACCGTTGGGATCGCCGCCACCCCCGACGGCCGCGGCTACTGGATGGTGCTGACGCCGGCCGTGTGACGTCACCATCTGACCCCACGCATTGCTGGAGCTATGGTCGGGCCGATGAGTCCGGCATCTGGATGGACGATCGAGATCGGCGACCTTCTCCGCGGTGCAGCGGGCGGGTTCCTCTTCGGTGTACCGCTGCTCTTCACCCTCGAGGTGTGGAGCATCGGCTCAGCCGCGAGTCCCGGAGCCATGGCGTTGGCCTTGGCTCTCACGTTCGTGCCGGTGACGCTTCTGGTGCACACCGCAGGGTTCCGGCGTTCCGTGGAGGTGCGCTTCAGTGCGGTGCTCAGCGACGCAGCCGAAGCTGTCGCCTTGGGCGTCGTGGTGGTCAGCGGGGTCCTGGTTCTCCTGGGTGAGATCACCGTTCGCACGCCGCTCGTCGACGCGGTGGGCAAGATCGTCTATGAGGCAGCACCGTTCGCCCTCGGCGCCGCCGTGGCGAGTCACGTGCTCAACCGGAGCCCGGACACGACCGAGGGTGGTCCTCGTCGACGATCATCGGGCCGGCTCGGCGTCCACGGTACGGTCGCCGATCTCGGCTCGACGCTCATCGGAGCGCTCTTCGTCGGGTTCAACATCGCCCCCACCGAGGAGATCCAGCGGCTCGCAGCAGGAGCATCGCCGCTGCAGCTGCTCGCTGTCATGGCCGCTTCCGTGCTCATCACCTACATCATCGTGTTCCAGGCCGGGTTCGGCGACCAGGAGACGAGGCGTCAACAACAGGGAATCCTGCAACATCCCGGGAGCGAGACGGCGGCGGCGTACCTGGTTGCGCTGGTCGCCTCGGCGGCGATGCTGCTGTTCTTCCGCACCGTGCAGCCTGGCGACCCCTGGCCGTTGACCGTCAGCCACGTCGTGCTCCTCGGTCTGCCTGCAGCGATCGGTGGAGCAGCGGGCAGGCTCGCACTATGAAGCGCGACAGGATGGCGGTCACTCCGGAGCGAGTCACGTTCGCAGCGGTCGCGGCCGTGCTGCTCGCGCTCGCCGGGGCGATCGCGTATCTGGGGCTTCAGGAGCGTGACCCCGCGAACGTGACGGTGGAGCAGGTCGGTGAGGTGCGCCTCGAAGGTACGCAGGCGTACGTGACGGGCGAAGTGCGAAACTCAGGAGACCAGACGGCCGAGGCGGTTCAGGTGGTGGCCGAGGTCACCGTCGACGGCCAGGTCGTCAGCACCGGAGAGCAGCTCATCGACTTCCTCTCCGGCGGCGAAACCGAGTTGATCGTGTTCATCTTTGACCAACCCTCGTTGGAGTCGGATCCCAAGCTGCGGGTAGCCGGCTACAAGGTTCCGTAACCTTGCGCCAGCACAGCGCCCGCCCGGGCGTGCTGCCACGTCAATGCCTACGGGGGCCGACCCGACCACGAGCGATTGTGAGAGCCCATGTTCGCACCGTTTCCGTCGACGTTCGTCGCCACCCGCACCGGCGTGCACTCGCTGGCCGAGCACGTGCTGTGCGCCGTCAGGCATCAGGCGATCGGCCGAATCGGACTGATACCCGTTGTCGACGGCATCGGCTGCGCAGCCTTCGGCGAGCACAACCGGGTGGTCGCGCTGATCGGCGACGAGCTCGTAGACCGCGACGATCGTCGGGAACGCCGGGAGCTTGTCTCCACCCTCCGCAGCGCAGCCCGGTTCTTCGACGTGACACCCGGCGTGCCTGGGGACCTCTGGCACCCGACGACCGCGATCGACCTCGACGAGACGCTCTCGCTCGATCCGTCAGCGTTGGATGCCATCTACGGCTGGCTCGGGTTCGCAGCCGACGTTCATCGGTCGTTTTCCGCCACTGTGCGAGCGGTGGAGATCCCTGAGCCCACCTTGTGGCCGGAGCACCTCGATCTGGCTGTGAGCGTTTCCGGAGCCAACTATGGAGCTTCACTCGGCGACGAGTCGAGCGTGGAGCCCTACCTGTACGTGGGACCACACGACCGGCCATTCCCCAAGGCGCCCATAGGATTCTGGAACCAGCCCTACGGCGCGTCACTGGCTGCATCGGCCGTCGAGTCGATCGACACGGCCGTGGCGTTCCTGGTCGCCGGCTACCAACTCGTTGTCGACGACGCATCGGTCGTCGACGACCCAGTGGCCGGCGACACCCCGATCTCGGAGTGACCATGCGCCTCGGACGTCAGGTGTGCAACGACCTCGACGCTGCAGCCAGCCGCGAGTGGCTCGTGGCCGACGGCCTTGGCGGCTACGCGATGGGCACGGTCAGCGGGCTGCGCACTCGGCGCTATCACGGTCTCCTCGTCGTTGCCGGAGCGCATCTGGGTGCCCGGTCGGTGGCCTGGGCCGAGCTCGACGGCGTGGTCGTCATCGGCGATCGA
>JANLSK010000071.1:0-21477 GCA_031362415.1 Actinomycetes bacterium | reverse complement strand
GTGCTGACCGAGTGGGAGCCGATCCGGGCCTTGCCCGAACCCCAGCAACGCCAAGCATTTGGCGATCCCGCCGTGCGCGAGCGGTTGGCCCTGGCGGCCATGGCCGGCGACTACACGCGTTGGCGGGGCATCGGAGCCATGCCCCGCAGACCCGACTACGAGGGCACCCTGGTGTACGAGCGGGGCCTGCCGCCCAACCCGTCGGTGGCCGACGTGGCCCGCCAACGGGGCTGTACCCCCGCCGAAGCCATGATCGACCTGGCCGTCGAGACCGACTTCGAGCAGCTGTTCATCCAACCCAGCCTGTACCCGCAAGACCCCACCGTCCTGCGCCGGGCACTGCGTCATCCGCGGACGGTCATGACGTTCTCCGACTCGGGCGCCCACCTCAGCCAGATCTGCGACGCCTCGATCCACACGTACCTGCTCGGGCACTGGGTCCGTCAGCTCCAGGAGCTCACCCTCGAGGAAGCGGTCCGTGAGATCACACTGGCCCCTGCGCTGGCATGGGGTTTCGCAGATCGGGGGCTCGTGCGGGAGGGGCTCGCCGCCGACCTCAACGTCTTCGATCCGGCAACCGTCGGGCCGCTGGTTCCCCGGGTCGTGCACGACCTTCCGGGAGGGGGCGCCCGCCTCGAGCAGCGGGCCCTGGGCTTCAAGGCCACCGTGGTGAACGGCCGGGTGACGATCGTCGACGGCGAGCCCACGGGGCAGCTCCCCGGCCGGCTGCTGCGCAAGCACGTCCCCTGGTAGGTCCACGGGGTACCGTCAGGGCACCGCCGACCCCACCCGAGAGCGACGACGTGACCTCCGCTGACCCCGCACGCCCCCCCACCGGTCGCCCCCCTGCCGCCAGCGCCGGTGCGGCGGGCTCCGACTTCATCCGCGATCTCGTGCGGGCCGACATCGAGCAGGGCACCTTCGGCGGACGGGTGTGCACCCGGTTCCCGCCTGAACCCAACGGCTATCTGCACATCGGCCATGCCAAGGCGATCTGCCTCGACTTCGGGATCGCCCAGGAGTTCGGGGGTGTCTGCAACCTGCGCTTCGACGACACCAACCCCCTCACCGAGGACGGGGAGTTCGTCGACGGGATCATCGCCGACCTGGCCTGGTTGGGCTTCACCCCGCCCAACCCGGTGCTGTATGCCTCCGACTACTTCGAGCAGTTGTACCAGTGGGCCGAGCACCTGATCGGACAGGGTCTGGCGTACGTCGACGACCAGGACGGCGACGCCATCTCGGCTGGGCGGGGCGGGTTCGGGCAGCCGGGCGTTGACAGCCCATTCCGCACCAGGACGGTCGATGAGAACCTCGGGCTGTTCCGGGCCATGCGCGCCGGCGAGTTCCCCGACGGGGCTCGGGTACTCCGGGCGAAGATCGACATGCAGCACGAGAACATGCAGATGCGCGACCCGGTCATGTATCGGATCCGCCGCAGCCACCACTTCCGTACAGGCGACGCGTGGGCCATCTATCCCACCTACGACTGGGCCCACGGCCAGAGCGACGCCATCGAGGGCGTGACCCACTCGCTGTGCACGCTGGAGTTCGACAGCCACCGCCAGCTCTACGACTGGTATCTGTCGCATGTGCCCGTTCCTGGTGACGTCCCCCGTCAGACCGAGTTCGCCCGGCTCGAGCTCACCCACACCGTCACGTCGAAGCGCAAGCTGGCCCAGCTCGTGGCCGACGGGGTGGTCGACGGCTGGGACGACCCGCTCCTGCCCACCCTGCGGGGCCTGCACAGGCGCGGGTATCCAGCGTCAGCCATCCGAGAGTTCTGCGCGTTCATCGGGGCTGCTCGCACGAACAGCCGACACGCCATCGAACTGCTCGAGTCGTTCGTGCGCACCGAGCTCAACCAGACGGCGATCAGGCGCATGGCCGTGGTGCGACCGCTACGCCTGGTCATCACCAACTGGCCCGACGATGCCGACGGCCGTCCCGTGGTCGAGCTGCGAGAGGCCGTCAACAACCCCGAGAACGAGGCCGACGGTGTCCGCCAGGTCCCGTTCTCCCGAGTGCTCTACATCGAGCGCGACGACTTCATGGAGGACCCGCCGACGCAGTTCTTCCGGCTCAGCCCCGGACGTGAGGTTCGCCTCCGAGCGGCGTACTTCGTCACGTGCACGGAGGTCGTGAAGAACGACGACGGCGACGTGGTGGAGGTGCGCTGCACCTACGACCCGGCCACGGCTGGCGGCAGTGCCCCTGACGGCCGCAAGGTCAAGGCCACGATGCACTGGGTCTCGGCCGACCATGCCCTCGACGCCACCGTTGCCCTGTACGACAGGCTGTTCACCGCTGAGGTTCCCGGCGAGGCCACCGGCGATCCGCTCGACGATCTCAACCCGACGGCGAGGGAGTTGCTCACCGAGTGCAAGGTGGAGCCGGCGGTCGGCGACGCCGCACCGGGTGAGGTGGTGCAGTTCGAGCGTCTGGGGTACTTCGCTCGCGACCCTCACGGCTCCATGCTCTGGCACCGCACGGTCGGGCTACGCGACGACTGGGCAAACATCCAAAAGCGCCAGCCCAAGCGCTGATCCGGCGCGTCGGCCCGGTGCTAAGAACTCGGTCATGACGTCACGGTTGACGGGCCAGTCGATCGAACGGGTCGAAGACCCGCGGTTCATCGTGGGCGAGGGTCGCTTCGTGGGCGGGATCCAGCGACCCGGGATGCTCGAAGCGGTGTTCGTGCGCAGCCCACATGCCCACGCCCGCATCGTTGGCATCGATTCCAGAGCGGCGCAGAGCGGGCCCGGAGTCGTCGCCGTGTTCACAGGCGAAGACATAGCAAGCACTATGACTGGGCCCATGAGCATCGTGGGCCCTCCCACGCTGCGGAGCGCCCCGTTCTGGCCTCTGGCACGCGATCGCGTCCGACACGTGGGCGACCCGGTGGCGATCATCGTTGCCCACTCCCTCGCCGCAGCGATCGACGCTGTCGAGCTGATGGAGGTCACGTACGAGCCGCTGCCCGCCGTGGTGCGGGCCGCCCAGGCGCTCGATCCGGCGACCGTGGTGCTCTGGCCCGAGCTGGGCACCAACGTGCTGTTCCAGGACGCCCGTTCATTCGGGCGCCCGTTCGCCGAGGTGGCTGCCGGAGCGTCCCGCATGGTGAGTCGCCGGTACGAGCAGCACCGGTACGCCCATGCGCCGATCGAGGGACGGGGCGCGGTCGCCGACTACTCGCCACATTCGCGCCAGCTCACCTACGAGATGGCGAACAAGCGGCCCCATCCGCTCAAGCTCTCGCTCTCCAGCCTCCTCGGTATCGCCTTCCCCGACGTGCACGTGCGCAGTGGCGACATCGGAGGGGCGTTCGGATCGAAGGGTCAGTCGACTCGCGAAGACGTCGCCCTGGCGGCATCGGCCAAGCTCCTCGGGCGCGCCGTCCGGTGGATCGAGCAGCGCAACGAGAACCTGCAGGCCGCCGGGCAAGCCCGCGAGGAAACCGTCGACATCGAAGCCGCGGTGGGCACCGACGGTCGGCTCCTCGGGCTGCGCGTGGCGCTCGTTCTCGATGCCGGCGCCTATCCGATGATGCCGTTCCCGGCATCGATGTTCCCTGCCATGCTCGGGACCTTGCTCCCCAACGCGTTGCGGCTCGAGGCCTACGAGTTCGCGGCGACGGTCGTGGCCTCCGACAAGGCTTCGTACATCGCCTACCGGGCGCCGTGGGTCATGGAGACCGTGGTGCGCGAGCGTCTGCTCGAAGACATCGCCAGAGATATCGGCCTCACCCCCGAGGCCATCCGCCGCGTCAACCTGGTTACGGCCGCCGACCAGCCCACGACCATGATCACCGGGCCGAGCATCAACGGTGTGACCGTGAGGGAATGCCTCGATCGGGCCGTCGAGCTCATCGACCTCGATGGGTTCCGGGCCCGACAGGCCCAGGCCCGCGCCAGGAGCCGACACATCGGTATCGGACTCTCGACGTTCATCGAGATCGCGCCCGGGCCGCCCGACTTCGCCCGGGTTCTCGGCTTCGACCTGCCCACTGAGACGGCCTGGGCCCGGATCGAGCCGACCGGGCACCTGGTGGTGCAGACCTGGCAGGTGAACCACGGCCAGGGGCACGAGACGACCCTGGCCCAGGTGGCGGCCGACGAGATGGGCCTGGCGCTCGACCGGGTTCGCATCGTGTGGGGGTCGAGCGACACCACCCCGTTCAACACCATGTCGACGGGAGGCTCGCGTTCAGCCACCATGGGGGCCGGCGCAGCCCAAGCCGCGACCCGAGCGGTGAAGCACCAGGTGCTGCAGATCGCCGCGCACCTGCTCGAAGCCCACGAGGGTGACCTCACCATCGAGGACGGGCGCGTCGCCGTACGGGGAACGCCGAGCCGGTCGGTTGCCATCACCGACATCGCACGCACCGCCTGGTTCGCGCCGTCGTCGCTCCCCGACGGCCTGCGCCAAGGGCTGGAGGCCTCGACCGAGTTCCGTGTCCCCGTCGGAACCGGTTGGGCCAGTGCCTGCCACGTCTGTTGGGTCGAGGTCGACGTCGAGACCGGACAGATAACCCTTCCCCGCTATCTCGTCGTCGAAGACTGCGGCGATCTCATCAACCCGGCGATCGTCGACGGCCAGATCCGTGGTGGCGTCGTGCAGGGCATCGCCTCGGTGCTCTACGAGAAGCTCGTGTACGGCGACGACGGCCAGCTCCTCACCTCCACGTTCGCCGACTATCTCGTCCCCGCCGCGTGCGACGTGCCCACGATCGACATCGAGCATCTGCACACCGCGCCCCAGCATGCGGTGAACTGGCGAGGCGTGGGCGAGGGCGGGTTTCTGGGCGCCCCCGCCGCCGTACTCAACGCCGTCGCCGACGCACTCGCTCCCTTCGGGATCGAGATCACCGAGACGCACCTTTCACCGGAACGGGTACGCCAGCTCATCGAGGATGCCCGAGCTCGGCCGGCACGCTGACGGATCCTCGGGCACCCGAGATCCCCGGGCGCTCACGTCGTCGGTGCGATGAGCAGCACCTCGATGTCGAGACGCTCGTACGTGGCTGCGGCCCGGCGATCTCGGGTGAGGAGCGGAAGCCGAGCCGAGCGGGCCGCCCATCCGACAAGGGCGTCGTACACGGCGCCGCCGACGATCCCTGAGCCGGCCAGCCAGCGGCGAAAGTCGCGAAACTGCGATGACGACAGGCTCACAATCTGGGGAACCAGGGAGGCCAAGACCGCCCCGGCGTCGTTGGCGCTCACCCGAACGTCGGCCGGGAGCCTCGTGAGCACCGAGAAGCTCTCGACCCAGGCGTGCCCTGCGGCACCCGCTTGGGCGCGAACGAGGGCGGATCGCGCCTCGTGATGGGCCGAGCTCCCGGCGAGCGCCGCCGCGACGATCACGCTGGTGTCAACGACCGCTCGCACGATGCCCGCCCTCAGCGTCGGCCCGCATCGATGGCGTCTCGGATCTCATCATCGGTGATCGCTCGGCCCGACGCGCTGACCACGACGAGCGCGCCGTCTCGTTCTACCAGGATCCCCCCCGATCGTTCGGGCTCGATGCGCACGCCGACGCCGTCGGTGGTGATCGTCAGCGGCATTCCCGGGCGCAAGCCGAGTTCGTCGCGCAGGTTCTTGGGGATCACGACGCGACCCAATTTGTCGATGGCAATCATCATGGCAACAAAAGTACCAGGTCCCGAACGGGGTCGCCTCCGCCAGTGGGAGCGACGCGAAGGTCCGCCTCTCCGCGCCTGAGGTGGTGCAGCCCCGCTAGGAGCCCCCGCACAGCTTCGAAACGGGGATCGTCGAGCGCTATGACCAAGCCAAGCATCCCGCAGTGGTACCACAAGGCAGGTTGGGCATCGTCACCCATTCCGAGGCGGGGCGATCCCGATCCCGCAGCGGGGTCACACGGGGGCCTCGACCCGTCGACGGGGTTGGCGCATCGGGGGCTGGTGGTCCCAGAGATCGACGAGCAGATCACTCTTCATCGACGCCATCGACGGGTCATCCCAGCGGTTGACGCGCTGCAGGGGGTCGTCGACGAGGTCGTAGAGCTCACCCTCGGTCCCGTCGTGGCTGTATCCCGGCTGGTAGGTGCTGCACACCCATCCCTGTCGGGTGATCGTGCGCAGGTGCACCGCGATGCCGAAGAGCTCACTGTCCCACTCGGTGAGCACCCGCTCGAAGCCCCGGGCGTCGGCGTCGGCGTCGCTCGCCGGCAACGGCCGCCCCTCCATCCAGTGAGGGGTGTCGAGACCGGCGATGGCACAGAAGGTGGGCGCCAGGTCGACATGACCCACGGGCCGCCCGACCGTAGCGGCGACGGGTCCGGCCGAGCGCGCCGGGCTCCAGATCAGCGGAAGACGCATGAGCCCGTCGACGTGATAGGGCCCCTTGAACAAGAGACCGAAGTCGCCCTGAAGCTCGCCGTGATCGGTGGTGTACACGACGTCGAGGTCGTCGGCCCAGCCCCGCTTGGCGATCGCAGCCAGCACCCGGCCCAGAGCCTCGTCGATGAGCTCGCACTCGACGGCGTTGCGGGCGTTGACCTCGCGCACCTGATCGGCGGTGAGCGTGGCCGGCACCCATGCGCCCGGCACCTCGTAGTTCGAGACGACGGTCCCGTCGTACCAGGCCCGCCAGTGGCGGGGTTTGGCATCGAGCACCCGCTCACGCTCGGCGCGATCAGACAGATACCCTGGGGGAAGCGGCACGTCGCGCCAGGGCACCCGGGCCAGCTCCGAGGCCGGAGGGTCCCACGGATGATGCGGGTCAGGGAAGCTCATCCAGCAGAACCAGTCGTCGTCGGCATCGAGCGAATCGAGCCAGGCAATCGTGCGGTCGGCCACCCAGTCGGTGTGGTACCACTCCCGCGGGACGGGGTTGTCGTGCACCTGTGGCGCTCCGGTGTCGCCGCCTCCGAGGGCGTTCACCTCCAGGCTCCCGTCGAGCACCGGGTAGAACATCGCCACGGCCTCGGGATGGGTGCTCGCCAGCCATCGCGAGTAGTGGAGCGGTCCCGCCGGCGAGTGCGTCGCCGCTTCGAAATGCTCGAAGCCCCGGTGGAGCCCACCCGCACCGGTCATGCCTTCACGGGCGAACCGGTTCTCGGCGAAGCGCCCGAAGGGGTCGAGGAACGGCTCGAAATGTGGTTTGCCGATGATCGCCGTGCGGTAGCCGGCGTCGTGGAGCACGGCCGCGACCGACGGCGCCTCGACCGGGAGCGGCACGCCGTTCATCCATACCCCGTGCGTGCTGGGCGACTGCCCGGAGATCATCGTCGAGCGAGACGGCATGCACACCACCGCCTGCGGATGCGCCCGCTCGTAGCGATACCCGCGAGCCGCCAGACCATCGACGACCGGGGTCCGGCTCAGCGTGCCGCCGTTGCAGCCCACCGTGTCGTAGCGCTGCTGGTCGGTCGTGACGAACAAGATCTTGCGGCCCATCAGACGTCCCCCGTGCCGTTGTCTCCGTTGTCTCCGTTGTCGTCGCGCCGCGGAAACATCCGGCCCAGCTCGTCAAGCGCTCCCGCAGTGCCGGCGCCGATCATGAGCGCCATGGTACGGGGGTCGGCTTCGGTCGAGTACACGACGAGGCACGTCTCGGCGTCGAGCGCGATCACGTCGATCGTCCCGCGATGGTGACGGAAGACCGGCGCGGTGATGCGGTACTGGAAGCGCCGCTGGAGTGCATCGTTGACGAGGATCTCCTCGGGGAGCACCAGCCCCGCACCGGTGGTGATGAGCCGGGTGGTGCCCGTCACCTCGCACGCCACGATGCCGGGAAACCACTGGTGGAGCCGGGTCGGGTCGCCAACCAGCTCCCACACAGTGGCGGCGGGCCATGGAATCCGGGCCTCATGGCGGATCGAACCCAACGTCATGGCGTGCCCTTCGGCCAACACGATCGGGACGTCCCGCCGGGTCGACTCCCAGCGTCAGGCGGGCGGGTCGCTCACGTGCGGGAACAGCTCCTTGAACGCCCCCTGGGTGATGCGGTGCCTCACCTCGGGAGCCACACCGTCGACCAGCTCGTGCAGGGTCTTTTGCGAATGCCCGTACGTGCCTTCGATGTGCGGATAATCGCTGCCCCACATGACGTTCTGGTACCCCATGGCCCACATGGCGGCCGGCGCGGTCTCGTCGTGCTGGAACGACGTGTACACCTGCTCGTACAGATACTCCTTGGGCAGACGGGCCAAGGGAGGGCGGACGAACATGGCGTGCTGGCGATACGCCTCGTTCATGCGATCACCGATGAACGGCACCCACGAGGCCCCGCCTTCGGAGATAAGGATCCGGAGCCCGGGATGACGTTCGAGCGCCCCGCTGGCCACGAGCTTCATGGCCGCGTACTGCCCGCCGTAGGTGGTTTCAACGTAGTTGAGAATCGCACCCCCCGGCCCCCGGAAGCGCGCCGCCTGATCGCCGCCATCGGTGCCGATGTGGAAGCCGACGACCATGCCGGCTTCCTCAGCCGCGGCCCACAACGGTTCCCAGCAGGGATCGTTGTAGTCGCGGGTGGCAGCCGGATGACCGGTGGGAAGGCTCACCAGGTGCAGACCCACCTCGGCCGCGTGCTGAAGCTCGGCCACGGCGTCGGCAACGTCGAGCATGGGCATGAGCGCAGCCGGAACGAGCCGATCGGGCGCCACCGCCTGGACCTCCGACGCCAGCCACTCGTTCTCGGCCCGGGCGGCGTTGCGGATGAGCTGCGGGTCTTCGATGAGCGAACACCACAGCCCGATCGACTGGTACATCACCTCGGCCCAGACACCCTCGCTGTCGAGATCCTTCAGGCGCAACGCGACATCGCGCGATCCCGGAGGGCGGTGCGACATCTCGGCGATCGTCTCGCCGCTTGCGCCACGGGCCGTGAAGATCTTGGGGAGCGTCCGACGGAAGCTCGTGCCGTCGACGGTGACGAGCTCCTCGTTCTCACCGACGAGCTCGGTGCGGGGCATCCGATCGGCCTGCTTCTTGGGCAGGATCTGATGCCAGAGATCGGCCGGCTCGAGGAAGTGCGAGTCTCCGGAATGAGCCCAGATCTTGTCACTGTCCATCGCCTGACCCTCCGCCTGGTTGGTCACGCCGCTCGGCGGACCCCAATCGTCCACCTATTGTACCCCAGAGAGAAGCGAGTCGGGACTTGTGGTTCAGAGTCCAGGCATGAAATGTTGTCGATTCCGGCACCGCAAAACGGCCCGTTTCTCAGGCGACAGGAGAGCCATGGCCAGCGTGGCCAACCGACCGAACATGGCCAGCGCGGCCAACTCGGCCAGCGACGAGGAGCTCGTCGCCCGATTCCCCGGCCATCCCGTCGACCACGACAGCGCCGCCCACTACCGGGGACGCTTGACCCGTCAGCTGCTCGTGCACCGTTGTGCGGCGTGCGGTATCTGGCACCACCCCCCGAAGCCCGTGTGCCCGGCCTGCTGGTCGAACGCCGTGGAGGCCCGCGAGGTCTCCGGCAACGGCACCGTCCATCTGGTGGTGTTCCTGCACCAGGGCCCACCGGCCGCCGGCGTCGACTACTCCACGCCGTACCCGGTGGTGACCGTGGAGCTCGACGAGCAGCCCGGGCTGCGATTCACGAGCACCGTGGTCGGGAGCGCCAACGACACGATCGTCATCGGTTGTCGGGTGGTGCTCGATTGGATCGAGCGCGACAGCACGCCCCTCCCCGTGTTCCGCCTGGTCGACCCCGAGTCGCAGGAAGCCGCCTTCGGGTCCGACACAGGTGTGAAGCCATGATCAGCGGCCGCAACCCCATGAAGGACATGGTCGCCATCGCTGCGGCGGCAACGACGGGCTTCGTACCCCACAACAGCGGTCGCAGCCAGGCGTCGTTCGTGGCCGAAGCCAGCATCCGGGTGTTGCGCGACTGTGGGCTGACGGTTTCCGACGTCGACGGCATCTGCGGCTCTTCGCCTTCGGCGGCAACCGTCCAGAAGATGCTCGGCATCCCCGATGTCACCTGGTTCGCCAACCCCTCGATCCCGTTCGTCAACCACCTGGCGGCTGCGGTGAGCGCGGTGCACAGCGGCCTGTGCGACACCGTCCTCGTGTACCACGGCGCCTATCGCCTGCCGTGGAACACAGCGTCGTCGCTGCGCGACCCGTTCCGACGGGGTTCCTCCATGGGGCTGGGTGTCGGCGGACCCGGCCCGGAAACCATCGCCGGGGCCGTCGGCTACACGGCGTGGGCTTCGCGCTACATGCACGAGCACCGCGTGCCCAAGGAACACTTCGGCTACGTGGCCATCAACGACCGCACCAACGCGGCAGCGAATCCGGCGTCGGCCATGCGCGAGCCGATCACGATGAACGACTATCTGGCCGCTCGAATGATCCGCTGGCCCTTGTGCCTGCTCGACATGGACGTTCCCGTCGACGGGGCCGACGCCTTCGTCGTCACCACGGCCGAGCGGGCCCGTGATCTCCCGCACCCACCGGTGCTCGTGCATGCGGCCGCGCTCGGCATGATCGATCTCAACGAGGAGGACCAGGCGCCGGGTCTCGATCGCAACGGTCAACATGTGACGGTCGAGGCGCTGAAGGCCAAGAGCGACTTCTGGATCGACGACATCGACGTCTACTTCCCGTACGACGGCTTCACGATCATCACGCTCAACTGGTTCGAGAACGCCGGCTTCTGCGGGCCTGGTGAGGCCGGGGCCTTCATCGAGCAGCATTGGGACACGGCGTCGAACCGCATCCTCATCAACGGCCGGATTCCCGTGAACCCCCACGGTGGCTCGCTCTCCGAGGGCGCCACGCAAGCCTCGGGGCACGTCCGCGAAGCGGTGCACCAGTTGCAGGGCCTGGCCGGACCCCGTCAGGTTCCCGATGCCCGCCGGGCCCTGGTCACCGCCGGCGGGTTCTTCTTCAACGCCCAAGGCGTGATGCTCAGGCGCGAATGACGCCCAGCACGGCCCTCGACCCTGCCACTACCGTGACGCGTCGCTAGCCGAGGAGACAACGAGTGAAACCTGCGCCGTTCGAGTACCACGCGCCCACCACCGTCGATGAAGCAACCGGGCTCCTCGCCAACGCGGCCGGTGAGGCCAAGGTGCTCGCCGGAGGCCAGAGCCTCGTCCCGATGCTCAACCTGCGCCTCGCCCGGTTCGACACGCTGGTCGACATCGGCCGCGTCGATGCGCTGCGGACGGTCGCACGCGTCAACGGGCATCTGCGGATCGGGTCCATGGTGCGCCAGTGCGACGTGGAGGAGAGCGCCGAGATCGCCTCTGCCGTACCGCTGCTCGCCCGGGCGACGCCGCACATCGGCCACTTCCAGATCCGCAGTCGCGGCACCGTGGGCGGCTCGATCGCCCACGCCGATCCGGCAGCCGAGTACCCGGCCGTGGCGCTCGCTCTCGAGGCCGAGATCGAGATCGCCGGTCCCGGCGGTATTCGGACCGTCACCGCAGCCGATTTCTTCACGGGAACGTGGACGACGGTCATCGAAGCCGATGAGATCCTGATTGCCGTCCGCTTCCCCGTGTGGGGTGAGGGCTCCGGGTTCGCTGTCGATGAGGTGGCCCGACGCCACGGCGATTTCGCGTTGGCCGGAACCGCTGTGGGCCTTCAGGTTCGAGGCGGCACCGTCGTCCGGGCGGCCATTGCTCTGTTCGGGATGGCCTCGGTACCGGTGCGGGCGCCAAGGGCGGAGGCGGCGCTCGTCGGAGCGGACGTCGCCGGGCTCGATCTCGCCGGTATCGGGCACGAGGCCGTCGCCGGGCTCGATCCCCCTGAAGACCTGCATGCGTCCAGCGCGCTGCGCCGCAGGATCGGCGCCGCCACCGTCACCCGCGCTCTCGGGCGTGCTCTCGAGGAGGCCGGCGTTGCCTGAGTCGACCACATATCCGATCTCGGTCCAGGTGAACGGCACGGCCCGCCAGGCCCGGGTCGAACCCAGAAGGACCTTGGCCGACTTCGTGCGCGAAGACTGCCGACTCACGGGAACACACCTCGGGTGCGAGCACGGCGTCTGCGGCGCGTGCACGGTGATGCTCGACGATCGAGCCGTGCGTTCGTGCCTGGTGTTCGCGGTACAGGCCGACGGCGGCCGGGTCACCACGGTCGAGGGGCTTGCCCCCGACGGCGAGCTCAACCCGATCCAGGCCGCCTTCGAGGCTGAGCACGGCCTCCAGTGCGGGTTCTGCACGCCGGGGTTCGTGGTGTCGGCCACCGCCTTGCTCGAACGCAACCCCAACCCGACCGACGACCAGATCCGTGAAGGGCTCTCGGGCAACCTCTGCCGGTGCACCGGATACCAGGGCATCCTGCGGGCCGTGCACCGGGCCGCCGAGACCATGGGGGCGAAGACGTCATGAGCGCCATCGGCACCCGCAAAGCCGGCCGTTTCATCGGCCAATCGGTGACCCGCAAAGAAGACCGGCGCCTCCTCACCGGGCATGGCCTCTACGTCGACGACGTGTCCCTGCCGGGGATGCTCCACGCTGCCTTCCTGCGCAGCGACGTCGCCCGCGGAACCATCAGCCGTATCGACGTCGACGCGGCCCGGGCGCTCCACGGCGTGGTCGCGGTGTACACATGGCAGGAACTCCAGGGGGCCTTCGGCGAGGCCTGGCACACGATGCTCGGCGAGGAGCTCCAGGTTCCACCGCCGTTGGCCATCGGCGACGTGCGCCACGTGGGTGAGCCGATCGCGCTCGTCGTGGCCGAGAGCCGGTATCTCGCCGAGGACGCCATCGAGCTGATCGAGGTCGACATCGAAGCGGGCCAGGCGGTCGTCGACTTCAACACGGCAGCGGCCGACACCACGAACATCGTCCACCAGGCCTGGGGGCTCACGTCGAACGCCATGGTGGAGGTGCCGTTCACGCCGCTCTCACCCGATCTCGACGAAACGTTCACCCGGGCCGCTCATGTCGTGGAATGCACCATCGAGCAAAACCGGTATCTCTGTGTTCCCATGGAGGGGCGGGGAATCGTGGCCAGTTGGACGCCCGGGCGCGACGAGATGGACATCGTCGCGTCGTGCCAGGGCGTGCACGAAACCCGGGTCTTTTTCAGTCGCTATCTCCAGATCCCCGAGTCGAGCATCCGGGTGAGTGCCCGCGATGTCGGCGGGGGCTTCGGCCAGAAGATGTTCGTGTTCCGCGAAGAGTGCGCCATCGTGCTGGCCTCGCGGATGCTCGGCCGGCCGGTGAAATGGGTCGAGGACCGCCGCGAGAACCTGCTGGCGGCGTCGCACTCCCGCAACGAGACGGGCCGGGTGCGACTCGCCATCGAGGCCGACCACACCATCTCGGCCATCACGGTCGACCATGTGGCCGACGTGGGCGCCTATCCGCCGTGTCCTGCGATCCTCGACCCGATGCTCTTACCAGGGCCTTACAAGATCCCCCGCCTCGGCTTCTCGATGGCCATGGTCTGGACCAACACCATGGGGAAGGGGGCGTATCGAGGTCCGTGGATGTTCGAGACCACGGCGCGCGAGATGGCGATCGACCATGCGGCGCGCACGTTGGGCATCGATCCCGTCGAGCTGCGCCGCCGCAACCTGCTGGCTGCGTCCGACCTCCCCTTCACGTCGCCGGGTGGCAACCTGTTCAAGGAGATCACCCCGCTCGAGACCCTCGAGCACGCGCTCGAGATGCTCGACCTCGTGGCGTTCCGCAGGGAACAGGCCCAGGCCCGGGCCGAGGGGCGGCTCCTCGGTCTCGGTGTGTGCGCCTACGTCGAGCCCACGTCGATGGGCGTGCAGAGCCTGGCGTCGGAAGGGGCGACGGTCAGGGTCGAGACGAGCGGCAAGGTCATGGCGTTCCTGGGGACCACCTCGCACGGCCAGAGCATCGAGACCACCATGGCCCAGGTCGTGGCCGACACCCTCGGCGTCGAGTACGACGACGTGACCGTGGTGCAGGCCGAGACCCAGTCGACGCCGTACGGACCGGGCACGGGTGGCAGCCGAACCGCGGTCATCGCCGGCGGAGCAGCCCGTGAGGCCACGTTGGCCGTCCGCGACAAGGTTCTCGCCGTCGCGGCGCACGCCATGGAGGCCGCCGTCGACGACCTCGACATCGACGCTGGCGCGGTGTTCGTGCGCGGGACCCCGGTGAAGTCGATGACCATGGCCGAGGTGGCCAAGGCCGCCTACCGCAACGCCCACCTGCTGCCGCCCGAGGTGGGTTCGGGGCTCGAAGCCACCGTCCGCTTCCGGCCCAACACCTTCCCCACGTGGTCGAACGCCACCCACCTGTGCGTGGTGGAGATCGACCGGGCGACGTGCATCGCCAGGGTGGTGCGCTACATCGTGTCGGAAGACTGTGGCCCGATGATCAACCCCACCGTCGTCGACGGACAGATATCGGGGGGGGTCGTGCAAGGAATCGGGGGTGTACTGCTCGAAGACTTCGTGTACGACGATGCCGGTAACCCCCTCACAGCGACGTTCGTCGATTACCTACTCCCGACAACCACCGAGATACCGGTCATCGAGATCGGCCACGTCGTCACGGCGTCGACCACGAACCCCGGTGGTTTCAAGGGGATGGGCGAAGGCGGAGCCATCGGCGCCCACGCTGCGGTCGCCAATGCCGTCGGCGACGCCTTGGCCCACCTCGGGATCAGCGTGTGCAAGACCCCCTTGGGTCCCAACGACATCCACCGCCTCCTCGTGGAGGCCGGCGCCGACTGACTGCGAGGGGCACGCGCGGCACGTCAGCGTCAGCGTCAGCGTCACCGTCACCGTCAGCGAGCAATGTTCACTACGAC
The DNA here is from genome assembly GCA_031362415.1 of Actinomycetes bacterium. Classification (GTDB taxonomy): domain Bacteria; phylum Actinomycetota; class Acidimicrobiia; order IMCC26256; family VFJJ01; genus VFJJ01. The sequence goes on along the minus strand of JANLSK010000071.1, from coordinate 6,761 downwards.
GTCACATGGGATGTCCTACTGAACAATGCTCGAAATCGGACAGCTTCGGCAGGGCGTCCAGCGTCGCGGCGGTCACCCGGACGGCGCCTGGAGCATCTCGGGATGCTCGTCGACGTACTGCTGCTCGACTCGGATCCTGACGTCTGCCAGTCGACTGGCCAGATTCAGGGAGCGGCTGCATTCAACGTCTGCCAGTGCGACAGCACGTTCCTCAGCGAGCAAGGCCATCCGCGCTGACCGCTGGTGCTGCGCCCGTGACGAGGCGAAGTATTCGAACCCGTTTTGTCGCATGCACGAAGTAACAAACTCTGATGCGGCGGAAGGCAGGCAGGCCCTTTCCGGGTCGATGGCGAGTGGGAAGGCTCCCTCACACGGGATCGGTCGAGGTGTGCCCGTCGTCGGAGACGTGCTCCGACCAACGAGCGCCGTCCCAGTAGCGCTGCTGGTGACGGCCCGTGGGATCGGGGTGCCATGCACCCGGTGCCGCAGCGGGAGCGGCCTGGGACGCCTGGGGAGCTGGCGCAGCGGCCGCGTGAGGGACCGGAGCCGCCTGGGGAATCGGCGCGGGCGGCGGGATCGGGGGCAACGTCGAGAGCACGGTCGTGACCGAGCCGGGGTAGGCCGGCCGAGCCGGCGGTGGCTGGGGCTGGGGCTGGGGCTGGGGCTGCTGCTGGGTCGCAGCTGCGCTCGGGAACGCCCCCGGACCCGGTGCCAGCGCAGCCCCGGGTGCAGCTCCCGGAGCCGCGGGCAGCGGCTCCACGGCGATCTTGCCCTTCATGAACACCAGCCACGGCGCCCGGTACTTGACCCTGACCACCGTCCCGGCCCACACGTCGACCACCGTCTCGTTGGCCATCATGCTCGTGAAAAACAGGTACCGGGCGCTGATCTTCACGTGGTGGCGGCCGGGAGCCACCGGGAAGCGCTGCGTACCCCACGGCACCTTCCCCTGGTCGGTCCCGTCGATCACCATGAGCGTCTTGAAGAAGTGGAAGAGGAACGACAAGAAGAAGTACGAGGTGTGGGTCTCGATGTACGCGGCGTTGTCCATCCCGGGATCGTAGATCGAGCGCCGAGCCGGCTGCTCGCTCCCCCGGCACGCCCCGCCTGGCCCCGCCTGGCCCCGCCTGGCCCCGACCGGTCCAGGCGACATCGGGACCGGAGATGGTCACCCGGGGCGGCGCCGCATCAACGCGCTCCGGCGGCAGCGGGCCACGACCTCGTCGCGCTGGTTCAATCCCCGGTGCTCGAACACCACGATCCCGCAGTCGGGACGTGACGACGACGCCCGGGCCGAGATCACCTCGGTCTCGGCCCACAGCGTGTCGCCGGCGATCACCGGCTTGGGGAAGGCGATCTCATCGAAACCCAGGTTGGCGATGGTGGTCCCGAGTGTGGTCTCGTGGACGGTCATCCCGACGAGCAGGCCCAAGGTGAAGAGGCTGTTGACGATGCGGGTGCCGAACTCGGTCTGGGAAGCAAACTCCTCATCGAGGTGCAGCGGCTGCGGGTTCATGGTGAGGCACGTGAACAGCGTGTTGTCGGCCTCGGTGACCGTGCGGGTGATGGCGTGCTCGATCACCAGCCCCGGCGTCAGCTCCTCGAACCATTTTCCCGAGACTGCTCGTCGCATCGTCGCCCCTGTTCGCCCGGCCAGAGTTCACACGGTACCGGGCCCGGCTCGACGGGCGGCGACGCGGCCGAGCCACGCTTCCTGCGCCGTCGACGCGACGATCACGCCGTCACGTGTGCGGATCTCCCCCCGGGCGAAAACGCGTTGCTCTCCGGCGGCAGTCGGCTCGACCGACACGTGAAGCCAGTCGTCGAGTCGGCACGGACGATGGAACCAGACGGCGTGGTCGAGTGTCACGCTGCCGAAGCGATCGCCGAAGCGGGTTCCCGGCGGCAGCGCCGAACCGCTCATCCCCACGTCGGTCACGTAGGCCAGCGCAGCGGCATGGAGATGCGGGACGTCGGGCAGCTGTTCACGGTGGCGGATCCAGAATGGGTGGAAGGTCTCCGCTCGACCGGTCGTCGACTCGTCGGCACCGGCACGCACGTCGAAGTGCCGGGCCACGGATGCAACGGTGGCGACAGGCGTCCCGGGCGGGGCCGCCTCGGGTTCGTCGCTCAATGCGGGCGACGGCGGGCGCGACCACGGCGGATCGTCGGGCGCATGGGGCACACCGTGGGGCGCGTCCTGGGGCGCCATCCGTTGGAACGACACGTCGCCAAGCAGGAGGATGCGTTCTCGCTGAAGCACGCGAACCAAACGGCTCGAGAACGAGCGCCCGTCCCGGAGTCTCTCGACCACGATCTCCACGTCCTCGTCGACCGCTCCCGCTTGGGGGAAACGGGCGTGGAGCGCGTGCACGACGTTCGGGTCATCGACGGTGCTCCACGCCGCCGTCACCGCCTGGGCGAGCAGGAACCCGCCGGGGAGCAGAACGCCCGACGGTGACGGCACCCGGGCGACGAACCGCCCCGGCTCGAGCTCGGCGTGAGGGAACTCGGCGAAGAAGCTCGACGCGATCACTGCTGTCTCCGGACGACGAGGTGGGTCCCACGGCCCCCAGACCGTATCCGGGCGCTGGCCGGCGGGCCCTGTGTGCAGAGCCCCTGCCTGGATCTACCATGCGTCGTTGGCGCGACGTGCGATCGCGGCCACCGAGGGCGCTGACGGCCGTCCATCATGGGCGAAGCGTTGCGCCGGCTGGGGCTGAATAGGGCGTGATCGTCAGCGCTGGAGCGGGTCTCGGGGGAGACCCAGGATCCGTTCGCCGATGATCGAGCGCACGATCTCCGACGTCCCGCCGGCGATGGTGAGACAACGAGCGAACATGTAGTCGCGGGCCACCGACGCATCGGTCCCATCGATCGCCGCGACACCGGCGATCTCCATGGCCAACTCGGTGACCCGTTGCGTGTGCTCGGCCGAGAGGAGCTTGGTGATGTTGCCCTCGGGACCGGGCGGCCCGCCGGCGATGGCCCGGGTGATCTGACGGAGGTTGAGCAGGCGCATCGACTGCCGTTCGGCGACGAGGACGCCGATGCGCGCGGGGAGTGCCGAGTCGTCGGGCGCATGACGCGAGGCCAGCTCGAGGAGGTCGACGGCCTCCAGCACGCCCAACGTGTTGCGGTTCCCCCCGATCGACACCCGCTCGTTGCCCAGCGTGGCCCGGGCGACGGTCCACCCGGCATTGACCTCTCCGACCACGTCGTCGTCGGACACGAACACGTCGTCGAAGAACACCTCGTTGAACAGGGTTTCACCGGTGATCTCCTTGAGCGGGCGCACCTCGACGCCCTGCGCCTTCATGTCGATCGCCAGCATCGTGACCCCGGCGTGCTTGGCCGCGTCGGGGTCGGTGCGCACCGTCGCCAGTCCCCGGTTCGAGGTGTGGGCGTCGCTCGTCCACACCTTCTGCCCGTTGACCAGCCAGCCCCCGTCGACGCGCGTTGCCCGCGTCGAAATGGCCGCCGCGTCGGAGCCCGCGCCGGGCTCGCTGAAGAGCTGACACCACCGCAGCGTCCCGTCGAGGCTCGGTCGGATCCACCGCTCGATCTGGCCGGGCGTGCCGTGCTGCACCAGCGTCAGCACGACCCAGGTGCCGATCCCCATGTCGAGCCCGGGAAGGTCGCCGAGCTCCTCGTCGATCACGAGCTGCTCGACGACGCTGGCGCCGCGCCCCCACGGCGTGGGCCAATGCGGAACGGCGTAGCCGGACTCGACGAAGGCCGTCCTGCGATCACCGACCGGGAGGGCGTCGTATCGCTGCCGGAACGCCTGCGACTCGGCCCGGAACGCCTCGGCCTCGGGAGGGAGATCGACGGAGTCTGGCCGCCGAACACCAGCAGCGACAAGGGTTGCGACGTCGCGGGCCGCCGACCCTCGACCACCGAACACGGCGGCGACCGAAGCGGCCCGGCGCAGATACAGGTGCGCGTCGTGTTCCCACGTGTAGCCGATGCCGCCGTGGATCTGGATGTTGACGCGGGCGCAGCGCTCGAAGGCCGGAAGGGCCTGGGCCGCAGCCGTGGCTGCAGCCAGCGCGGACACATCGGGGTCGGCACGCGGATCCATCCGGGCGGCGTCCCACGCAGCCGCGGCCGCCAGCTCGGTGTCGACGAGCATCTCGGCGCAGTGATGCTTCACGGCCTGGAACGAGCCGATCGGACGGCCGAACTGCACGCGGGTCTTGGCGTACTCGACGGCCATCTCGGTGCATGCCCTCGCGGCACCCGCGGCTTCCGCTGCGGCGAGGACGCCCCCGACCTGTCGAGCGATCGAAGCGGCGCCGCGTAGAACGCGAGGTTCGTCGACGGCAACGCCAGCGCAGATCACGCGCCCGATCGGCCGGGTGGGGTCGAGCGACTCGGTGGGCTCGACCGAAACCCCGCTGGTCTGAGTGTCGATCACGATCATGTCGTCGCCGAGGGCCAGCACCAACACGTCGGCCATCGCGGAGCCCAGCACGTCGATGCTTCCGTGCACGGTGGAGTCGGCTGCCCGCCTGAGCCCGGAACCCGTTCCCACGGCGCCGATCCGGGAGCCGTCGGCCAAGGCACCCAACACGGCCTTGTGGAGCTCGTCGGGCCCGGCGATGTCGACGACCGTCGAGGCCCACACCGTCGGCAGGAACGGCCCCGGGGCCACGACCCGTCCCATCTCCTCGACGACGATCGCCAACTCCAGCATGGTGTAGCCCTGACCACCGAAGGCTTCGGGGAGGTTCAATCCTGTCCAGCCCAACGCGCACAGCTCGGCCCAGAAGGCCGGGAGCCCGGCATCACCGTTCAGCGCGGCCCGAGCCTCGGCCCGCGCGCCGCGGCCATCAAGGAACGACCGGGCAACCTCACCGAGCGTGCGGTGCTCGTCGTTGAGAGCCAGTGACGACATGGATGTTTCTCCTCGTGTGACCGGGTTGACCCGGCGATCCGTCATGTACCTTCGACGCCGTCGCCGCCGTCGCCGCCGTCATCGAAGCCGTCGCCGGCCATCTGGCGAGGCATGGCGCCTCGTTCGAGCATGCGTTGGCGCAAGGCCATGGCATCACTGGTCTTCTCGGTGACCGACATGACGTCGGCCGAGAGCTGGAGGTGCTGGCGCATACCCATCTGCTCCCAGGCTCGCACCAGCAGCGACTTCGTGGCCATCAGCGTCGAGAGCGGTGCCTGGGCGATGTGGCGGGCCATGGCTTCCACGGTCGCGTCAAGCTCAGCGCGGGCGACCACCCGGTTGATGAGACCCATGTTGAGCGCCTGCGCCGCATCGAGCGTCTGAGCGGTGTACAGGTACTCGGCCGCCCGCTTGCGATTCATGAAGACCCAGGGCTCGATCATCGTCTCGCCACCGGGAAAGCCCAGTCCCTGCACGAGGGGCATCTGGAAGTAGGCGTCGTCGGAGGCGATGGTGATGTCGGGGAGCAGCGCCCAATAGGTGCCACCTCCGAGGGCATATCCGTGCACTTGGGCGATCATGGGCTTGGGGAACTCGAAGTACCGCAAGGTGGGCCAGAGGAACAGCTCGCGGCTGCCGATCCAGTTCCCGCCGATGCCTTCGTGGGATCGGGCGAACTCGGGATAGGCGTCAGGCGCCATCACGTGCCCGGCGCAGAACCCCTTGCCGTTGGCCTTGACGACCACGACCTTCACGTCGTAGTCGGCGGCAGCTTCCGAGAGGCACTCGTCGACCTGATGCACCATGGCCGACGACTGGGCGTTGGCCTTCTCGGGCCAGTTGAGCACGATCCGTGCGATCGGGGGCTCACGCTGGTAGAGCACGACACCGAGATCACGCTGGTCCACCGCCGCACCCTCCTTCGACTCCCGACGGGCCCTCGGGGCGGCAGCCTGTCAGAAGGATCGCCCGCGCACGGAACTGCCCCGGTGGCCCCCACCTGGCGCCTCGGGCCGGCGCCGCTCGGAGACGAGCATCCACCCCGCAGCCACAGCAACGAGCGCACCCAGGCCCAGCGCGCCCCAGCCCATGGCTGCGAGCGGGACGGACTGCACGTCGGCGATGTCGGCGTAGTGCTCCTCACGGAAGGCAACGTCGAGCTCCAGGCGATCGAGCGCGGGCTGCACCGCAGGGAGGGCCGCGACGAGCTCAGGGAACCGGGGTCCGAGCTCGGCGACGAACTGCTCGGCGGTGAGCCCCCGGGCCCGGGCGAGCTCGGGGAGGAACGCGTCGGACAGCTCGGCGACAAAGGCAGCCGTCACCTCGAACTGCTCACGGGTCTTCACCGCCGAGGCCTCGGTGCCGTTGAGCGAATCGAGAAGATCCTCGGCCTGGGCCGACTTCTGCGGGATCTGGAAGACCAGCAGCATCACGACCAGAGCCCCGCCGATGACCGCAACTGTCAGGACGGGCCACCGCGACGCTCGCCGGAGGACCGAGGCCACCCCCGCGCCGGCGAGGCCCAATGCCAACCCCACCATCGCCCACGGCATCACGATCATCGGGGCCCCGGGAACCGGAAGGTCGTCGGCCGCCTCGAAGTCGTCCTGATGGGCCTCGAGATTCTCGACGGTCTTCTGGAAGGCGCCGGAGATCTCGTCAACCCGATCGAGCATCACGGCGATCGCCGGATAATCGCGTCTGACCACCCGCACGAACTCGGCCGGGGTGAGCCCGACGTCGGCCGCGAGCGTTGGAAATACCTGCGCGATGGTCTGGTCGAAGACCAGGCCGAGCTGATCGAGCTGCTGTCGGAGCTCGAGAAGGCCCTCCCGACCCACGGTCGGCCGGGCATCGTCGA
>JANLSK010000203.1:0-2038 GCA_031362415.1 Actinomycetes bacterium | reverse complement strand
GCCCGAGGACTATCCGATCGAAATCTTGCGCGTCGGGATCGGCTGGGGCTCGCAGTTTGGCGGCAGCCCCGACGTGCTCGAACAGGCGATTCGGATCTACGGCGCTGGCCTGCCCAACCCCGGTGTGCCCATCTTCAGCCTCGATGGTCCGCAGTTGGCCGATGGCGTGATCAACGAATTCAACCTCGAGCCGCTCCCCGGCGAGATCATCGTCAACTCGGGCCCTTTCACCGTGGTGCTCGAGTTCCTCAATTCGAATTCGGGTGACCCGTTCTCACCCTCGGTGGTGCACGACGGGAATGGCTGCCAGGCGGGGAAGAACGTCGTCTATGCGGTGCCGGGCGGTTGGTTCGATGCGTGCTCGCTCGGGGTAACGGAGCGTGTCAACGATTTTGAGACACCGACCGTTTGCATTTACTGAAGGACCTCACCGAAGGCGAAGCCTTCTGCTCGCGTCGTCGCCGCGAGACGCGACGACGAGATCTCCGACACGAAAACAGGGGGTACCCGAGGATCGACCGAGGTCGCGATCGTCGATCCTGGGTCATCCTGGAGCGTCGTTTTCTTTGGCGGAGGGTTGATCCACGCCGCCGTGGGAAGCGCTGGGGGTTGCGGAGCCTTTCGGACGAAGCGCTCTGGATGTGCGGCGTACGCGCCCTGGAGCGTGTCCCGACGAGCCACCAGGATTTCTTCGGCGTAGCCGTAGTGGATCGACTCGGGCGTCATGAGCCCGAGACCGGAGTGCCGGTGCTCGGTGTTGTAGTAGGTGAAGAACGGGTGGCAGAACGATCGAGCATGCTCGATCCCGCCGAAGCGATCCGGGAACGACGGGCAGTACTTGAGGGTCTTGAACTGCGCCTCGGAGTACGGGTTGTCGTTGGAGACGTGCGGTCGCGAGTGCGTCTTCGTGACCCCGAGGTCCGAGAGAAGCAACGCGACCGGCTTGCTGGTCATCGACGAGCCCCGATCGGCGTGGACGGTGAGCTGCCCGGCGACGATGCCCTGCTTTCGGCAGCTCTCTTCGATCAGCCGCTTGGCCAGAGTCGCAGCCTCCTTGAACGCCACCATCCAGCCGACGACGTAGCGGCTGAAGATGTCCAGCAGCACGTAGAGGTAGTAGCAGGTCCACTTCGCCGGGCCGCGGAGCTTGGTGATGTCCCACGACCAAACCTGATTCGGAGCCGTGGCCAGCAGCTCGGGCTTCTGATAGCTGGGATGGCGGAGCTGGTCACGGCGCTCGCGGACTTCACCGTGTTCGGCGAGCAAACGGTACATCGTGCGGATCGAGCAGTAGTAGGTCTCTTCGTCGAGCAGCTCGGCCCAGACCTGGGCCGGTGCCCGATCGACGAAGCGATCGGAGTGCAGCGCGCCGAGGACGACTTGGCGTTCGGGAACGCTCAGCGCCCGCTGTGGACGCGGGCGGTAGCGTGGCACCTCGGGTCGCGGTCGGCGCGAGCGATACAGACCCGCCCGCGAGACCGTCAACGCATCGCAAGCAGGAGCTACGCCGATGGTCCGAGCGATTTCTTCAGCGGCGACCATCAGTCGTTCTCGTCGTCGTCGATCGGGCTCAGGGGGATCCCCAGGAGCTCGGAGACTTTTTTTTGGACTGTGATCACGAGCTCCAGTCGTTGGTTTTGTTTCCGGAGCTTGGCGTTCTCTCGCTCGAGCTGCTTCATGCGAGGGTCCACGGCCCGCGCCTTCGGGCCGCGCTTCGTTGCGGCGAGACCTGCCTTGGCGACGCGATCGCGCTGCCGGCGCCATTCAGTCAGGAGCGAGGAGTACAGCCCTTCGCGTCGCAGGATCGCACCGACTTCCCCCGAAGCCTTGCAGCGGTCCACCTCGCGCAGGATCCGCACCTTGTACTCCGCGGTGAACCTCCTGCGCTTGGCCTTCGCCGGCACCGCGGGATCGGGGGGCGGCCGGCGCGACGACGATGAGGAAACTCCAGTCGCCCTACGGGCTCCTTCCGTTTCCTCATCGTCCAGCGGTGAACCAGAACCAAAAGAACCCAGAGAACTCATCTATCCAACCTCCC
>JANLSK010000022.1:0-26931 GCA_031362415.1 Actinomycetes bacterium | reverse complement strand
CTCCGAGGCGACGACGTTCGCCTCGCGGATGCGGTCGAGCAGCTTGGTCTTGCCATGGTCGACGTGACCCATGACACTCACCACCGGGGGACGGATCACGAGGTCTTCGTCGGCGTCCTCGAGCTCATCGTCGGCGAACAGCGCCTGGAGCTCGTGCTCTTCCTCGGAGCCCGGGTCGACCAGGATGAGCTGGTCGGAGATACCGAAGTCGTCAAAGACGAGCTCGATCATCTCGTCGGTGAGCGACTGCGTACCCGTGACCATCTCGCCGGCGTTGAAGAGGATGCGCACGAGGTCGGCGGCGGTGCGGCTGAGCCGGGCGCCGAGCACCTGACACGACATCCCGCGGGGGACCACGATGTCGCCGTCGGGCAACGGGGCGTCCTTGGGCGTGTACGACATCTGCTGGGGGGTCAGCTCGTCGAGCTGGCGACGCCCCTTCTTCTTCTTGGGCCGGCGCTGCTGGGGCTGCGGGCCCCGCCCGCGCCCGCCCGGACCACCGCCGGGAGCACCGCCACCAGGACCGCCACCGGGACGGGCGAAACCACCGCCACCACCAGGACCGCCGCCACCCGGACGAGCGAAACCACCGCCACCACCAGGACCGCCGCCACCCGGACGAGCGAAACCACCGCCCCCACCCGGACCGCCGCCACCCGGACGAGCGAAACCACCACCGCCACCAGGACGCGCGCCCGTTCCCGGGCCACCACGAGCAGCTCCTGCGCCACCGGGCCCCGAGGGCCGGCCGCCCATACCGGGCGGAGGAGGCGGACGCTTCCCCATGCCCGGCGGCGGCGGGACGGTCTTGCCCGACGGAGCGCGAGGCGGCATCGGACGACTGGGCGCGGCACCGTCGACCGGCGCGCCTGCTGATGCTGCTGCCGGCGCGGCGGCCGATGTCGCGGCGGGACGCATCACGGCGCCCGGAACCGGTGTGGGCAGCTCGATGTTCGGAAGCCCTTCGGGGCGACGGACGTCGGGACGCTCACCCGTGACGATCGGCGCGACCGAGCGTTCGATCGGGGCCGGAGGCGGAGGGCTCGACCGGACGATGGAGCGCCCCTCGCTGGAGCGGACGATGCGATGGGCGCCGGGGTCGACGGGCGCCGTCGCCGCCGCAGCTGCGACCGGCTGGACCGCCGGCGCGACCGGGGCCACGACCTCGGCCGCGACGCTATGCTCGGACGGGGCGGGGGCCGAAGAGGGCGCGGTGGTGTCGCCGGCGACGGGCGCCAGCGCCGGTGCCGAAACGGCCGGGGCCTCCACGAGGGTCGGCGTCGCGGCGGGCGCGTCAGCGACCGGCTCGACAGCCGTCTCCGGGGGCGCATCGGCGGTCTTGGCCCGATCCTTCGCCGGTGCCGGCTCCTCGGGGGGGGCCAGCTCGGGCGGACGGGTCAGACCGTCGGCGTGGGCCTTGCGGGCGACGCGATCCGCCAGCGCCTGGTCGATCGACGCCGAATGGCTCTTGACGCCGGCCTTGTAGCGCTCCATGACGTCGAGCATCTCCGCGTTGGAGAGCCCCAGCTCACGCGCCAGCTCGTAGACCCTGATCTTCTTGGGTGCCAAGTGTTGTGTTCCCGCTCGTCGTCTCGTCCCGCCGGGCGCCAGTTTGCCCCCGTCGTTCCTGCTACTCGGTTGTGGCGCTCACCAGCTCGTGCGGGCCGGCCTCATCGTCTCGCTGATCATCGTCGATTCTCTGGCGATGATCGTTTCCCTGATCACGTTGGTTTCCCTGATCAGCAGCACCGAACAGTCTCGCACGCAGCGCCGCCAATGCTTCAGTCGAAACCGGTGAACGTAAGGCCCGGGCGAACTGCTGTCGATCGGAGGCCCGATCGAAGCACGGCGCCGACCCTGCGCACAACCACGCACCCCGCCCCGGGGCCCGCCGGTCGTCGAGCAGACATCCGTCGGTACCGAGCGCCACCCGCACGAGGTGCTCCGGTGTCGTGACCTGCCGGCACCCGATGCAGGTGCGCCGCGGGCCCTCATCGCTCACCCTGGGCTCGCTCCTTCGTCAGCTGCATCCCCTGCGTCGACACCGCTGGAGACGACGGCCGCAGTGCCGTCATCCTCGCCTTCCGCGGCCGTGCCGGCCACGGCTGCGTCCGCGGCCACCGCCACCTCTGCGGCCACGGCCGCGTCCGCGTCTCCCGGATCGCCTGAAGGCTCTCCGGCGTCGGTCTCGTCGTGCGCCGCCACAGCGACGGTGGAGGCGTTGCCTGCGGCCTCCTCGTAGCCGAGCTGAGCTGCGGGGATCGCCTCACTCCCGTCGGCCGGCTGGAACATGAGCGCGCCCTCGTCGTTGCGGAACCACTCGCCCTCGGCGTAGTCGTCCTCGGGCTCTTCGACGGTGGTCGCGAGTTGCGTCTCGCTCTTGATGTTGATCTGCCAGCCGGTGAGGCGGTAGGCGAGCCGGGCGTTCTGACCTTCCTTGCCGATCGCCAGCGAAAGCTGTGAATCGGGCACGATCACGAGGGCCACACCCGTCTCGGGGTTGAGCTGGACCTCCTTGACCTTGGCCGGCGACAACGCCCGCATGACGAACTCCGCCGGGTCGGGCGAGTAGGGAACGATGTCGACCTTCTCGCCCCGCAACTCGTTGACGACCATCCGCACCCGCGAGCCCCGGGCGCCCACGCAGGCGCCGACCGGGTCGACGTTGTTGTTGTTCGAGTGGACGGCGATCTTGGAGCGGTGGCCGGGCTCTCGGGCCAGGGCCTTGACCACGACGACGTTGTCGGAGATCTCGGGGACCTCGAGCTCGAACAGCCGCTTGACCAGCCCGGGATGGGTTCGCGACACCACGATCTGCGGGCCCTTGGACGTGCGCCGCACCTCGACGATGTAGGCCTTGAGCCGTGAACCGTGCTCGTAGCGTTCCTGCGGGACCTGCTCGGCCTGGGGCAGCAGCGCTTCGACCCGTCCCAGGTCGAGCAGCGTGTAGCGCTGGTCGGTCTGCTGGATGATCCCGGTGACGATGTCGCCTTCGCGGCCGGCGTACTCCTCGTACTTCATCTCCCGCTCGGCCTCGCGAATGCGCTGCATGATGACCTGCTTGGCCGTCTGCGCAGCGATGCGCCCGAAGTCCTTGGGGGTGGCGTCCCACTCGCGGGTGATGACGCCCTCTTCGTCGACCTCCTGGGCGAACACGGCGATCTCGCCGGTCTCGGCGTCGATCTCGACGATCGCCTCCTCGGCGGCTCCTGGGAGCCGTTTGTAGGCCATCACCAATGCGTTGGCGAGTGCCTCGAGGAGGATCTCGACATCGATCCCCTTCTCGCGCTCGATGACCTTGAGCGCCTCGATGAGCTCGGCGTTGGCCGCCATCATCGCCCCTTTGTCGTGGTGGAAGGTGCAGTGGAGCGAGTGGGTCGGGGTGCCGGACCCCACTCGAAAACCGTGTGGGCACTGGCGATCTGGGCGTGCCCGATGCGCCGGAGCTCATCGCCGACGAGGACGTCGATGCCGTCGTCGTCGCTGCCGTGGAGCGTTCCCTGATGCCGCCGTTGTCCGGCGACCAGGCCGGTCGTCTTGACGGCGATCGTGGTTCCCCTCGCCCGTTCGAAGTGCAGCGGGCGGCGCAGCGGCCGCTCGAGACCGGGGCTCGAGACCTCGAGGGTGTAGCGACCGGCGAAGAGCGCTCCCCGATCGCCGTCGAGCTCGTCGAGGATCGGGTTGACCACCCTGGTGACCTCCGTGATGGCGTCGAGGTCGACGCCGCCCTCACGGTCGATGAGCACCCTCAAGATGGTGGAGGTGCCAGTGGTGGCCAGCTCCAGGTCGTACAGCTCGGTCCCGAGCTCGTCGAGCGCCGGAGCGATACGGCTGCGGATGCGTTCGAGCTTGTCGACGGCCATGGTGCGCTCCTTTTCTGTTCTCGCTCGCTCGATCGTTCGGGGTGCCGCTGTCGTTTCGGTCGGGTCGGACCCGTCCGGGTGGAGCCTGCGGAATACAGCCTGGTTCGGGCCAACAAAAAGACGTGGGCCAGCGCCCACGTCCAGGTCGTTCCCCTTGCGGGCTGCCCGTCGGACATCCCGGGCAGCTCCGGCAGGTTACCACAGGAGGGCTCAGAGGCCAGGCACCAGCGTCAGGGACGGGCGCCGCTCAGCACGCTGGCCGCGTCGGCGAGGGGGAGCTCGTCGCGCATCCCCGTCGCCCGGATCTTGCGCTCGACCACACCCCGTCCGACCCCCTTGGCGCCCACGATGACCTGCACCGGCACCCCGATGAGGTCGGCGTCGGCGAACTTCACACCGGGGCTGGCCTCCCGGTCGTCGAGGAGCACGTCGACGCCTGCGGCCACGAGATCGAGGTAGAGCTGCTCGGCGGCGGCGGCCGCGATCGCGGCCGCGTCACCCTTGCCGGCCAGCACGAGGAGGTGCACGTCGAAGGGTGCCAGGCCGACCGGCCACTTCAGACCCTGCTCGTCGTGGTGCTCCTCGGTGACGGCGGCGACGACCCGCGACACACCGATGCCGTAGCAGCCCATCACCATCGGATGCTGCGCGCCGTCGGCATCGGTGTACTCGGCACCCAGAGCCACGGAGTACTTCGTGCCGAGCTGGAAGGTGTGACCGACCTCGATACCACGGTCGATCCGCAGCGGCGATCCGCATCGGGGACAAGGATCGCCGGTGACCACGGTGGCGACCGCGGCCCACTCGTCGACCCGAAAGTCGCGCCCGAGCACGGCGTCGCGCACGTGGTGCTCGGCACGGTTGGCGCCGGTGACCCAGCTCGCCCGGTCGCGCACCGAGGGATCGGCGATGATCAACGCCGCGTCGGGATGATCGGGCCCGATGTAGCCCCGGGGCAGATCGGGACGGGTGGCGAAGGTGTCGTCGTCGAGGGGGACGGCTCGAGCCGGAGCGACCACCACGGCCAGCGCGTACTCGTTGACCGTTCGATCGCCGGGGACCAGGGCCAGGCCGAGACGCCCGTCGAGGTCGCCGCCGACGAAGCTGAACGCGAAGCATTTGAGGGTGGCGCCGGCGTCGATGCCGAGCTGCTCGGCCACGGCGGCGATCGTCGCCGCGTCGGGCGTGCGGACGGGCGTCATTGCGGGGATGCCGTCGGCCGACGGGCCCGCTGCTGGCCCCGGGGGTGCGACCGGCGCGATCAGGTCACCATCGTCGTGACGGTCGACGGCGGCGCGGGTGGCGGCTTCGACGTTGGCGGCGTAAGTGCAGGCCTGGCACCAGACGAAGTCGTCCTCGCCCACGGCGGCCACGGCCATGAACTCGTGGTTCACGTCACCGCCGATCTCGCCCGACTGGGCCACGACAGGCCGGAAGGTGAGCCCGCAGCGCTCGAACACCCTGTGGTAGGCGTCGTACATCACCTGGTAGTTGGCCCGGAGCCCGTCGACATCGACGTCGAACGAGTAGCCGTCCTTCATCAGGAACTCGCGGCCCCGGAGCAGACCGAAGCGGGGCCGGAGCTCGTCGCGGTACTTCCAGCCGATCTGGTACAGGTTCACGGGGAGGTCGCGATACGACGACAGCTCGCCGGCCACGAGCGCGGTCACGACCTCCTCGGCCGTGGGGGCGAGGCAGAAGTCGGACTCCTTGCGGTCTTGGAGCTTGAACATCAGCGGTCCGTACGCCTGGTCGCGTCCGGTCTGGGCCCACAGCTCGAGCGGCTGGATCTGGGGAAGCAGCACCTCCTGGGCCCCGGCCGCGTCCATTTCCTCGCGCACGATCTGCTCGACCTTGCGCAGGACCCGATACCCCAATGGGAGCCAGGAGTAGATGCCGGCCGCGACCTTGCGGATGTAGCCCGCCCGCACGAGCAGCTTGTGACTCTCGACCTCGGCGTCGGACGGGTCGTCGCGCAACGTGCGCAGGAACAGCCGGCTCATTCGCATGGCCGGGCAGGTTATGCGGCTGGCGCCCTCGACCAAGAGTGAGTTCTCCCGGCTCTGGGGGGCACAACTCACCCATGGTCGGGCTCCAGGCCGAATGACCTACCGTGGGCGCGTGACCGGTCTCCACGACACCGCCGCGGTGGGCTTCGAGCGGGCGGCCGATGCCTATGAGCGGGGACGGCCGTCATACCCCACCACCGCCGTCGCCGCACTGGTGCGGGCGACGGGCGCCGAGCGCCGCTCGACCGTGATCGACGTCGCCGCCGGCACCGGCAAGCTGACCCGGCTTCTGAGCGCCGCGGGCCTGGGACGGTTGATCGCCGTCGAGCCGGTCGAGGCCATGCGGCGGGTGTGCGCGGCGACCGTTCCCGGGGTGCCCGTCGTCGCCGGGCTCGCCCAGGCTCTGCCGATGCGGACGGGCTGGGCCGATGTGGTGACCGTGGCTCAGGCCTTCCACTGGTTCGCCGTCCCCGAAGCCCTCGCCGAGCTGCACAGGGTCCTGAAACCCATGGGGCAGGTGGGGCTCATCTGGAACGTGCCCGAAACGAACCTCGACTGGGTCGGCGCGCTCGAACTGATCGCCGACCGTCACCTGGGCGACACACCGAACCAACGATCGGGGACGTGGCTGAGCGCGTTCGACGACCAGCCGTGGTTCGGTCCTCTGTCACAACAGACGTTCACGTCGGTGCAGCGCCTCTCGCCCGAGGGTGTCGTCGACCGGATCGCCTCGGTGAGCGTCATCGCCGCTCTGGCAGACGCCGAGCACCGGGCCGTGCGGGCCGAGCTGGCCGAGCTCGTCGCCACCCATCCCGACACTCGGGGCCGAACCGAGATCGCCCTCCCCCACCGGACCGATCTCTACGTGACCCGTCGCCACGAAGCCTGAGCGGCCGGACCAGCTCGGGCCCGATGTTGTGCGTTCTCGGTGGATCGTCGCCCTGGGCCACGATCACCGCTCCTGAGCACCGGCGCATCCTGACGCGGAGCTCCACGACATCGCACCCGGGGCTGCGCTCTACGCTGCGGATGTTCGCCGAGGAGGGTCCATGGATCGACGGCAGCTTCTGCGCCGGGGCATCGTGGGGGTGGGCGCCGGTGTGGTGGTGCCCTCGATCGCGATGGTCCATGCGGGCGCTCAGGTGGCCCCGGCCACGCCGGGCTTGAGCCCGTACGGGCCGCTGTCGGAGACGCCCGACGAGAACGGGCTGTTCCTTCCCGAAGGGTTCACGTCGCGGGTGATCGCGGTGGCCGGGGAGCCCGTGGGCGACACCGACTACGCCTGGCACGCCTACCCCGACGGAGCCGCGACCTTCGACGACGACGATGGCGGCTGGTACTACGTCTGCAACAGCGAGGTCTTCGACTACCTCGTACCCGACTCGGGCAGTGTGTCGGCCGTCCACTTCGGAGCCGACGGCGAGATCCTCGACGCCTACCGGATCCTCGAAGGGAGCAACTCGAACTGCGCCGGCGGTCCGACCCCGTGGGGGACCTGGCTGAGCTGTGAAGAGACTTCGAGCGAGACGGGGCGGGTGTTCGAATGCGACCCGACCGGCGCGGAGCCGGCCGTGGTGCACGAGGCCATGGGGCGCTGGGCGCACGAGGCCGTCGCCGTCGACCCCGACGACGAGATCCTCTACCTGACCCAGGACCATCCCGAGGGTCTGCTCTACCGGTTCACGCCCGACGCCTACCCCGACCTGTCGGCGGGCGTGCTCGAGGCGTGCATCGTGGGGTCCGGGGGCAGCGTGACGTGGGGGCCGCTGACCGACGCTTCGGGGGTGAGCGCCCCGACGCGGACCCAGGTTCCCGGCGCCACCGTCTTCCCCGGCAACGAAGGGATCTGGTACCACGGCGGCTGGATCTCCTTCACCGCCAAGTACGACCACACCGTGCACGCCATCGATCTCCGGGCCCAGACCTACCAGCTGATCTGGAAGGGCGACCCCGTCGGGCTCGGCGTCGAGGGTGCCGTGCTCTCGCACGTCGACAACATCACCGTCGATGCCGGAACCGGCGATCTCGTCGTGGCCGAGGACGGCGCCAACATGGAGCTCATCATCATCACCCCCGAGGGCGCGATGGCCCCGCTCATGCGGGTGCAGGGCCACGACGGCTCCGAGGTGACGGGCCCGGTGTTCAACCCCACGCGTGACCGGTTCTACTTCTCGTCACAGCGCGGCCCGGCCCTCAAGCCGTTGCGGGAGATCGTGCCGGGCCTCGACTCCGACGACCTCACGGCCGGCGTGACCTACGAGATCACCGGACCGTTCCGCGGCCGCGTCGAGCCGCCCCCGCCGCCCACGACCACCACCACGGTCCCGCCGACCACCACCACGGTGCCCGCCACGACCACGGTGCCCGCCACAACGATCCCGTCACCGGTCGCCACGCTCGCCACGGGTGCGGCCCGCGGAGCCGATGGCGGCGGGGCCGACGACGACGGCGGAACGAGCGTGGCACCCATCGCCATCGCCGGCGTGGTGGCCGTGGCCGCCGTCGGCGGTGCGATCGCCCTCCGCCGCCGCCGCACGACGCGCCCCGACGACCCGGGTCCAGAGTCGCTCGACGGGTGACCGTCTGACGTCAGCTGTCGTAGCGGCGCTTGATCTCGACGATGCGGTCGCCGGAGTGATTGGCGTCGTCGCCTTGGCGGGCGAGGAGCTGGTCGCGATCGCGCCGGGCCTCGCGTTCGGCGATGGTGGTGTCGGCGCGGGCGATGGCGGCGTCGGTTCCGTGCTCGTTGATGAACTCGGCCCACTCCACGAGCGCCTCGACCATCTCCGACTCGGCGACCACCGCGACGTTGCGGCCCTTGACGAACAGGTGCCCGCGCTTGTTCCCCGCGGCGATCCCCAGGTCGGCCTCACGGGCCTCACCGGGCCCGTTCACGACGCAGCCCATCACCGCCACCTGGAGCGGCAGCTCGCGCTCGCCGAACGCGGCCATGGCCCGCTGCGCCACGTCGATCACGTCGACCTCGGCCCGTCCACACGACGGGCAGGCGATGAGATCGACGTTCTTGCGTTCGCGCAGCCCCATGGCTTCGAGGAGCTGGCGCCCGGCTCGGGCCTCCTCGACCGGATCGGCCGTGAGCGAGTACCGGATGGTGTCTCCGATGCCCTCGGCGAGCAGCGTCGCGATACCGGCCGTCGACTTGATCAGCCCCGCTGGCGGCGGGCCAGCCTCGGTGACCCCGAGGTGCAGGGGATGGTCGGTGACCTCGGCCAGCATGCGGTAGGCCTCGATCATGAGCATCACGTTCGATGCCTTGACCGAGATCTTCACGTCGTGGAAGCCGACCTCGTCGAAGTAGGCCAGCTCCTGCTGGGCCGACTCCACCATGGCCTCGGGCGTCACCCGTCCACCGTGCTTCTCGTACAGGGCCGGATCGAGCGAGCCGCCGTTGACGCCGATGCGGATGGGCACCAAGCGATCGCGGCATTCCTGGGCCACGAGCTTGATGTGCTCGGGGCGGCGGATGTTGCCGGGATTGAGGCGTAGGCAGGCCACCCCGGCGTCGAGCGCGGCGAGGGCCATCTTGTACTGGTGGTGGATGTCCGCGACGATGGGGACGGGCGAACGGGGCACGATCTGGGCCAGGCCCTCGGCCGCTTCGATCTCGTTGCAGGTGCAGCGCACGATGTCGGCGCCGGCGGCGGCCAGGGCGTAGATCTGCTGGAGGGTCCCCTCGACGTCGGCCGTCTTGGTGATGGTCATCGACTGCACCGTGATGGGCGAGCCGCCACCCACGGGCACCGCTCCCACGTGCAGGAGCCGGGTGCTGCGACGGGGATGGGTGAGCGACGTGTTGGCGTCCATCAGCCGACGGTACCTGCCGCGGACGGCATCAGAACGGGTTCTGCTGGCCGCGCACGAGGTCGAGGTAGATCGAGGTGATGGCGATGAAGGCCACCATCACCAACACGGCGCCGGCCAAGGGCATGATCTTGTTCATGTCGACCTGTACCCGGCGCCGACGGATGGTCGAAGCCACCTTCTCGTAGCTGGCGATGGCGATGAGCCCCCCGTCGAACGGGGGCAAAGGCAGCAGGTTGAAGATGGCCAACGCCAGGTTGATGATCGCCATGACGATCAGGACGCTCCGCAGTCCGTCGCGTGCGGCGTCGCCCCCGAGGTCGTACAGCCCTACGACCGAGACGAACCGGTTCTCGTCGGCATCGGTCTGCACCTGCTCGTCGTCCGTGAAGAGCCCCTGCACGTAGCCGTCGAGATTCCCGAAGAAGCCACCGAAGGCGCTGATCGTGCCCGTGGTCTGACGCCAGACATCACTGACCGAGGTGGTCAACGAATCGATGGGACCCAAGCGCTCGTACCGGCCCTGCGGACTGATGCCGAGTCGACCGACACCCTCGACGTCTTCGGGCGTGACCGTCACCGAGCGAGGATCCTCGCCCGGTCGTTGGTACACCACCGTGATCGCCTGACCGGCCAACGGCTGCACGATGTCGGGGACGTCGGACCACTCCTCGACGGCTCGACCGTCGATGGAGAGGATCGTGTCACCGGGCTGGAGGCCCACTGCAGCCGCGGGCGTTCCTTCGCCCACGACGTTGATCGCAGTGGTCGCCTCAGCAACTCCGAAGCCGGCGTACACGACGACCAGCAACCCGAAGGCCAACAGCACGTTCATGAACGGGCCGGCGAAGGCCACGATGAAACGGGCGTGGAACGACTTGGAGCGGTAGGTGCGGTCCTCGTCGGCCGGGTCGACCTCTTCGAGGTTGTTCATGCCGATGATCTTCACGTAGCCCCCGAGGGGGAGGACCTTGAAGCCGTACTCGGTCTCGCCCCGGCGGAACGACCAGATGCGGGGTCCGAAGCCGGCGAAGAACTCGGTGACCTTCATCCCCGCCCACTTCGCCGCTGCGAAGTGCCCGAACTCGTGGATCACGATGAACACGACCAGGCCGCCGAGCACGCCGAGCAGGTTGGCGGCCGACGCCGGGCGGATGATCGTGAACAGCACGAGGGCGAGCACCACCACGACCACGTTGCGCACCGTGGACTTCCGGTCGAGCTGCTGTTCCTCGAAGACGTCTCTCATCCCGCTCCCGTCAGTGCGGTGCTCGTCAGTGCCAAACCGTCAGTCCGGTGCTCGTCAGTTTGAAACCGTGTCACCCATTCATCGGCGATGGTCTCCAGGGATGAAGGCCCATCCGCCGAAGGCGATCACTCAGGCAACCCGGCGGCGATCGATGATCTTCCTGGCTCGGTCGCGTCCGCGGGCGTCGGCGTCGAGCACCGCTCCGAGCGTATCGGCCGGGCCGGCCGTTTCCGACGCGAGCACCTCACCGATCGTCTCGTCGATCGTCAACCACGACACCCGTCCGGCCAAGAACGCCTCGACGGCGATCTCGTTGGCGGCGTTGAGCAAGGCCGGGGCCAGCCCGCCGACCCGGGCCGCTTCGTAGGCGTGCGCCAGGCACCGGAACGTCTCGAGGTCGGCCGTCTCGAACGTGAGCTGAGCGAGGCTCGTCCAGTCGATGAGCCCGACGGGCTGCGGTACCCGTCCCGGATCGGCCATGGCGTAGCCGATGGGCCCGCGCATGTCGGGCATGGAAAGCTGGGCGATGGTGGCACCGTCGCAGAACTCGACCATGCCGTGGATCACCGACTGGGGGTGGATCACCACCTCGATCTGGGCCAGCTCCACCTCGAAGAGCTCCTTGGCCTCGATGACCTCGAGGCCCTTGTTCATGAGCGTCGACGAGTCGACGGTGATCTTGGGGCCCATCGACCACGTCGGATGCTTGAGCGCCTCCTCGACCCGCACCTCGGCCAGCTCGGCCCGGGTACGACCGCGGAACGGTCCGCCGCTGCCGGTGATGAGCAGCCGTCGCACCTCGCCCGGGGCGCCGGCCCGCATCGCCTGGTACAGCGCCGAGTGCTCGGAGTCGACGGGCACGATGACCCCGCCGCCGACGGCCCGAGCCTTGGCCACAATCGGGCCGGCGGCGATCAGGCTCTCCTTGTTGGCCAGGCCCAGCCGCTTGCCCGACTCCAACGCCGCCAGGGTGGCCGGCAGCCCCGCGAAGCCCACGACGGCGTTGATGACGATGTCGACGTCATCGAGGCTCGCCAGTGCAGCCAGCGCGGCCGGGTCGTCAGCGCATGTCCGAGCGAGCTCATCGGGCACGCCGAACTCGGCGGCCTGCGCTGCCAGCAGCTCGCGGTTGCGGCCCGAGGCCAGCGCCACCACCCGGTACCTGTCGGGGTTGGCCCGGACGACATCGAGGCTCTGGGTGCCAACCGAGCCGGTCGAGCCCAACACCGCCACCCCGAGGCGACCGTCATCTGCGCTCATGCCGGCTCCACGTCGCCTGCGGCGACGTCGCCGGCGACTCCGGGACCTCGCTGCGCTCGGCGGAAATCAACGGCACATCCTCGCTGTGTTCCATTCGGCAGTTGTCGACCTGAGACCGAGGTGCCGGCAGCACCCGGTCCGGAGAATCCCGCACTCACCCGCTCGCTCCGATGAGAGCTCGAAACCGGAAGATCCACGTACCCCTCTGACCCATCACCCGATGTCGAGCACGATCGTGAGGTAGTACGCGAACGGCATCGAGAACAGGAGCCCGTCGAAACGATCGAACACGCCGCCATGGCCGGGGAGCAGCCCGCCGAAGTCCTTGATCCCCAGGTCTCGCTTGATCATCGACTCGGCGAGATCGCCGATCGGAGCGGCCAGCCCGACGACGAGGCCGAGCCAGAGGCAGTCGACCCGGCTCGTGTCCCACGGCGCGATCTGGTGGACGCCGAGCACGGCCACGGCGATCGATCCGGCGACTCCGGCGAAGAACCCGGCCCAGGTCTTGTTGGGTGAGATGTGCGGCGCCAGGCGCTGATGGCCGATGTGGCTGCCCACCAGATACGCCGCGATGTCGTTGACGATGACGCACAGCGCGACGCCGATCACGAGACCGACACCGTCGAGCGACCGGCCGAGCAGGAGGCCCACGAAACCGGCGAGCATCCCGATGTAACCGAAGCCGAGGTAGGTCATACCCAGGTTGGCGACCGGTCGGGCCCGCACCGCGCCGGTGAGGTACCACAGCATCGTGAACACGATGATGATCCCGATGACGAGCGGGAACGCGTCGGGGCCGCGCTTGAAGGCGATGGCCGGCATGGCGGCGGCACCGATCATCCCGAGCAGAGCGGCGGGACGGTACCCCTGCGATCGCGATCCGGCGTAGAGCTCGGCCACAGCGAGGGCCCCGATCACCGACGCCAGTGCGGCCACCCAACCCCGGCCGAGGTTGAAGGCCAGGAGCGCCACGATGCCCATGGCCACGCCCACGACGATCCGCACCACCAGGTCGTCGGGACGGGACGGCTCGTTGAACATCTCGGGCGGTCCGAAGTCGGTCTCGTCGCGCAGGTGTCCGGTCCCCAGACCGGGCCCTCCCCCGAGCAGTGGCCCGTCGCCATCGGGATCGACGTCGTCGATGGCGCCAGGAGGAGCCCCGGTCGGAGCCCCCCGAGCGGGACGCCGACCAGCAGCGGCTCCGGGACGACGCTCGGCTCCCCGGGCTCGCCGCTCCTGCACCTGGCGGGCGAAGACGTCGTCCTCGTCGACCTCGGGCTCGTCGTCGGACAGCGCCCCCAGGGCGTCGTCGTCCTTGACGAGCTCATCGGGATGGAAGTCGGGTTCGGCCCAGTCGCCGGAGTGGTGGCGAAAGCGCGGCGCCGACACCTTCGACCAGGCGTCGAGGCCCTCGTCGTCTTCGGCCTCGTCGCCGAAGATCCTGGGCATCTGCCCGGTTGCCGGCTCGGTCCAATGAGGCAGCACGGTCGGCGTCTCGCCCGGGTTCGGAACCTGCGGCAGCCGGGCCTGCGGGAGCTGGGCCTGCTCGGCCAGGGCCCGCTCGGCGCGCTCGGCCTGGGCCTGCGCCAGGCGCTCGTCGGCGCCGATGACCCGGCGCGGACCCGCAGCCGAGACCGGCGCCGAAGCGCCCGTCCCCGGGCCCGGGCCGGTGCCGTGGCGACCGGGATCGCGACCCTGGTCGAGCTCGTCGTCGCCATCGTCACCATCGTCATCGGCGCTGCCGAACGACGAGCCCCCGAGACGCATCGACGGAGCGAACCGCGGATCAGGTCCTGGGCCATCGGGCGTCGGCGCGCCGGGTCGTCCGAGTCGCTGACCGCGCTCGAGGGCCTGGCGCGCTTCGTCGGCGCCGATGATGCGCACTCGTTCGCTCGGCGCTGCGGTGCGCTCAGGGAGCTGATCGTCGCCGTGATCGTCCACGCTGGTGTTCCTCCCGGGTACGAGACGCTCTCGCTCCCCCTGCAACGCGCCACGGTACCCCAGGAGACCGTCGGGGCGAGGGTATGGGGCGGAGTGTCCGACGCGCGAACGCTCCACGACGAGCTCGATCAGACCTCGAGCAGCTCGGCTTCCTTGTGGGCCAGCTTGGCGTCGACGATCTCCACGAACTCGTGGGTGACCTTCTCGAGCTCCTTCTCGGCCCGGGCGAGAGCATCCTCGGAGATCGCGCCCTCCTTCTCGAAGTCCTCGAGATCGCCACGGGCGTGGCGCCGGACGTTGCGGATGGCCACCCGAGCGTCCTCGGCCTTGTTCTTGACGACCTTCACGAACTCCTTGCGCCGCTCCTCGGTGAGTGGCGGGAACGCCAACCTGATCACGATCCCGTCATTCCCCGGGTTGATGCCGAGATCGCTGCTGCGGAGCGCCTTCTCGATGGCGGTGATCGTGGTCTTGTCGTAGGGCGAGATCACGAGCATCCGCGGCTCGGGCACGCTGAAGCCGGCAATCTGCTGGAGCGCCATCTCCGAGCCGTACACGTCGACGCGCAGCTTCTCCACGAGGCCGGAGTTGGCCCGGCCGGTGCGCACTCGGGAGAAGTCGTCGAGCAGATGCTCGACGGCCTTGGCCATCTTCTCCCTGGCGTCGTCGAGGATTTCCTTCTCGATCATGGTGCTCTCCCCCTGGACTTGTCGCGCGGGGCGGTCAGGACACGATGGATCCGACGCCGTCCTCGCCGAGGAGAACCCGTCGGATCGTGCCCGGCGTGATCACGTTGAACACGATGATCGGGAGCTTGTTCTCCATGCAGAAGGTGATGGCGGTCGAATCCATCACCTGGATGTTCTCGTCGTTCAGCGCGTCGTTGAAGGCGACCCGATCGAGCTTCTTGGCATCGGCGAACTTCCGGGGATCCTTGTCGTACACGCCGTCGACGCTGCCGTGGGTGCCCTTGAGAACGGCCTCGGCGCCGATCTCGGCCGCTCGCAGCGCAGCGGTCGTGTCGGTGGTGAAGTACGGGTTCCCGGTACCGGCGGCGAAGATCACCACGCGGCCCTTCTCCAGATGTCGGATGGCCCGCCGCCTGATGTACGGCTCGGCGACCTGGGCCATGGCGATGGCCGTCTGCACCCGGCACGGCTGGTCGAGCTTTTCCAGCGCGTCCTGCAAGGCCAAGGCGTTGATGACCGTCGCCAGCATCCCCATGTAGTCGGCGGTGCCGCGATCCATGCCGCCCCGGGAGCCCGAGAGACCGCGGAAGATGTTGCCGCCCCCGACCACCACAGCGATCTCGACGTTGAGGTTCTCTCGCGCCTCGGCGATCTCGGCCGCCACCTGGTGCACGATCTCGGCGTCGATGCCGTACTTGATGCTCGTGTCGGCGAACGCCTCGCCGGAGAGCTTGAGGAGCACTCGGCCGTAGCGGCTCTGCGCCATCACCTCTCCAATCGCCACAGGAACCTGACAGGACGGGGCGCCAACACTGCGGCCCGGGTCTCCCACAGCCGTCGTGGGCACCGGGCTTGCAGGTTACTCCTCGCCGATCTTGACCCGGGCGAAGGCCGACACGGTGGCGTCGGCGCCGAGCGTGGCGACCAGCTGGGCGATCGAGACCTTGGTGTCCTTCACGAACGCCTGCTCGACAAGGCAGCGGTCGCGGAAGAAGCCACCGATGCGGGCCTCGACGATCTTCGTGATCGCCGCCTCGGGCTTGCCCTCGTTGCGGGTGATGTTCTCGTACACCTCGCGCTCGGCATCGATCACCGACTGCGGGACGTCCTCGCGGCGAAGCCAGCCTGGAGCAGCCGACGCCGCGTGCAGCGCGACATCGTGGGCGATCTCCTGGGCCTGCGGACTCGTGGGATCGACGCCGCTGAGCACGACGATGACCCCGACCGTCCCCCGCCCTTCCTGGCGGTGCACGTAGGTGTCGATGAGCCCCTCGCCGGCATCGAGGCGCACGACCCGTCCGAGCGAGATGTTCTCGCCCAAGCGCGCCGCCATCTCCTTGACGGCCGTGTCGACGGTGTCGGACGATCCGGCGAACGGCTGGAAAGCGAGGTCGGACGGGGTGCTCGCCGCCTGCTGAGCCAGGGTGGCCACCGCGGCCTTGAACTCGTCGCCCTTGGCCACGAAGTCGGTTTCGCAGTTGAGCTCGACGACCGCCCCGATCGAGCCCGACGTCGCCACGGCGACCGCACCCTGGTCGGCAGCCCGTCCGGCCCGCTTGGCCACGGAGGCCAATCCCTTCTCGCGCAACCACTTCCTCGCTTCCTCGAAGTCGCCATCAGACTCTTCGAGAGCACGCTTGCAGTCCATCATGCCGGCGCCGGTTGCCTTGCGGAGGGCGGCGACGTCCTTGGCCGAGATCTCAGCCATCACATCTCCTGGGGGATCGAACGGTCGAACAGGGCAACAGTGAGACGGGCGCCGTCACTCGGACGCGGCGTCAGGCGCCGCAGCCTCGGGCGCCGCAGCCTCGGGCTCGGACGCCGCAGGGGCTTCCTCGGCCGCAGCAGCCGCAGCGACGGGCGCATCGGCCGGAGCGTTCTTGGCAGCTTCCTTGGCGGCTTCCTTCGCCTCCTTGGCGGCCTCCTGAGAGGCGAGCAGACGCTCCTCGCGGGCGCGCTGTGCAGCGGCGGCCTCGGCCTTGGCCCGGGCCTGCTCGGCGGCGCGACGACGGGCCTCCTCGGGGTCGAGCTGGCGCGGTGCCGGGGCGGCTGCCGGGGCCTCGCCGACGACGGCGCTCACTGCCGGGCGGGGATCACGGGCCGCAGCGATGCGCCGGCCTTCGTCGACGGCATCGGCGATGATGCGGCACATCAGCTCGGCCGAGCGGATCGCGTCGTCGTTGCCCGGGATCACGTACTCGATGAGGTCGGGATCGCAGTTGGTGTCGACGACGGCCACGATCGGCAACCCGAGCTTGTTGGCCTCTGTGACGGCGATGTGCTCCTTCTTGGTGTCGACGATGAACACCGCGTTGGGAGCCCGGTCGAGGCCCACGATGCCGGCAAGGTAGCGCTGGAGCTTGATCAGCTCACGCCGGTTGCGGAGCGCTTCCTTCTTGGGCATGGCGTCGAACTCGCCACTGCGCTCCTGGCGCTCGAGCTCGCGCATCTTGGCGACGCGCCCGTGGATCGTGGTGAAGTTGGTGAGCATGCCGCCGAGCCAACGCTCGTTGATGTACGGCATCCCGCAGCGGGTGGCGTGTTTGCGGACCGGCTCCTGCGCCTGCTTCTTGGTGGCGATGAACAGGATCGTGCCGCCGCGCGCCGTGAGGTCACGGACGAACTGGTAGGCCTCGTCGATCCGCACGAGCGACTGCTGGAGGTCGATGATGTAGATGCCGTTGCGCTCGCCGAAGATGAACCGCTTCATCTTCGGGTTCCAACGGCGGGTCTGGTGGCCGAAGTGGACGCCGGCTTCGAGCAACTGTCGCATGGTGACGACGGGCATGGGTGAACGCTCCCTGGGTTGATCATCCGCCCGTTGTGCGTGGGACCCGGCTGAGCGCTGTGATCGCTCGAGGCTCCACGACCGAGGGTTGCACGGGCGTGCGAGTTGGCATGACGGAGATGGTGGGGACGAGACGATGGTCTGGCTGTCTCGTTCGTGGACGGGACGACGTGATTCGTGGACGATGTACTTCGAGAACCGACCGTGGGCGTTGTGCACCCGTTGCGGCCGGCTCGACAGTGTACCCGTCGCCCGGACGTCATCCGAGTTCGGTATCGAGCCTGACCACGTCGGCAGGCACGATCCGGCGCAAGAGCAGGCGCGGGTCGCGGTAGGCCCCGTCGACGCGAAGCCCCAGGTGCACGACCGTGCCGTCGTGGCCCGAACCGATCGCTCCCGAGACCCCGACGGCCTGGCCCCGCTGCACCCGATCGCCGCGGGCCACCGCCACCTCGGCGAGGTAGGAGGCGGTCGTGACGACGCCGTCGCCGTGGTCGATGCTCACGTACCAGGCCTCGTCGATGCGGCCGGCAAAGACGACGATGCCCGCACCGGCGGCCCGCACGGGGGTCGACGGCTCGACGGCGAAGTCGAGGCCCCGGTGCCCGGGTCCGTAGCGATGCGACGGCTCCCGGAACTCGGCCACGATCGGCCCGTCGACCGGGGCACTCCATCGCAGCGGAGCCGACCGGCTCACCTGCGCCGATGCTGTATGTGGCGCCAGGACCGCCACGGACGACGCCGCGACGACCAGCATCATGGTCACGGTCAGACCCACGTTCGACCTGTTCGACGAGACCCTCATGATCACCCTCCCCGGTTCCGAGCGCTGCGAACGAGCGCATCAGGTGCGAGCGCGCTGCGCTCAGCAAATGAAGACGGGGAGTGGTGCGGGGAAGCTCGTCGCCGAGGCTACTGCGCCTCGGCGACGCTCAGCTACTGCTGCGCTCGGGCTCGGTGAGGCGTGATCGCAGCTGCAGGATGGCTTTGGTGTGGATCTGACAGACGCGACTCTCGGTGACGCCGAGCACGTCGCCGATCTCGGCCAGCGTGAGCCCCTCGTAGTAGTACAACGTGAGCACGAGGCGCTCCCGCTCGGGCATGCGGTTGATGGCGTCGGCCAGGATCCGCTTGGTCTCCTCGACCTCGTAGGCCTCGAGCGGATCGCCGGCCCGGTCGGCGATGGTGTCGCCCAGCGTGGAGCCGTCGCCCCGCTCACCGGTGATGGCCTCGTCGAGGGCGATGATCCCCACGAAGGAGATCTGCGAGAGCGTGCTGGCGAGCTCCTCCTCGCTGAGGTCGAGCTCCTCGGCCAGCTCCTTGTCGGTCGGGGACCGGCGCAGCTCGTTCTCGAGCTTCGAGTAGGCCCGTTCGATCGAGCGGGCCTTGGCCCGGATCGAGCGGGGGACCCAGTCGTAGGAGCGGAGCTCGTCGATGATCGCGCCACGGATGCGGGCGATGGCGTAGGTCTCGAACTTGAAGCCCCGCTGGGGCTCGAACTTCTCGATGGCGTCGATGAGCCCGAAGACGCCGTACGACACCAGGTCGGCTTGGTCGACGCTCTGCGGGAGACCGACCCCGACACGACCGGCCACGAACTTCACGAGCGGCGCGTAGTGCAGGATCAGCCGGTCGCGTGCGTCACGGGATCCCGACTGCTTGTAGCCGGTCCACAGGGCGTCGATACCGGGGTCTTGGTCCATCAGGCGTCCGCGATTCCTGGAAGTCGGGAGGGGGATCAGGCTCGGGGATGGGTGTCGTCGTACACCGCACGCACCCGGTCGATCGTCAGGTGCGTGTAGATCTGCGTGGTGCCCACGTCGGCGTGTCCGAGCAGTTCTTGCACACTTCTGAGGTCTGCGCCCCCTTCGAGCAGATGCGTAGCGTATGCGTGCCGCAGAGCGTGCGGGTGCAACCGCCGACCGTCGCGAGCTCTACAGCGCTCGATGATCCGGCGCGCGTCACGCGGCGTGAGCCGATGGCCCCGAAGGTTCACGAAAAGCGCCCGTGGCGGCGTCGTTGCGGTCGCCAGCTCCGATCGGGCGCCCTCGCGATAGCCGTCCACCGCGGCGATCACCGTGGGGGGCACGGGGATGCGCCGCACCTTGGCCCGCTTGCCGAGCACGGTGATGGTGCACGCCGTCGCATCGACATCGTCGAGATCCATGCCGCACAGCTCGGACACCCGGACTCCCGCTCCGTAGAGCACCTCCACCACGGCCCGGTCGCGCAACGCCCGGGCCCCGTCGACCGAGCGCTCCTCGAGATCGTCGAGCAGGGCGACGGTGTCGGCAGCCCCGGGAACCCGCGGGAGGCGGGATGGTCCGGCAGGAGTGCGCAGCGTGAGGGTGGGGTCGATGGCGATGAGACCCCGACGCTTCGCCCATCGGAAGTACGAACGCAGCGCCGAGCCCGACCGGGCCACGGTGGCGCGGGCCAAACCTCGCGTTCCGAGAAAGGCGATGTAGCGCCGCACGAGCCGATGGTCGACGTCGTCGGGCCCGGTCACACCGGCACGGCCGGCCCAGGTGACGAACGCGCCCACGTCGTGGCGGTAGGCCTCGCCCGTCGATGGCGCCCGGCCGGCCAACGCCGACCACCAGGTGGCCAGTTCCCACGGCGGTCCATCACCCGAGGGTTCGGGCGGCTCCCCGGCGGTGGCGGGTGCGTCTGAGACAGCGTGAGCGGTCGGGGACCGTTCGACCACCAGCACACCTCGGCTCGTCGGACTGGACGTTGACGCACGTTGCCCGCCCATCGTACGCCACGCTGCAGGGACCCCTGAACGGCCGGCCGACCGGACCGGCATCGGGAGGAGCCGACGGCCTGTGGGGGCCGCCACGACGTCAGCACCGAGCTCAGGCGATGCGGACCGGTGCTCGACGATCGAGTCGGTAGGCGGCGACGCGCCACGTACCCCCGTCGCGCTTGAGGTACAGCTCGTTGGTGAGCTCCTCGACGGCGTCGTCTCGGGTGTCTCGGGGTCCGAGGACGAGGCGGGTGCGGACGACGGCCTGAAGCCGACCGGCGTCGATCGACTCCACCACCACCTGCTCGATGAGCCCCACATAGTCGGCGCGATGATCCCCGTACGCGGCGGCCTTGTCGGCGACGAAGTCGGCCTGGCTGCGACCGTCTCGCAACGACGGTGCCGAGAGCTCCCAGAGGATCGGGAAGTCGAGTCGGTCCCAGGCCCACTCGTAGGCCAGCGCAGCTTCCTCGGGTTCCGGTCCCCGCTGCAGGAAGACGGCGACGATCATCCAGATGCCGACGGCCACGATGAGCACGCCCACGAGCACGATCGGCACGATGGTCGGGCTGCCGCCGTCGGGCTTGACGTCGTCGACACCGAGGATCGCCCCCGCCGCGCTGACCACAGCCCCGACCAGACCCGCCGCGATCATCGTCGGTCTCCGACGGCGGCAACGGGGCTCGCGGTGGCGGCCGATCGCGAGGCCGAGCCCGACGCCGACTGCAGATCGAGGAGCATGGTTGCGGCCTCCTCCAGCTCGACCGTCCAGTCGGCGGGCTCGTGGAACGGGACGAGCACGAACTTCGAGAACCCGATGTCGATGAAACGGCTCAGGAACCGGCGCACCTCGGCGAAGCCGACGGGGATCACCTCGGCGGGATCGATGCCGTAGCGCTGCACGAGTCCGCTCACGAGGGGGTTGTCGACGGCCTGATGGGCATAGCCGAGGAGCAGCCCATAGTGCTCGGGGTCGATCCGGCGATCGGACCGCTCGGCCTCGGCGTCGATGAGCACGCGACCGTCGGCGCAGAGCTGTGGTGTCGCGAACGATGGCAACCACCCGTCGCCCAGACGCCCGACCCGCCGCAGCTCCGACGGCGCCCGTCCCCCGAGCCACACGTCGGGCGGCTGCTGCACGGGCTTGGGCCCGATGGTCACGTCATCGAGGTGGAAGTGCTGTCCGTGGTGGGTGACGCCATCCTCGGTCCACAGTCGTCGCATCAGCGGCAGGGCCTCGTCGAACCAGCTCGCTCGATCGCTCCGGTCGATGCCGAACACCTGCTGTTCCCTGGTGTCGACCACGCCAAGCCCGAACGCAGGCAGCGTGCGGCCGGCCGAGAGCCGGTCGAGCGTGGCCCACTCCTTGGCCAGCAGCACGGGGTTGCGGCCCGAGAGCACCTGCACGCTCGTACCCAGCTTGAGCCGGGGTGACCGGCCGGCGGCGATCGCCAGGCCGACGATCGGGTCGATCCGCTCCGACGTGATCCGCTCGGGCAGCCAGAGCGAGTCGAACGCCAGCCGGTGGAGCTCGTCGACCATGAGCGCGAACTGCTCGGCGGCGTCGGAGGGTCTGGCTTCGCGAGCGCGGCCACCGGAGAGCCCGAGCCCGAATCCGATCCGTACCTTCATGCTCGTCGTCCTCCTCCCGACAGCGTACGACCCGCGCCAGCGTCGAGGCGGCTCGCGATGTCGTGGTACCGGTCGCAGAAATCGGGCCCTGGCGTACCGGGCCGGGCAAGCTGCCGGAGCCCCCGAGTACCTCTGTCGTAGCCCGAAAGCAACTGTCGTACCCCCCAGGTAGGGTGACACCACCGACCGAGTGGCTGCGGTTGCATCCCCCCGAGGGTGCAAGACAGGCCCTCCTCGCTGGCGTCCGCCCGGGCGTCGGCTGGGTGCGCCGAGGGCGCACAGGGGAGGGGGAACGTCATGCTCGCTTCGGTTGCGAGTGCGCTGTTGTGCGGGATCGACGGTCAGCTGGTCACCGTCGAGGTGCACGTCTCGGGCGGGATCCCGAGCTACACGGTGGTCGGGCTTCCCGACGCTGCGGTGCGGGAGTCGAGGGAACGGATCCGGGCCGCCCTGTTGTCGTCGCAGCTGCCGTGGCCCATGAAGCGGATCACGGTGAACCTGGCGCCGAGCGGGGTCAAAAAGAGCGGCGCCGGCCTCGACCTGCCCACCGCCGTGGGGCTGTTGCTGGCGATCGACGAGCTTCCTGCCGGATGCCTCGACGGTGTGGGTGTCGTGGGCGAGGTCGGCCTCGACGGCACCATCCGGGGGGTGCCCGGGGTCCTGGCCATCGTCGAGGCGCTACGCGATGCCGGCGTGGGCATCGTCGTCGTCCCGCTCGCCAACGCCATCGAGGCCGAGCTCGTGTCCGGTGTCACCGTGCGCCCGGCGCGCACGGTGGGCGAGCTGCGGGGCTGTCTGAAGGGCGAGGACACCTGGCCGGCGATCCCCGAGGTCGTCGCAGGTACGGGGTGGAGCGGCGGGGTGGGCGGGGTCGGTGGCGTCGGTGATCTCGATGCCGACGGCGACGGCGCCGATCTGTCCGACGTGCGGGGGCTGCCCATGGCCCGTCGCGCCCTCGAGATCGCCGCCGCCGGAGGCCATCACCTCCTCATGGCCGGCCCACCCGGGATCGGCAAGACCATGCTGGCCCGCCGGCTCCACACGATCCTGCCCCCGCTCGAACCCCAGGAGGCCCTCGAGGTCACCCGCATCCACTCGGCCGCCGGTCGACGCATCGGGGGTGGTCTGGCCCGGCGACGGCCGTTCGAGGCCCCCCACCACTCGGCGACCGCACCGGCGCTCATCGGAGGCGGCAGCGGCCGGCTCCGACCGGGGGCGGTCACGCTGGCGCACCGGGGCGTGCTGTTCCTCGATGAGCTCGGCGAGTTCCCGCCGATCGCCCTCGAAGCGCTGCGCGAGCCGCTCGAGCAGGGCGAGGTGAGCATCTTCCGCTCGGCTGCGTCGATGGTGTTCCCGGCGGCGTTCACGCTGGTCGCCTGTACGAATCCCTGCCCGTGCGGGCGCGGCGCCATCTCGTGCCGGTGCAGCGACCAGGCCCGGGCCCGGTACGCCCGGCGCCTGTCGCAGCCGCTCCTCGACCGCTTCGACCTGAGGCTGGCGCTCACCCCACCGGCATCGGGCGATCCGCCCGGTGAGCCGTCGCACGTGGTGCGCGAGCGCGTGGTGGAAGCCGTCGCTCGCCAGCGCGCCCGCTACCGCGACCGACCGTGGCAGCGCAACGCCCAGATTCCCAGCGGGATCGTGGTGCGCGAGCTGCCCGTCTCGCCCGAGGGCGCCGACGCCCTCCGGCTCATC
Organism: Actinomycetes bacterium; assembly: GCA_031362415.1. Lineage (GTDB taxonomy): Bacteria > Actinomycetota > Acidimicrobiia > IMCC26256 > VFJJ01 > VFJJ01. Next base: position 3,231 of record JANLSK010000022.1, on the reverse strand, counting down.
GGCAGCCAGGGTCGGGTGAGCGCTCGGGGCCTCATGGCCATCCGCCGGGTCGCGCAGACCCTCGCCGACCTCGACGGTCGGGCCGCCCTGTCGATCGACGATCTCCTGCTGGCCGCCGAGCTCAGGGTCGACGTGATATGAGCGCCGACGCCACGACCCCGTGCCTCACCTCGACGTCCGCGGCGACCCGTGTCACGAGGATCGTCCGCTCCGACCACGTCGCGGCTGCGGCGCTCGTGGCCCTCCGAGGCATGGGACGAACGCAGCTCCGGGCCATCCTCGACCAGTGGCCAAGTCCCCCGGAAGCGTTGCGTGCGGTCCGTCGGGGCGATGCGGCCCGGTTCCTCGCCGAACGGTCGCCACGCCCCGTGGCTCACGTCGAGACCTGGCCCGAGCGGCTCGATGCCCATGGTGCCGCTCGCCACCTGGCCCAGCGCGACACGCGGGTCGTGCTCCGGAGCGATCCCGAGTTCCCGTTCGAGCCCGAGCTCGACGAATGCCCGGCGGTGCTCTTCGCCGAGGGAGTCCGACCCGATGCGCTCGACCGGCCGCGCGTGGCCATCGTTGGCACCCGAGCGGCCACGCCCCATGGTCTGGCCGACGCACGCGATCTGGCGTTCTCCTTGGCTGGTTTGGGGATCACGATCGTGAGTGGCCTGGCGATCGGGATCGACGCCGCCGCGCACGAGGGCGCGCTGGCGGCGCCTGGTGGCACCACCATCGGCGTCGTGGCCACCGGGCTCGACGTGGTGTACCCACGACGCCACGGCCCACTCACCGAGGCCGTCCGCCAGCACGGGCTCGTCATGAGCGAGCACTGGTTCGGCACCGCTCCCGAGCGGCACCGCTTCCCGGTCCGCAACCGCATCATCGCCGCCCTGGCCGATGTCGTGGTCGTCGTCGAGGCCACCGCCCGCGGTGGCGCGCTCAACACCGCCGACTGGGCCATCCGATACCACCGAGACGTGCTCGTGCCGCCGGGCTCTCGTCGCAACCCGGCGGCCGAGGGCACGAACCGGCTGCTGCGTGATGGCGCGACGCCCTTGCTCGAGCCGGGCGACGTGTTGCAGGCCCTGTCGTTCAGCTCCGGCTACAGCCGAGGTGGTGGGGCCCCTTGGAAGGGGGCGCCGTCCTGGTCGACGGTCCGAGCCCCGCGCCCGAGCGACCTGGCCGGCGAGATCCTCGCAGCCTTCGCCGGCGATCCGGCGACCATCGACCAGCTCGCATCGCGAACCGGCCGTCCCCTTGCGGAAGTGACCCGAGCCGCCGCCGAGCTCGAAGCCCTGGGCCACGTCACCCGACGGCGAGGATTCCTGTGGCCGAACTGAAGTACCCCCTCGGCCGAGGTCCGCCCCGGCCACGACCTGCTCGGCCGCCGCCTCACGCCGTGGTTTCCCGACGGGGTTCTCGGAGGACCGTCGCCAACGACGGCGCTTCGGTGTCGCGATGTCTCAGGCTCTGCGCCGACGGAAGGCCGACTCGCGATCGGTACGCTCGCGGGTCCAGCAGCGGGCGTGCCAGTGCCGTCGGGCCGAGGGATCCTCCTGGGGGACGACCACGACGTGGGCGAGGCCGATCGCGATCTCTAGGTCACAGCCCGGGCACCGGTACACCTTGGTGGCCTGATGCCGAGCGACGGTCCGGATCTCGATCGCGCCCTCACAGTGCTCGCCCGAGTCGAGCACGATCGGGAGCTCTCGGGGGGCACGGGCGGGTGGTTGAGCGCGAGCCGTGCCCGCGGAGGGCTCGGTATCCCGGGCACGACGGCTGCGGCGGGGCATCAGCGGGGCTCGTCTCGCGTTACCGGGGCACCAGCGCCCACATCACCAGGAGGACCGCCACCACGATCGAAGCGCCCAGGAAGACGACATCGGTGCGGCGCTTCACACGGCGGCGATGCGGGTTGTAGCCCATGGGCCAAGGATACCGAGGCCCATCGGCGAGGCCGGGACCCACCCGAGCCCGCGGCTCCACGCCTCGCACGTGAGGGCCGAGCTCAGAACGCAGCTTCAAAGACCTCGATCTCGGGTTCGCCGTCACGGGGCCACAGCACCGAGGCCACGTCAAAGCGGATGTCAGACCATGGCGCCGCCCGTTCCTCGAGCCAGGTCGCGGCCAGCACCCGCAATCGTTGCTGCTTCACCCTCCCGACCGCTTCGACCGGGGCGCCGAAGGCGTCGCTGCGCCGGGTCTTGACTTCACAGAACACGACCACGCGAGCCTGGGACAGGACCAGGTCGAGCTCGCCGGCGCGCACCCGCCAGTTGCGCGCCAGCACCTGGTAGCCCCGCGCCTCGTACCAGGAGACGACCAGATCCTCGCCGGCGGCCCCGAGATCGATCCGCGTCCGGTCAGGTGGCCGGGAAGGCCCCGACAGCTCGCCACCACGGGTCATCGCATGCTCCTCGCCCCGACGGGTGTCTCGCATCTCGGCCCGGGTCGGGAGTCAGAGCTCCTTGCCCACCAGCTCTTCGATGTTGACGTCGTTGAACGTCACGATGTGGACCGAGGAGACGAACCGGGCCGGGCGGTACATGTCCCACACCCAGGCGTCGGTGAGGCGGACGTCGAAGTAGACGCGACCGCCGATGTTCAGCGGATCGATCTGCACGCCGTTGGCCAGGTAGAACCGTCGCTCGGTCTCGACGACGTACCGGAACATCGGCAGGACGTCGCGGTACTCCTTGTAGAGCTGGAGCTCGATCTCGGTCTCGTACCGCTCCAGGTCTTCGGCACTCACGGGCTAGTCCCGCTTCTCCTTGATCTTCGCGGCCTTCCCGATCCGGTCGCGCAGGTAGTAGAGCTTCGCCCGCCGCACGTCGCCACGCGAGACGACCTCGATCTTGGCGAGCACCGGCGAGTGGATCGGGAAGGTGCGCTCGACGCCGACGCCGAAGCTCACCTTGCGGACGGTGAAGGTCTCGCGGATCCCGCTGCCCTTGCGGCGGATCATGACGCCCTGGAACAGCTGGACGCGCTCACGCGTGCCTTCGACGACGCGCACGTGCACCTTCAGCGTGTCGCCAGGACCGAAGTCGGGGATGTCGTCGCGCAGGTAGGCGCGGTCGACGATGTCAGTGCGATTCATTGTGAAGAGCTCCAGATCGCAGGCGCGAAGGGGGTGATGCTAGCGGTCGTCATCATCGGGCGGGAACTCGCCCAGCAGGCGCTCTTCCTCCGGGGTGAGCGGACCGGCCATTAGATCGGGCCGCCGGGCCCGCGTGCGCCGCA
>JANLSK010000012.1:0-5808 GCA_031362415.1 Actinomycetes bacterium | reverse complement strand
GCTCGCGCGACCAGCGGCCGGGACCGCGCGGGACTCCGATCGCCCAGGGCCCGATCGCAACGACATGAACCACGACATCTCCCCGCTGCGCCCGCTCTCCGCCCTCGAAGAAACCCTCGCCGACTACCGTCTCTCGGGCCTCACGACCGGTGTCCACGTGATGGCCCACCTGCGCGAACGCCTCGACCGCGCAGGCATCCTCTCCGCCGCGAAGCTCCGCGAGATGCCCGACGGCGCCTTCGTCCGCACGGCGGGCCACGCGATCGTCCGCCAGCGCCCCGGCTCGGCGAAGGGCTTTTGCTTCGTGACCCTCGAAGACGAGACCGGCCTCGCGAACGCGGTGCTGACGCCGGACATGGCGATCCGCTTCCGCGTGCCGCTCCACCAGGCGGCGATGCTCGAGGTGGCGGGGCCGCTGCAGCGGGTCGAGGGGGTGATCCACGTGCGGGCGCGGGAGGTACGACCTCTCGAGCTCATCGAAGAGACGAAGCTCCCGGCATCGCACGACTATCGTTAGCTCCATCGGCTCGGCATCTCCTGAAGCGCCCTCGCGCCAATCGCAGCGTCTCGCCCCCAACGTCGGCCGCCAGGTAGTCGACTCACTCCCTGGCGGGTCGACGAGGAGGTCTACGAAGAGGTCGGCGGGGTCCTGTCGGAAGCCGACGACGGCTGTGTATCCGTTGTGGACTTCGCGGTCAGCCGACCTCGGCGGGATTGAACGCGACGTTGACGGCGGGTGTGACCGTGACCGGAATCCCGTTCAAGACGGCGTTGCCCGAGATCGCGTCGACCAGGTCGCCGGGTGACAGGATGTTGTTGGTGATGCCGGGCCGGCGGCCGGCGACTGTGAGCTGGGTGCCGTCGCGCCCGTGGCCCCATCCGTGCGGCAGGCTCACGACCCCCGGCGAGATGTCGCCGGTGATCTCGACGGGAACGGTGACTTTGCCGGCTGTGCTCGTGACGGTGGCAAGCACAGCATCCGTCAGTCCGCATCGAGAGGCGTCGTCGGGATGGATCTGCAGGGTGCAGCGGTCTTTGCCCTTGACGAGCACTTCGACGTTGTGCATCCAAGAGTTGAGCGATCGCACGTGTCGGCGGCTGACGAGCACGAGTGGCGGCTGCTCGCGTACCAACAGCTCTTTGAGGCGTGGGATGTCGGCGGTGATGTAGTCGGGGGCGAGCTCGATCTTGCCGGAGTCGGTCTTGAGCAAGCCGGGCAGGCGTGGGATCGCGGGGCCGAAGTCGAGACCGTTCGGGGCTGCGCGCAACTTGTCGACGGTGAGGCCATCGGGTCTCGCGCCGTACTGATCGCCCCACGGGCCGAGCCTGATCGCCCTATCGATGATTCGCACTGGGCCAGGGGTCGGCGAGTCGGCGAGGATCGGATCGGGTTCGAGTGCGGCGCATCGGCACAGGCTGGAGAAGAAAGAAGCGTCGAGTTGGGCGATGTCGATGTCGTCGTTCTTGACGCCCGCGCACAGGGCCCCGAGGCGCAGCAGGATCTGCCATTCCGGAACCCAACCTTCGGGTGACTCGAACAGTGGTTCGTTGTACTTGATTCCGCTCCGGAGTGCGAAGATCCACGACCAGATGTCGGAATACGGCTGCTCGAACGCCGATGTCGCCGGGAGCACGACGTCGGCGTGGTGCGTCGTCTCGTTGAGATACAGGTCGATGCTGATCATGCCCTCGAGCAACGGCAAGGCGTGATCCAGTCTGTCCGAGTCGGGGGCGCTGAGGACTGGGTTGCAGCCGAGCGTGATGAGGCCTTTGATCTGGCCCTCGCCAGGTGTGTCGATCTCTTCCGCGAGGCATGCCGCCGGCAGTTCTCCGAGCACTTCCGGGGCTCCGCGCACTCGGCTGTGATACGAACCGAACGACGGGGGACGGGAGGGAAGGATCTCCATGAATGGCGCCACCGGGTTGGAGAACATCAAACCGCCTGGGCGATCGAAGTTTCCCGTCAGGATCGCGATCGTGTCCGACAGCCAGGAGGCGAGCGTGCCGAACTCCTGTGTGCACAACCCGATCCGCCCGTAGACGGCTGCAGTCGGCGCCGAGCTCACCTCGTGTGCCAGCCGCCGGATGAGGTCAGCGGGGATGCCGCACACAGCAGCGACAACGTCGGGCGTGAACTCGCTGCAGATCTCGCGAACCCTGTCGACACCGTTGACGAACTCGGCGAGAAGCCCGAGGTCGACGAGCTCGTCGGCGAATAGCACGTTAGCCATCGCCAGCAGGAACAAGGCATCGGTTCCAGGCACGATCGGGACCCATTCGTCCGCGCGCTTGGCAGTCTTCGTGCGGACCGGATCAATGACGACGGTGCGGCCGCCACGTTCACGAATCCGGTCGATCTCGCCGAGCACGTCTGGGAACGACAGGATGCTGCCCTGGGACTCCGCCGGGTTGGCACCCATCACCAAGAAATAGTCGGTGCGGGCGATGTCAGGCACGGCCATGGTCCAGGCATCGCCGTACATCAACTGGCACGCGACGTTCTTGGGTTGCTGGTCGACGGTCGAGGACGTGTACCGGGCGATCTTGGCCATCCCCGAGAACGCGGCGACATAGCGCGAGAGCGTCGAGCTGCGCCCGACAGCGTTGCCGGTCCGGCACGCCAACGCGCCTCTGCCGTGGCGGTCGAGGATGCCGTGAATGATCGTTTCGCAGCGCGCGAACGCCTCGTCCCAGGTCACCGCCCGCCACGTGTCACCGTCACGCACCATCGGCGAGCGCAACCGATCGGGGTCGTCGTGCAAGCGTCCGAGTGTCGTTCCTTTGGGACAGATGTAGCCGTGGCTCCACACGTCGTCATGATTGGGACGGATCCGCGTGACGCGGCCATCCTCGACCTGAACCTCGATGCCGCACATCGCCTCGCACAGATGACACGAACGAAGGTGGGTGGTCACGTCGCTCATTCGTGCCCCTCGTGGAAGTACCGGACGTGCAGTACCCCGGCTGCGTCGAAGGAGTAGAACTCGAGGCTGTTATTGGCCGAAACCCGACCGTCTACGACTCGCTCGTTCGCAACGCAGATCGCCGCCTCATTGCTGTCAGTCACGTACAGGTATCGGTAGTTCAGCATGACGTCGGCCTGGTAGCCGGCCCAGAGCTGCTCCAACAGTGCCCGGCCAGGGTGCGGCGGCGTTCCGATCGGGAACTCGATGTCGAACCCGTGCGACGTGAACGCCGCATACGCAGCGTAGAACGCCTCCTTGTCGCCGGCGTTCCACAGGGCCGACTGTCGCAGCAGGAATGATCGTGTCGCTTGTGCGGCGTCGCTGGGTTGCGGGCTCTCGGCGAAGTAGCGGACCAACATCGCGTCGTCGGCGAAGACGTAGCTGTGGATGCTGTGACGGGTCACTGCCTGGCCGCCGACCTGGGCCTCGATCCGCTCGAGCACCGCGGCTTCCCCGTTGTCGGCGACGGCGACGATCGGGTACGACACCTTGATCGCCGCCTGATAGTTGTCCCACAGCGCGTCGAGCGCGTCCCAGCCACGTTGCACGGGCGTACCCACCGGGAACTCCATCCCGAAACCCGCGGGAGCGATCTCGCGATACACGGCAACAAACCTCTCGCGGTCCCCGGAGTTCCACAATTCGCCCTGCCGTGCGAGGAAAGTACCGATCTTGGTCTGCGCAACGCTCATCCTCAACCTCGTTTCACAAGTGGCGCAGACTGCCCTCGAGCAGTTCGTGCTCGAAAAGAACATTGATGGGGCGCTCGACGAGACGTTGTGCATATTGTTCCACAAGAGAAACTGCGTGAGCAAATGCTGAACGGGCCCGCCGGTTCGGCGATGGCGCGGCACAACCCGATCCAGTCGTTTCGCGACTGACCGACCCGGTACGAGCGAGGAGTCGAACAGTGTCGGTCAAGAACGAAGCGATCATCCGAGAGTTCATGGCGGCGTGGGGCGATGGCAAACAAGAGCTGCCCGACGTCGACAAGATCGTGGCCGCGTTCGCCGAGCATGCGATCTGGCAGCTGTGGGTGCCCGGCGGGCCGACGCTGCGCGGCCGCGACGCGATCCGCCGCGACATCGAGCGCCAGGTCACCTGGGCGACGTTCATGTGCTGCCGCCCCAGCCACGTGAGCGCGAGCGGCAACGTCGTGGTCACCGAGCGGGCCGACACGATCGTCGTGAACGGCGAGACCCTCGTGCATCACCTCGTCGCGGTGTACGAGCTCGACGACGACGGCAAGATCACCGCGTGGCGCGAGTACTTCGACACGAAGGATCTCGACCGCAAACTGGCGGCCACCTCGGTGAAGATTCCCAAAGTGGCGAAAGAGTAGGTCGACTGGCGCGCCAGCTCACGGCTCGCGTGAGACAGCGAGCGCTTGCTGGATGGCCGAGAAGTGCGAGCGCGAGGTCATGCCGCCGTCGACGACGATGGCCTGGCCGTTCACGTACGAGGCATCGTCGGTGGCGAGCCAGAGCGCAACCGAGGCGATCTCTTCCGGCTGGGCGCAGCGGCCGAGCGGTGCCGCCGCGCCGGCGACACCGGTGAGCGAGAAGTCCGCCAGCATCTGCATCATCGGCGGGGTGAGCGTGATGCCGGGGCAGATGCAGTTCGCCCGTATCCCTTGTGGTCCGTGGTCGACCGCAAGCGCCCGGGTGAGCCCGATGACGGCGGCTTTCGACGCCGCGTACCCGATCTGGTCGGCATCGGCGAGCAGCCCCGACACCGACGCGGTCGAGATGATGGCGCCACCCCGCTCGGTCATGAATGGCACGGCATATTTTGCTGCGAGGAACACCGAGGTGACGTTCGTGTTCCAGATGAGTGCCCAGTCCGCGGCCGACAGTGCCACCGCGCTGCCCATGCGTGTGATTGCGGCGTTGTTGTACAGCACATCCAAATGACCGTACGTCTCGACCGCCGATCCCACCATCGCTTCGATCTGCGATGCATCACCGACGTCGACGCGGCGGGCCACCGCGGCGCCACCGGCGGCGACGATCTCGTCGACGCAGCTCGCCGCCTTCCGCTGGCTCACGTCGACGACGACCACGGAGGCACCCTCCGCCGCGAACCGGATCGCGCTGGCCCGCCCGATCCCTGACCCGGCGCCGGTGACGATGGCGACTTTGTCGGCCAACCGAGCCATCACGCGCTCTTGGGCGGCCGCGGCATGCGTTCGCCGGCGACCATTTCACGCAGACAGCGGACGGTGCACACGTCGCGGCGGCCCATCCATGACGGCTCCACCGCGTGCCCAGAGGCGGGACGGGCCCAGTCGAGCGTGCCCCAATCCAACCGCGTCAGCTTGCTCGCAGGGTCCGGATCGTGCGCCTTCGCCGCGTCGGGGCAGCGCTGCCCCCACGCCTTCGACTCGGCCATCCCCCACACGTCTTCCTCAGCCGACCACTTGCCGTCCCCGGCGAACATGACGATCTGGAACGACGGGAAGTCGATCGGTGGCGCACCCGGCTCGGGGTTGTCGGCGCGGTTGATGGCCCGGTAGAACGCCGTGCCCTGATCGATCATGTACCAGTCGAGCACGCTGTACACCTGCGGCGCCGACGACAGCGCGCCTTCGGCGAAGGCCAGTATCTCGTCGGGTCCGCGGAAGATGCCCCAGAAGTGCTCGGTGTACACGGCGGCGTCGGGGAACAGATGCGCCCACGCACTTTTTCTCCTACCCCCCCAGGTCCGGTGTCCCGGTCACGCGCACATCGTCGATCAGGATCTGCGTCGACTCGTTGTCGACCGTCTTCTTGTTGTTGTACCCACCGATCGTCAGCACGTGGCGGCCCTTGCTGGCGGATGCCTCGCTCAAGGAATACACGAG
>JANLSK010000221.1:0-16189 GCA_031362415.1 Actinomycetes bacterium | reverse complement strand
CACCATCTCGGCCACCACGCAGCGTGACGAGTGCCCCAGAGCTCAGCCGCCCGTCTACCGGCGAACCGCCGAGGTCGGGATCTCGAAGCCGAAGACGCGACCGGCGTTGCGCGCGGTCAGCGATGCGATCTCGGCCGTCGTCACGTTGCGGGCACCAGCCACCGCATCCCCAACGGCGCCAAGGAATGCCGGCTCGTTGGTACGCCCCCGGTGCGGCACGGGGGCCAGATACGGAGCGTCGGTCTCGACCAGGAGACGGTCGTCGGGCGTGATCACAGCTGCGGCCCGGAGGTCGTGCGCCGTCTTGAACGAGACGATGCCGCTGAACGACAGGTGAGCACCCAGCGCGACTGCCTCTTCGGCCTCCGACGGTCCGCCGGTGAAACAGTGGAACACCGTCCGGGGTGGCATCCCCTCGTCACGAAGCACCCGGAACGTGGGTTCCCAGGCGTCGCGGGTGTGGATGATCAGGGCCCGATCGAGCGCATGAGCGAGCCGGATGTGACGCCGAAACGCCTCCTCCTGTGCAGCCTCGGGAGAATGGCCGTAGTAGAGGTCGAAGCCGGTCTCGCCGATACCGACGACCCGCCGGGAGGCCCCCGACCCGCCCACGAGGTCGGCCAGGGCGTCCCACTCGGCAGCGAGCTTCGACGCGTCGTGCGGATGGAGCCCCACCGTGGCCCACACGTCGGGATGGGCCTCGGCCAGGTCGATGGCCGCCCGGGAGCTCTCGAGGTCGCATCCGACGCACACCATGGCGACCACCCCGGCCAGCCGGGCCCGGTGGAGGACGGCCTCGACGGGATCGTCGTCGCGCCCGTACGGCGGCTGGACGTGACAGTGGCTGTCAACCCACGAAATGTGTGCAGAAATGCTCACCGGGTGCATTTCTGCAGAAATTCTGGATGGGGGGATGGCGGGGAGGGGCGGCGAGGCGGTCACGGGGCGACTGGGGCCACCGGGGCGTCGATGCGGGGAAAGAGGGGTGCGCCCTTCTCGAGGATCGAGCCCGCGGGAAGGCCACCCCAGGCTGCGGCCACGGGCAGGCGTTGAGCTTCAGGGCGGCCCGGCAGGCCCAGGCGCCGCCACAGCTCGGCACTGGCCGTCGGGATCACCGGCGAAGCGAGGAGCGCCACGATTCGTAGCGCCTCCAGGCAGTCGCCCAGCACGCCGGCGACCGCAGCCGTATCACCGGCCTTGTTGAGCGCCCACGGGGCCCGATCCTCGATGAAGGCGTTGGTCGCCCGGATGAGCGCCCAGACCGCCTCCAAACCCGACGCGAAGTCGTACCGGGCGAACGCCGCACTCTGGAGCGCGAAGGCCCGCTCGGCTTCCTCGCGCAGCGCCCCGTCCTCACGACCGTCGGGGACCACGCTACCGAGGTAGTTGACGGCCATCGTCAGCACCCGGTTGGCGAGATTGCCGAAGTTGTTCGCCAGATCGGCGTTGTAGCGGGCGATCATCCCCTCGTACGAGAGGTCGCCATCGGGCCCGAAACGCTGATCGGCCATGAAGTGGTAGCGGAAGCCGTCGACGCCGAACTCGGCCACCAGATCGGCCGGGAAGATCTGGTTGGCCTTCGACTTCGACATCTTCTCGCCACCGGCGAGGAGCCAGCCATGGGCCACGACCTGAGTCGGTGGGAGCTCGCCCGCAGCCATGAGCATGGCTGGCCAATACACGGCGTGGAAGCGCAGGATGTCCTTGCCCACGAAGTGCACGACCGTCGGCCAGAAGCGATCGAAGCGCTCCCGATCGCCGGGATAGCCGGCCGCTGTGCAGTAGTTGATGAGCGCGTCGAACCACACGTAGGTGACGTGGCGGGGGTCCCATGGCAGCGGGATGCCCCAGGTGATCGACGAGCGCGAGACCGAGAAGTCCTGAAGGCCGCCCTTGATGAAGCCCAGCACCTCGTTGCGACGGGTCTCGGGCACGACAGCGGCGGGATGGGCCGCGTAGTAGTCGAGGAGGGGTTGCTCGAAGCGCGAGAGCTTGAAGAAATAGTTCTCCTCGGTGACCCGTTCGACGGGACGACCGTGGATCGGGCAGTTGCCGTCGTTCAGCTCGTCCTCGGTGTAATAGGCCTCGCAGCCCACACAGTACAGGCCCTCGTAGGTGCCGAGCTCGATGTGGCCGTTGTCGTACACGGTCTGGAGCATGTGCGAGACGGCCGCATGGTGGCGGGGCTCGGTGGTGCGGATGAAGTCGTCGTTGCTGATGCCGAGCAACGTCCAGGCTTCACGGAACCGGGCGCTGGTGCGGTCGGCATGCTCGAGCGGCGTGAGCCCGGCGGCCTCGGCGGCCCGCTGGATCTTGAGGCCGTGCTCGTCGGTCCCGGTGAGGAACACGACATCGTCGCCCCACAGTCGTCGCCACCGGGCCATCACGTCGGCGGCGACCGTCGTGTAGGCGTGGCCCACATGGGGTACGTCGTTCACGTAGTAGATGGGCGTCGTGAAAAACGCGGGCGCGCCCGGGTGCTGGTCGATTCCGTCGGATCGGTCGGTGCTCACGGATCGGAGGTTACCGGCGCGATCACCGTGGCCTTGATGCGATTGGCGATCGTGTAGGCACGCCGGCGGGGCACCCCGAAGCGCTCGGCGATCTCGTCGGCGGCGTCGCGTGCCGACGAGCCGCCCTCGAGCAGGTCTTCGATGGCATCAGCCAGGTCGTCGTCGTCGACAGTCTTCTCGATGACGGGCGCCGGCCCCACCACGATCACGAACTCCCCCAAGGGATTCAGGGCCCCCCAGTGATCTGCGCCGGCCGCCGCCGTGCCCCGCCACACCTCCTCGAAGCGCTTGGTGAGCTCGCGGGCGACGCAGACGGGGCGGTCGGCTCCGCACGCCGCAGCGAGGTCGGCGAGGGTGGCCGCGACCCGGTGCGGCGACTCGTAGATGACCGTCGTGCGATCGTCGGCGGCGATCCGGGTGAGCGACTCGGCGCGCCGGCGGCCTCGGCGGGCCAGGAACCCCTCGAACGAGAACCGGCTCGTGGGCAGGCCCGAGATCACGAGCGCGGCCAGAGCAGCCGACGGTCCAGGGACGACCTCGGCTGCGAATCCTGCGGCCACGCAAGCTGCCACGAGATGCTCGCCGGGGTCTGAGATCCCGGGCATCCCCGCGTCGGTCACGTAGGCCACCCGTTCGCCCCGCCTGATGCGCTCGACGATGTCGCCGGCGATCCGGCGCTCGTTGTGGGCGTGCACGGCGATCAGACGGGACCCGCCGGGGATGTCGGCGTGGCTCAGGAGACCGCGCGTGCGGCGGGTGTCCTCGGCGCAGATGACGTCGGCGTCACGCAACGCAGCCACGGCTCGCGGTGAGAGATCGCCCAGGTTCCCGATGGGCGTGCCGACGAGGATCAGCGCACCGGGTGCTGTCACGGATGCGATTCTTGCCGACCCGTGCGCCCGTCCCCCGGTCGGCCGTCGCCCGGTGGGCCATTGGTCGCGCGGCCGTCGCCCGGTGGGCCGTTGGCCCCGGTGCGGCTGCCGGAGCCGATGAGCTCAACCACGTCACCCGCGCCCAGACGCCACCGCTCGAAGGACCCAGCCTCGGCCTCGACGACGAAGCGCGAGCGCCACACCGGCCGGCTCAGACGCCACGGCACCAGCGTGGCCGTGTGCAACACCACACCGTCACGGTCGCAGAACGCCACGTCGATCGGAAAGCGCATCCGGGCGGTGTGCACCTGGCGGCACGGTTCGAGGACGATCGCCCCCTCGATGCCGTCGCGCCCCAGCAGGCCCCGCCGGCGGGCTCGCGCCGAGTCGGCCACCTCGACGGCGGCGAGCACGGCTCCATCGCGCAGCAACCAGGACATGGCTCTGGCAGTGTAGAGAGCCGGGCGGGAGCGCGAGCCGAGCCGGTCAACCCGACCCGGTCGGTGGCCGATACCCATCAACGTGAGGATCGTGCAGACCATGAGAGCCGCTGGGGCAGCGACCGTCAGGCGAATGACCGTCGTTGGCGCGCTCGTGGCCGTGCTCACTGCCGCGTGCGGTGGTTCGGAGACCGTCACGGGCAACGTGTACGAGGCCACGCCCGGCACCTGCTTCGGGGCGGTCGAGGGTCACGAGGTGCGTGATCTCCCGATCGTCGACTGCGCGGTCGACCATCCCAATGAAGTCTTCGCTGTCTTCGAGTACGACGCGGCCGCTGCCGGAACCACGGTCGAGGAGGGCTCCGGCGGGGACTCCCTGGGGAACTCAGGGTTCCCCGGCGACGAGATCCTGTCGGAGTACTCGACCAGCCAATGCCAACAGCGCCTTGGCGATTACGTCGGTGTCCCGTACGCGCAGTCGGATCTCGAGATCTCCTCGATCTACCCCACCAGCGCCTCCTGGGCCGAGAACGACCGTCAGATCATCTGCGCCGCGTTCAGCCGCAACGGGGAACCCCTCGTGGGATCGGTGGCCGGCGCCCAGATCTGAGGCCAGCCCTCGAAGATCGGAGGCCGGAGGCCGGAGAGGGCTTCACGCTCGACGGGACGGGGCCGGATACGGCATGCTCGTGGACCACGACCGAGCGAGGCCCCATGCGATTCGGCCTGTTCTACGAACACCAGATCCCCCGCCCGTGGGGGCCCGAGGCCGAACGGCAGCTCCTCGCCGACGCGCTTGCCCAGATCGAGCTGGCCGACCAGCTGGGCTTCGACTACCTGTGGGAGGTGGAGCACCACTTCCTCGAGGAGTACTCGCACTCCTCGGCCCCCGAAGTGTTCCTGGGTGCGGCCAGCCAGCGCACGTCCCGCATCCGGCTGGGCCATGGGATCACGCTCACTGCGCCGGCGTACAACCATCCGGCCCGGGTGGCCGAGCGCATCGCCATGCTCGACCTGGTCTCGGGGGGACGGGTCGAGTTCGGCTCGGGCGAGTCGGGCTCGATCTCCGAGCTCGGCGGCTTCAACATCGACCCGGCGCTCAAGCGCGAGCAGTGGCGCGAAGGGCTCCAGGTGGCGCTGCGGTGCATGACCGAGGAGCCGTTCACCGGCCACGACGGCGCCTTCGTCACCATGCCGCCCCGCAACGTGGTACCCAAGCCGTATCAGAAGCCCCATCCGCCGGTGTGGGTGGCGTGCTCGCGCCACGACACCGTGCTGCTCGCCGCCCGGGAGGGCATCGGTGCGCTCACGTTCACGTTCATCGACCCCGAGGAAGCGGCCAAGTGGGTGGCCGACTACGAGCGGGTGCTGGCCGAGGAGTGCGTGCCCATCGGGCTGGCCGTCAACCCCCGCATCGCCTGCGTGACCCCGATGATGTGCCACCACGACGCCGAGACCGCGCTGCGGATGGGCCTCGAAGGCGCCAACTTCTTCGGCTACTCCCTCGCCCACTACTACATCTTCGGCGAGCACGTCCCGGCGCAGACCCATGTGTGGGACGAGTTCCAGGCCAAGCGCGACGAGATGGGCTACTCGGCCGAGGTGGCCGTCGCCCTCGAACGCGAGGTGCTCGGCGCCAAGATCGCCGCGGGTCAGATCGAGGGCCTACGCGGCGCGATCGGCACCCCCGACCAGATCCGCCAGTTCCTGCGCCGCTACGAGGCCGCCGGCATCGACCAGGTGATCTTCGTGATGCAGTCGGGCCGCAACCGCCACGCCGACATCATGTCGTCGCTCGAGCTGTTCGCCGCCGAGGTGATGCCCGAGTTCGCCGACCGGGCCGAAGCGTTCGATGAGGCCAAGGCGTCACGGCTCGCACCCGTCCTCGACGCCGCCATGGCCCGACGGGTCGACGACCGTCCCCCCATGCCCGACGGCTACACGCTCACCGCGCTACCCAAGCAGTTCCTCCAAGCCGCCGGCGGCGACGAGCTCGTGGAGGCCGTCGCGTCATCAACCGCCAAGGGCGACTCGTCGCTCCTGTCCAAGCTCGGCGAAGCCGAAACCGACGCCGGCCGCTAGCTCACCCGGCCGCGATAGGTGGCCCGGCTCCGTCGAAGCGGTCATCTTGGATGTTGACACGGCGGGACCCCAGGCGCCCTGGCGGCGACCAGTTCGAGGCGGCCGAGGATCACGACGAGAGGGCGTCGATTCCGTTCTCGTACGACGACAGCCGGGGCGCCGAGGTGCCGATGAGCGGGGCCAGCTCCCGGAGCGACAGGCCGAGCTGTTCCCGCACTGCTCGTATGCGAGCTCCGTACGCCCGGCGGCTGGCCGCGTCGGCGCTGAGGCGCGCAGCCTCCACGACGTCGGCGAACAACCCGTCGAGCCCGGCGTTCTCGCCCCAGGAGGTGATCTGCTCGACCGCCCGTGCGCAGGGGCCCCACGGGTTCTCACGGATCGCCAGGGCCAGCCGGCGCCAGTCGGACAGCGCCCAGCTGGTTTTGCCCTCGCGGCTCCGTCGTCGCTCGCATCGGCGAACGGGAAGCCGGCCTTCGATAGGGTCGGATCAGCTGAGTCCTGCCGACGAAGGGAATCAGCGCAAACGAAGTCGTCGCAGTGCGCGGTCAACCGAGCAGGTCGTACTCGGAGGGGTCGGGGCGGCGGGTGAGCTGCCAGTACTCGAGGAGGGTGAAGGGCCAGTTCTGGCTCACCCGGCCGGTGCGGTTCTTGTACCAGCTGTCGACCCAGGTGGCACCCCAGGCCATGGCGCGGTTGCCGGCGTCGACGCGCTCGTTGAAGGCGTCGTGAGCTTCGGGGCGCACGTCGAGCGCACCGGCGCCCGTCCGCAGAAGCAGCTCGATGCAGCCCAGGGCGTAGTGCACCTCGCACTCCGAGAAGTAGATGATCGACCCGTTCACCACGATGTTGGTGTTGGGGCCGTAGCACAGGAACAAGTTGGGACATCCGGGGATGGTGACCCCCAGGTGGGCGCGGGCGTCGCCGTTCCAACGATCGTGCAGCTCCACGCCGCCGCGGCCCACGATCTTCATGGGCATGAGGAAGTCGGAGGCGTGGAATCCGGTGGCGTAGATGATGACGTCGACCTCGCGCTCGACCCCCTCGCCGTGTTCGCCGTGTTCGGAGGTGGTCACCACGCCCGTTGGCGTGATCTCGGAGATCGTGTCGGTGATCAGGTTCACGTTGTCGCGCTTGAGCGCGGCGACCCAGACCCCGTTGTCGAGCACCACGCGCTTGGATGCCGGCGGATAGGGCGGCACCACCTTGGCCAGCAGGTCGGGACGGTCGGCGAACATGACGTCGAACCACATCGTGAGCAGCCCGCGCAGTTCCTCGTTGGCCGCCCCCACCGAGCGGGTGATATCGGGCCAGTCGGCATCGGCTCGACAGCTCGGCAGCAGCCCTTCCGCCGCTCGCCAGAACAGCTGGAACCGGTGCCACTGCGCATACCCCGGGACGTGGGCGAGCAGCCAGCTCATCCCGGGAGCGACCTCGTCGTGGTAGTCGAGGACGGGGAAGAACCAGTTCGGGGTGCGCTGGTAGACGTCGAGCCGAGCGACCTGCCCCACGATCTCGGGGACGAGCTGCACCGAGCTGGCGCCCGTCCCGATCACGGCCACCCGCAGGCCCGTGAGGTCGACGTCGTGGTTCCAGTGCGACGAGTGCCACGCTCGGCCCTCGAAGCGCTCGATACCCGAGATGGCCGGCATCTTGGGCCGGTTCAGTTGACCGACCGCGCTCACGACGGCGTTGGCCTCGATGGTGGCTTCGCCGTCGGGCGTGGTCAGCTCCAGGGTCCAGAGCGCTCGCTCGTCGTCGTAGGTCATCGCAGTGACCTCGGTACCGAAGCGGATGCGATCGCGCAGGCCGAAGTCGTCGGCGCAGGCCCGGAAATAGTCGAGCAGCACCGGCCCGGTCGAGAAGTGGTGCGACCAGTCGTGACGCTGGGCGAACGAGTAGCTGTAGCAGTGGTTGCTGATGTCGACCCGGCAGCCCGGGTAGCTGTTTTCGAGCCAGGTGCCGCCGACGTCGTGGTTCTTCTCGATGATCACGAAGGGCACGCCGGCCTGGTCGAGGCGGTGCCCGGCGAGCAGGCCCGACATCCCGGCACCGACGATGACCGTCGTGAACGGCCGATCGGGGGCCAGCGCGTCTTTGTGCCACGTGGGCGCGCGGAGATCGTCGCCGGTGACCGACAGCTCCTCGCGCATCATCGGCACGTAGTCGTCGCCGACGAGATCGCCGACGGCGTGGGCCATGAGCCGCGTGATCGTCTCGTCGCTCGGCGGTGGCGCGGGCCGGCAACCACCGTCGCGGTAACGGACGATGGCGGCCACGGCGAGCTCGTGGATCGCCGCCTGCTGCTCGTGGGTGTAGCCGCCGTTGGGCTCTCGTACCTTGAGGGGATCGGGGCGCAGGTCGTCGCGCAGCAGGCTCAGATCACCGGTGAGCGCGGCCAGCGCCGGGAGGAGCGACGGAAGCTCAGCCGCGGCAACGGCTGATCGAATGAACGCGTCGTCTTCGATGATCGGCGTGACGGGGGCACCCTGGGCGAGGTGGCCTCCGGTCACGGGGCTTCATCGTGCTGGCCGTAATCCTCGGGGGACGGCGGCTCGGGAGCGAACTCGAGCGACGCTGAGTTCATGCAGTAGCGCAACCCGGTGGGCCGGGGACCGTCGGGGAAGACGTGCCCGAGGTGCGATTGGCAACGGGCACAACGACTTTCGGTACGACGCATCCCGTGACTCGAGTCGTCGATCTCGACCACCGAGTCGGGCCCGATCGGTTCCCAGAAGCTCGGCCAGCCCGATCCCGACTCGAACTTGGTGTCGCTCCGGAACAGGTCGTTGCCGCACGCCGCGCACTGGTAGATACCCGTGTCCTTGTTGTGCAGCAGGGCGCCCGTCCCCGCCCGCTCGGTGCCGCCCTTGCGGAGCACGGCGAACCGCTCGGGGCCCAGCTTGTCGAGCCATTCCTTTTCGGTGAGTTCGATCTCGCTCATGCGCCCAGTCTGGCACCTCGGGCGCCGGGGGTGTCGGGCGTCTGGCGACGGGCGTCTGGGGTCGGGCGCCCGGCGCCGGTTTGGATGGATCGCGGTAGGCATCCTGCGTGGTCTGCTGTATCCTCTGCTGTATGTCGGCGACCAGGACGCAGATCTACCTGACGAGCGAGCAGCGGCGACGGATCGACGAGCTGACGACCGCCAACGGGCTGACCCTGGCCGAGGTTGTTCGCCAGGCGCTCGATCGGTACTTCGAGACCGAAAGGCCCGACGCGACCAGTGCCCTTTCGGCCACGTTCGGCGCCCTGCCCAACATCGACGTCCCCGATCGGAGCGAGTGGGACCGTGGCTGACGTTCTCGTCGACACCGACATCTTCGTCGATCACCTCCGTGGGGCTCATCAGCTCGAGCCGGGAAAGCATCGACTTCACTACTCCGTGGTGACCCGGGCCGAGCTGTTCGCGGGAACGACCGCCACCGATGCCGTGACCCGCCTGCTGGCCCCGTTCCGCGAGATCCCCGTCGATCGAGCGATCGCCGAGCGTGCCGGACGGATCCGGCGAGAGGCCGGTATCAGGCTGCCCGATGCGTTGATCGCCGCGACCGCGTTGGAGCACGGCCTGGGCCTGGCCACCCGCAACCGGAGCGATTCCGCCTCCGTACGTGGCATGCGGATCCGCGCGCTCCGGTAGCGGGTCCGTTCGCACGAGCTTGGTGCGAACCGGCGGACCATCGAGCGAGACTGTCGACGTGCAGGTGATTGACCCCCGAGGCCGGAGCTGGACGGTCGGCATCCGCTGGCTCCCCCGCCGACCGCGCCGGCCCGAACGGGTCAAGCCAGCACCGCGCGAACGATCCCGGGCCCGGTCCCGAGGCGAGCGCGGAGACGGCAACGGCAGCCGGGCCAACTGGCTTCACCTCGGTGAGCTTGCTGATGCTCCGGGATTGGTCGCGCTGGCCCTCTGCGCCGTGGTGGCGGTGGTGCTGTGGTTCACCTTGGTGCCATTGGCGATCCTGGTGCTCGACGTGCTGTTCCTGGTGGTGGTCTCGGCCGGCGGCATTGCTTCGCGCGTGCTGCTCCGTCGCCCGTGGATCGTGGACGCCAGGGCGGACGGGCGGGCCCATGAATGGAACGTGGTCGGCTACCGGAACGCCCGCCGGGAGGTCCACCGGGTCGCGGCGTTGATCGCCGAGGGCGAGCCGCTCGACGACCAGCGCTGACAGTCGACGACGCTGGGGCGCAGGGCGACGGTGTGCTCGAGGTTCGGCGTCACCAGGAGATGGTGACGTCGATGATGCCCTCGTCAAGATCGCCGATTACCGAGAACTGGTCGGGATGCAAGTCGATGACCCCGGCCTCTGCCGTAGGGTCCTCGATCGTTCACCGCGCAGGTGACGGACTTCCCGTTGGCGTCGTTGGTGATCGTGACCATGGAGCCCTTGGGCAACGTCTTGTGCGCGCAATCCCCGGAGACCGGGTTCTCGTAGCACGTGGCCTTACCAGCGTCGGCGCCGACGGCCATCGCGGTGGCCTGTGCAGCCGCCTCGTCCTGTAGAGACTCCTCTCCGATGGCGTTCCGGAGCCGTCGAGGAAGCGGAACGTGATCGTGCCAACGCCGTCGAACCCCACGGGGAAGACGAAGACCTCTTCCAAGGTGCGTGCCCAGTAGCCGCGATCGACAAGAACGACGGCCATCGTCCCCACCGGAACCAGACCAAACGAGATGGGTGCGGCTCTCTGGGAGTGACGCGTGATGGGCTCGCTGCCGGATTACCCGACCTCACGTCGAGGTGAGCAGGGGGGAAACCCCAGCGTTTGAGCGTTCGCGCGATCCCGCGGGATCGCGCCAACGTCGATCGGCCGACCCACCCACCCACCCACCGACTCGGGGCAGGGCTGTCGAACAGCGGACAAGCTCGAGCTCGAATGGTCCGTCGCGAACGAGCACACCCGACGCCCTCAACCAGCACGCCGCGACAGAGCAGCACACGATCCTGCTCGAAGCGAACGAGGCCCACGATCGCTTGCGTGTTCACGACCGTCCCGAGCTTTCCGACGAGCTCGAACGACGCGCGCCATCAGGTTGACGACGGGCTCGCGGTCGCATTCGCACCGGCCGCTGAGGCCACGGTCGAGCAGGCCCAGTCCGTGTTGGAAGGCCCGACGGTGAAAGGCGCCCGATTTCGAGCAGTGTGCAGTTGGACACGGTATTTGACGGTCGTAGTGCACAATGCTCGGCACTCCTCAGCCAGGCGAACCTCCAGGCGATGCCTGTCGCCCATCACGAAACATAAACCACCTGGTCACAGCCCACGATCGACCCCGCCCGACAGTCCCTCCAGCGGAGCCACACCCAAAAGAGATCTCGGCGCCCGAAGCAACCGGACCGTAGCCGGCGATAACGGGGACCGAGGTGCACATGCTGGCAACGCTCACGGGCGGTGCCGGGTCAGGCGGTGCCTCGAAGATGACGCACGCCATCTCGTTCCCCCCTTCACCGGCGTCGATGCGAGGAACAAGGGCCTCGGTATCGGGGACTCGTCCAACGTAGCGATCAGATCTCACCGTAGTCAGCGCCGGAAACGCTACGACCGACAGCGGTATCGGGGTGGACGGCGCACCGGTCACCGGCAAAAGGGTCGTCTTCTGGCCGGCCTCGGCGAGGATGGCTTCCAGGGGCGAAGGCGCGGGCACCGTGGTCGGTTCGGCGACGGTGGTCTCGGGCGGCGCCGTCACCGTGGTGGTCGGATCGGGCACGAGTGTGTCGAGCGGGTCGGTTGACGCAGACGCTCCCGGTCCCTCCTCACCGGGGATCGCCTCGACCGAGCCGCGACGATCATCGCCGTCCTTGCACGATCGTCCCACTGCTCTTTATATGATCGTCCTGCTCCAGATTGCACGACCGTCCCCGCTCCGGAACGGCATGACAACGTCGAGGACGCTTGCGGGTGCCACCGAAGGAGGCCGTGTGCGATGCACAGCAGGCGCGCCAGCGTCTCGTCGACGCGCGCCAGTTGTTCCTCGAAGCGGCGGAACTGCTCGACGCACGCGCCGTCGTCACTACCTGCGCGACCCACGCCGTGATCGGGACGCGATCACGTGCCACGCGCTTGGCGAGCGGTCGAGCGACGGCAACCACCTGTCAGCTGTCGATCTGCTGCGCCAGGTCGACACCAGCCTGGCAACGGCGCTCAAGCGGGCGCTCGATCGCAAGACCCAGGCGAGCTACGAGAGCGTCGACGTCAGCGCAGCCGACGCTACGAGTTGCGTCCGATGGGCTCGCCAGCTCCTCGCGGCGGCCGAGCCTCGATTCGAGGCGTAAGCTTCGGCTTTGCGCGCTTCGCACCTCGTCGGGTCGGGAGAGGCGACAAATGGCGTCGCGAACTCGATCCTCTTCGCTCGGCCAGAGGTGGCATGACATTGAAGGTCATCAGCGCTACACGTTGAGCGGAACTGCAGACATGGGGTGCTGCATAGCCTCTGAGCTGGCTTTTTGCGGCCTTGTTGCGGCGCTTGGTCCTTCTCAGGTCCTTGCTCGGTCAGACTGTCGACGCCGATTGAGCTTCAGAAGCGGTGTTGCGGACAGCGTTCGA
Source organism: Actinomycetes bacterium (assembly GCA_031362415.1). Taxonomy (GTDB): domain Bacteria; phylum Actinomycetota; class Acidimicrobiia; order IMCC26256; family VFJJ01; genus VFJJ01. The sequence continues at coordinate 3,746 of JANLSK010000221.1, read as the reverse complement.
CCGACTCGACGGCAGCGGTGCGAGGTCGTTCGGGCCGTCCTGGATGAGTGCCGAGAGCGTGGCTTCGTCGACCGGACCGCATCCCCACGCGTCGACTCCGACGTTGATCATTCGGCCGCGCTGGCGCCACCGTTCGTGGACGTGGCCGTGGAGCAGCCATGCACCTTGATCGACTGGCCGCTGCTCGACGAACCGGTCGTGATCGTGGCTGTCGCCTCGATACGGGAAGTGGCACGCGAGGACTCGGCGGTCGCCGAGATTGACGCGCGTCTGTCCCTGACGCACCTCGGCGAAGCCGGCGGCAAGGTAGCGCTCGGTCCAGCCTTCGGCGCGTCGACCGTGGCCGGCCCAGCATCTGTCGTGGTTGCCGGCGAGCAGCAGCTTGTGCCCGTTCAGCCCTCCGACGAGTGCGAGGGTCTCGTCGATGCGTCCAAGCGCGACGTCACCCAGCACCCAGACGGTGTCGTCAGGGTGGATAGAGGCGTTCCATCTCTCGATCAGCGCTTGGTTCATCGCCGTGGTGTCGGCGAACGGCCGGCCCGAGTAGTCGATGATGTTGACGTGACCGAAGTGGAGATCAGCTGTGAACCACGTCGTCATGTGCTTTCGATTCTGCCTGACTGCGCTGAAGACAGGGCAGCTCTTTCTCATGGCTGTTGCGGTCGGGCCGTTGGCAGATCGACTGGCCGAGAACCAGACGCTGCGTAGAGTCGTCGGCGTGAACACGCCCGTCAGCGAGCAGGTCGAACATGAGGGTCGCTGGTTCGGTCCGGGCGTCGCGGGAATCGGGGCCGCGAGCTTCTTCGCCGACGTAGGCCATGAGATTCCGACCGCACTCCTGCCGTCGCTCGTCACGTCGACGCTTGGTGGTTCGGCCTCGACGCTCGGTCTGATCGAGGGCGTGTCGGACGCGCTGGCCGGCGTAGCCCGTCTCGGAGGTGGCGCGCTGGCCGACGATCCACATCGTCGGCGATCCATCGCGGTGGGCGGGTATGCGACGACAGCGGTTCTCGGCGCTGCGACCGGGGCGGTGTCGACTCCCCTTCAAATAGGGCTATTGCGGGCGGGCGCGTGGACGGCGCGCGGGTTGCGGGTGCCTGCTCGAAACGCACTTCTGGCCGACATCGTGCCGCCTAAGGTCTACGGCCGCGCGTATGGGTTCGAGCGTTCGATGGACAACCTTGGTGCGATTGTCGGACCGCTCCTCGCGATCGGGCTTGTGGCGGCATTCGGCACACGATGGGCCATCGGTCTGTCGGTGTTCCCTGGGCTCCTTGCGGCCGTCGCGATCATCTACGCAATCCGGCACACCGAAGCGCCGTCGAAGCGTGAGCATCAGCCGATCCGCCTGCGAGTGCGCCCTGTGCTGCAGGGTGCCCTCGGACGGTTGATGATCGGCATCACCGCATTCGAGTTCGGGAACTGTGCGGCAACGTTGCTCATCTTGCGAGCAACGGATCTGTTCAAGCCTGGCCGGAGCAGCGACCACGCGACCCAGCTCGCGCTCGGGCTCTACGTCGCCTACAACCTCGCGGCGACCGTGATCAGCGTCCCGGCCGGCCGACACAGCGATCGCCATGGGGCAACCCGCGTCCTGGCCGCAGGCGCGCTCGCCTTCGCTGCCGGGTACGCGTGGTTTGCCGTCGGACCGGATGGTGTGCTCGCACTTGCGCCGGCTTTCGTGCTTGCGGGACTGGGCATCGGATGCGCTGAGACGGCGGAACATGCCGCTGTTGCGAGCCTCGCACCGGCCGACGTGCGCGGATCGGCGTTCGGGCTCCTGGCGGCGATTCAGTCGGTTGGCAACCTTGCTGCTTCGGCCGTGGCCGGTGTGCTGTGGACCGCCGTGTCGCCCGCGGCCGCCTTTGCCTTTCTGACGACCGCAATGACTCTCGCGGGGGTGCTCATAGTCTCGACCCGAAGGCGCGTGGAGCTGGCAATCTGATCGAGCGCGAGGTCGGAGCGAGCCTCAACGACGAGACGCCGTCGATCCCAGGCCTGATCCGGCCAGCCGGTAGATCGCATCACGCACGCGGTCTTCGTCGCCGGGGATGAGGGTGGGCGTAGGTGTCGAGCGTGATACTGGCCGAGTCGTGACCGAGGGCCATCTGAACCTGCTCTATCGAGCAGCCCGAGGCGATCAGCACCGAGGCGAAGAAGTGCCGGAGGTCGTGAAACGTGATCGAGTCGTTCAGGCCGGCGCGCTTGCGTGCCCGACGGAAGTAGTAGCCCCACCGAGCGGCGTCGAGCGGCTGGCCATCGGGAGTGACGATGACGCCGTGCTCGCCGGCTGCCGCCGCCTCGACCCGACGGGCGGATCGCCGACGGCGCGCCTGAGGTAGTGGTCGCTGCACTCCTCGGCTTCGAGGACCGTCTCGTCGACGCGCATGGCGATGACGTCGTCGATGTGACGGAGGTCGGCCACGTCAGTCGCGTGCTCGACGAGGTATCGGCTGCGCTCGGTGGTCGAGTCCTCCGCTTCGGTGACCGCAGTCGCGTGGTGAGCAACATCGGCGGCAACGCGATCGATGACGCGATCGCGTTCGGCACGCGACTGTCCACGCGATCGTCCTGGCATGTGGACGCGACTGCGCTCGTGTTGGAGCTTCCTGTGCTGCTGCTCGGCGAGTCGCGTGCGGCAATCAGTTCCGGCAGGTCCGCAGTGCGGTCGGTGGGCGCCCCATCCACGATGGTGGTCAGTCGCTTCCGCTCGCGGATCAGGTCGGCACTCGGCATCGACGAGAAGTGGGCGGCCCGGTCAAAATCGATCGCCAGTTGCTGCGCCCGGCTGGTCGACAGCCCGAACCGGAGGACGTCGAGGCTGTCGCGCTCGACCGGCGGTGCGTGTGGCGGGCTTTCGAGGTCGTGGTCGAGTTCGCCGACCGTGACGATGTGGTTGTCGAGCCGACCCCGGCTGAGCGCGACGTAGCCCAGCTCTTGGTACACGTCGTCGGTGGCAAGCAGGAACGCCCGGTCGCATGTCATCCCCTGGGCCTTGTGCACCGTCGACGCGTACGCATGGGCGAGGTATCCGGCGTCGAGGTAGTCCGATGGGAGAGTCGCCCGCTCGCCGGTGGAGAACGCGACAGTAATCGTCCGCTGGTCGAGGTCGACGTGGTCGACGACACCACGCGTGCCGTTGCGGACGCCGAGGCGAGCGTCGTTGCGGAGGGTCATCACCTCGTCACCGCGCTGGTAGGCAAGCCCTCGAACGGACAGCTCCGGACCGTCGAGTCGACCGGCCGCAGCGACGACGGTGCGAGCGCACCGGTTCAGGCTCGCGACGTCCTGATTGCGTGAGGCGAGCATCGCGGCGTCTTCGCCCTCGGCGCGGGCGGCGTCCCACCGACCGACGATGGTCTCGAGTGCCTGGTCGTAGGAGTCGGCGACGGTGATGCGGTCGTGGCCGTGGTAGGCAGCCAACGCCCGATCGGTGTCTCCGTCGCGAAGCTGCCTCAGGGCTTGCTGCTCCCATCCTTCGCGCTGGCGGCGGTTGGTGGTCAGCTCGGCACCGGGCGTCCGCTCGGCCAGGGCGGCGAGCAGGACACCGGCATCGATCTCAGGGAGCTGCTTCGGATCGCCGACGAGAACCACCTTGGCGCCGGCCCGCTCGGCGTGGTCGAGTGCGCGAGCGAGCACGCGCGTGCCGACCATCCCGGCTTCGTCGATCACGAGCACGGTGTTGGGTTCCATCGACGTCCGGTCGAGCCGTCCCAGCAATCGCGTCAACGTCGAGGACGGGATGC
>JANLSK010000219.1:0-8151 GCA_031362415.1 Actinomycetes bacterium | reverse complement strand
GTGGCCGTCGCTCGGCGCAAGCTCGACGGGCGCGTGCAACGGGTCGAGCCGGCCGAGAACCTCCTGGAGGTCGCCCGACGAGCCGCCGCAACGTTCAACCTCTCGTACACGTTCAACGTTCAGGTTCGAGAAGATGCTGGTGGAACCCCCACGATGTTGGAGATCAACCCCCGGATGTCGGCGGGCACGAACGTCTCATGCGCCGGATCGGGCGTGAACCTCCCGGCCCTGGCCCTCGAGCACGCCCTCACCGGCGCCGTCTCCATGGTCATGCCGCCGGCCGTTCCCGCCGCCGGCGTGACGGTCAGCCGCATCGAGCAGGTGGTCGTGCTCACCCGCTGAGCATCGGGGTGCTGAGCTCCGGGGTGCCAGGCTTGGCACATGGAGTTCGGGGACGCCGTACGGCGCCGGCGGATGTGTCGCGATTTCGACGACCGTCCCCTCGACGCGGGTGTGCTCGACGCGCTCGTCGACCAGGCCCGCCGGGCACCTTCGGCCGGGTTCAGCCAGGGCACGGGCTTCCTCGTGCTCGACGAGGCTCGAGATCGGTCGCGCTTTTGGGACGTGACCCTTCCCCCGCAGGCCCGAGCGGGGTTCGCGTTCCCCGGCTTGCTCCGCGCCCCGGCAATCGTGATCCCGCTGGCGCGCTCGCAAACCTACGTCGACCGGTACGCGGAGCCCGACAAGGCTCGAGCCGGTCTGGGTGAGTCGGCCGATGCGTGGCCCGTCCCCTACTGGCTCGTCGACACCGCCTTCGCCACCATGACGCTGCTGCTCGGCGTCGTGGACTCCGGGCTGGGGGCGCTGTTCTACGGCCTCGAGGACTACGGACCCCTCTGCGATGCGTTCGACATCAGTGGCGACTGGATGCCGATCGGCATCGTCGCCCTCGGCCATCCCAGCCCCGACGCCTCGCCGCGGCCCGGGCGTTCGGTTGCGACCCGGCCTCGACGCGCGTTCGACGACGTCGTGCGACGGGGTTCCTGGGGCGCCTGAGCGCGTGCCGGAGCGACAGGGTCGCGACCGACATCGGGCCCTCCGTCGGACCCACGTGGCGGGCGGACGGTCCGAGCGATAGAACCCCCCATGCGCTATTGCCTGTCGTTGCAGACCGACCAGGTTGCCCACGGTGCCGAGTTCGTGTCGTTCGACGCCGTGTCGGAGACGGCCCGGGCGGCCGAAGACGCCGGGATCGACGCTGTCTTCGTGACCGAGCATCCCTTCCCCGAAGACGATTGGATGGCCAGCGGTGGTCATCACGCGCTCGATCCTTTCGTGGCCCTCAGCTTCGCCGCTGCGGCCACAACCCGTCTCCGGGTGCTCACCAACCTCTGCGTGGTCCCCTACCGCAATCCGTATCTCCTGGCCAAGGCGGCCGCGAGCCTCGACGTCCTCTCAGGCGGGCGCCTGATCCTCGGCTGCGGTGCCGGGTATCTCGAAGCCGAGTTCGCTGCGCTCGGTCAGGAGTTCGACGATCGCAACCAACGTTTCGACGACGGCCTCGTCGCCATGAAGGCGGCGTGGACCGGAGCCTCGGTCGAGGTCGCGACTTCTGGTCGTTCCCACACGATGGCGCCCCGGCCGGTGCAGCAGCCCCATCCCCCGATCTGGATCGGAGGGAACTCGAACCGAGCGGTTCGGCGGGCCGTCGAGCTGGGCGACGGTTGGATGCCGTTCCCCAACCCGGCGTCGCTGGCCGCACGCCGCAAGACCGCAGCCCTGGAGACGGTCGACGACCTGGCGTCGCGACTGGCCATGGCGGCCGACCACGCAGCCGCCATCGGGCGTCCCCCGTTGCGCGACGTGATGTTCGCCGCCGTGGGGGTGGGCGCCTACGGAACGCCCGGGTGGGACGGGCCGGCGTTCGGTCAGGTCATCGAGCAGCTCGGCGGCCTCGGCGTGACCATGGTGGGCCTGCACCTTCCCACGCCGAGCCGGGCCGCGTACCTCGATCTCATCGCCAGCTTCGGAAACGACGTGCTCCGGTGAGCGCCCCCTCGGGATCGACGGGCGAGCCGGTCCGCTACGACGGACGCGTGGCCGTGGTCACCGGGTCGGGCCGCAACCTCGGCCGCCTCTACGCGCTCTGGCTCGCCGAGCGCGGCGCCCGGGTCGTCGTCAACGACATCGGCGTGGCCATCAGCGACACCGACGGTTCGGGGAACGCGCCGTCCTCGAACCCGGCCCACGATGTCGTCGCCGAGATCCTCTCGGCAGGCGGAGAGGCCGTGGCCTCCACCGAGTCGATCGCCACCGTCGAGGGCGGCGCCGCCATCGTGGCCAAAGCCCTCGACACGTGGGGCCGCATCGACATCGTCATCAACAACGCCGGCGTCGTGCGCCAGGCCCCGTTCCCCGACGTGACGCCCGAGCTGCTCGACCCGGTGCTCGAGACCCAGATCGGCGGGGTCTTCAACGTGACCCGTCCCGCGTGGCGGCACATGGCCCAGCAGGGGTACGGGCGGATCCTCAACCTCTCATCGGGCGCCGCGATCTACGGCATCCCGAACATGGCGCCCTACGCGGCCGGCAAGGCTGCGGTGATGGGGCTGACCCGGGAGATGGCCGCCGAGGGCCGTCCGCTCGGAATCACCGTGAACGCCCTCATGCCCATGGCCAAGACCCGCTACGAGACCGGGCTGGGGCCGATCCCGGCGTCGCCCGAGCTGTTCGCCTGGTTCGGCCACGAGTACATCGCGCCGCTCGCACTGTGGCTCGTGCACCAGCACTGCGACGTGACCGGCGAGATCTTCACCGTCGGCGCCGGCTACATGGCCCGAGTCCTGATCGGCGTCAACGACGGATTCACCAAGCGCCCATTGACGATCGAGGATGTGCGCGACAACATGCACGAGCTCATGGCCGAGTCGCCCGTCAGGGTCCTGCACCTCGGCGAGGCCGACAGCGACCGCATGCTCCGAGGCTTCGACCCCCCGTCTGCGGGGTGACCAACCCTCGTTCAGCAAGCCCTGCGTCGACGGCGAGCGGCCGCGCGCGCCTCGCTCGCGAGCGCGTCCCGCACCGATTCTTTGCGATCTCGCGCACCCCCGGTGAAAAATCGCGAAGAATCGTGCTGTGGGGCACGGTCCGGCAGCGCGAGACCAGGTGAGCCGAGCAGCGTTACACGATGACGTGGCCGCAGTTGACAGCGAACCATTGGCCGGTGACGGGGCGTGACAATGCCGAGGCGAGGAAGACGACAGAGCCGGCGATCTCTGACGAGTGGGGCAGGTACCGCAGGCAGGTCTCCGACGCCACCTCGTCGTACACCTGCTGGAAGGGCACGCCTCGGGCGTCGGCCTGGCGCTGGAGGTAGCCCTCGACCGATGGGCCCCAGATGAAGCCGGGGTGGATGGAGTTGACACGGATTCCATCGGGGCCGAGCTCGCGAGCCAGGCTCTTGGTCACCGACAGCAAGGCGTTCTTCGAGGACGCGTAGGCCCCGAAGTTGGCCTTGTACTGGAACGTCGACTGCGTGTTCACGTTGATGATCCGACCGTCGCCGGTGGGCTTCATCAGAGGGACGAGCGCCCGCACGAGCTGCAGCGTCCCGAAGAAATTGATCTCCATCGTCTGACGCCACACGTCGAGATCGGCGGTCATCGCCGAGTTGTAGTCGCCCTCGTGGAAGGCGTTGTTCACCAGCACGTCGACCCGCCCGAACTCGGCGTGGCACACCTCGGCCACCCGCGCACAGTCGTCGAGCGACGTGATGTCGCACCTGATCGGGACGGCTCGGCGTCCGAGGGCCTCGACCTCGGCCGCGACCTCGAGGGTCTTGGCCTCGGTGCGGGCCAGCATCACGATGTCGGCGCCCTCAGCGGCCAAAGCCAGCGAGATGTCACGTCCCATCCCCGGGCCGATGCCCGAGACCACCGCTACCTTCGCCTCGCACAGTCCCATGGCGATACGGCCTTTCAATCGTTGAGGAGGGGGGCGACGCCGGCATACCAGGCGTCCATCTGGTCGCAGAGCTCCTCGACCGACCGGTTGCGGAAGCGGATCTGCAGGTGGTTCACGCCCACCGCCTTCCACTCCCGCATGCGCTCGGCGAGCTTCTCGGGCGAACCGACGAGGGTCGGGCGGTCACGCACGTCCCAGCTCGGCGTTCCGACGTACATGACCTCGGTGATGGCGCCGATGTCGAGGGGACCCTCCCGGCCGATCCGAGCCTGGTGCTCCTTGACGTAGGCGATCTCAGCGCCCAACTCGGCCAGGGGCGTTCCCTGCGGAACCCAACCGTCGCCGTGCTCGGCTACGCGTCGCAGGGCGGGCTTGCCCCGACCGCCGATCCACACCGGGATGTGCTCTTGCACGGGACGCGGCCCGAAGCCCCAGGTCCCGTCGAGCGCCCATTCACCAGCCGAGACCGTCGGGTACTCCGCGTCGAACACGGCTCGGATGACCGTCAAGGCGTCGTTGGCCAACCGGCCGCGGTTCACGAAGTCGGTGCCGAGCAGGTCGTACTCGCCCTCGGCCCAGCCGACGCCGATCCCGAGCACGGCCCGCCCCTTCGACAGCGCGTCGAGCGTGATCCACTGCTTGGCAGTCACGAGCGGATGGCGGAACCCCAGGATGGCCACGTTCGACAGCAGCCTGACCCGGGTGGTGTGCGCGGCCAGGAACCCCAAGGTGGCGAGGGTTTCGTACCACGCCGAGCCCATGTGGGCCATGGGGACACCTCTGTTCACCGCGACGTGGTCACACACTCCGACGTAGAAGAAGCCGGTCTCGTCGGCCTTGCGGGCCATGGTCGCCAGCTCGTCGGCTCCGGCAGTGAGCTCCCACGGCTCCAGGAAGTGGGCGCTCTGGGCCTGCACCTGCAGCTGCATGCCGTACACAAGCTGACCTGCGGGGATGATGCTGACCGGCATCGCACACTCCGGACGATCGGGCGGGTTTCGGCCGGAGGCTACCGCCAGCGACCCCGGGGGCACCCGGGCGAAGCCTCTCCGTCCGAGCGCTTCAGACGGCGGTCCCATCGGTCGACACTCCCCGGGGCTCGTTGGAGCCCCGGACACCGATCCCCAGACACCGTGACTGACGACTCCGCCTCCCTGTCGACGCCGACCCGCTCAGCGGGGCCACGGCTCGCGGCGATCGTGATCGCGCTCCTCGCGCTCGGCGGGGCGACGCTGGGGACGGGGTTCGCGCTGGTGGCGCACGCCGTGTTCCCGTCGGATTTCCGGATGGGCTCGGGGGTCGTGGCGCTGTGCGCTCTCACCGGGACGCTGGCCGCCGTGGCCATCCCGCCCATCGCCCGTCTCCTCCTCGGACCGAGCGTGAACCAGCTCAGTGCCGAGCTCGCCCGAGCCCGCGAGGCGAGTGATGAGCTGGAGCTTCGGGCCGGCCACGATCCGCTGACCGGTCTGCCCAACCGGGCGCTGTTCCTCATGCACCTCGCCCAATCGCTCGACGGGGCCCGGCGCGACGGTTCGACCGTCGCCGTCTTGTTCCTCGATCTCGACCGCTTCAAGAGCGTGAACGACTCCCTCGGGCACCGTGAGGGCGATCGCCTCTTGTGCGTGATCAGCGAGCGACTCCGGAGCCTGATTCGGGAGGCGGACGTGGTGGCCCGACTCGGGGGCGACGAGTTCGTGATCCTCGTCAACGGGCTCCGCGAGCCGTCGCAGGCGATCTCGCTCGCCGAGCGTGTCGCAGACGCCGTCGGGAGGCCGATCGGGCTCGGTGCGACCGAGGCCACGGTGTCGACGAGCATCGGCATCGCCGTTGCCAGTCCCGACACTCCGGCCGAGTCTCCCGAGCTCCTGGTTCGCAACGCCGACATGGCGATGTATCGCGCCAAGCACACGGGCTCCGGCAGGTACGAGGTGTTCGACGCCGAGATGCAACGTCTCGTCACGGCCCGCCAGGAGCTCGACGAGGCCCTCCGCACGGCGGTGGAGCTCGACCAGATCGGTGTGGTGTATCAACCGATCGTGAACGTGGCCACCGGGCTGATCTGGGGCTTCGCCGCGTCGGCTCGCTGGAGCGGACCGGGGAGCGAACCACTCCAACGGGCCGATCTCATGGCGACGTGCGACCGGCTCGGACTCATGCCCCGCATGGGGGCACAGCTCACGACGGAAGCCTGTCGGCAGGTGGCGTCGTGGCGCGATCGATGGCCGACTCGTCATCTCGGCCTGATCGTCGGCATCTCGGCCCGACAACTCGCCGATCCCGAGATGGTCTCGATGGTCGAGGCCGCCGTCGCCAATTCCGGTCTGAATCCAGGGACGCTGACGCTCGAGGTCGCCGAGAGCGTGCTGGGGAGCGATGCGGACGCCACCCGGGTACTCCGGGACATCAAATTGCTGGGGATCAAGATCGCTGTCGACGACTTTGGGACCGGCTTCACATCGCTGCTCCAGCTCCGGAGCCTGCCCGTCGACGTGGTGAAGGTGGGGCGGGGCCTCCTCGAGTGCCTCGGATCCCCAACCCAGCCCGGCCCGACCACGCCTCGTCGACACGAGGCCGGTCAGACCCCCGAGACCGCAGACGACTCCAGGATCGTGGCGGCCATCGTGCACCTGGCCCAGGAGATCGGCATACGGACGATCGCCGACGGCGTCGTGACCTCGGAGCAGCTCGCAACCCTCGCCAGCCTCGGATGTGACTACGCGCAGGGAGGCCACATCTCGCCTCCGACGACGCCGCAGGACATCGAGGCCCTGCTGTCGGCCGAGCCCGTGCCCCGCTCGATGCCCTTCGCGGAGGCTGCTGCCTGGTTCGGCGCCGACGTGGCGACCTCGGCGACGCCGTAGCCCACAGAGCCGACGTCGGCTCCGATATAGCCGACATAGCCGGTCCCATCGCCCCGGAGTCGAGGGGCGCCCCGCTCGGTCCGTCATCGAGCTCCCACGGTCAGCGCGAGTTTGCGGTTCGCACGACCCGGCGGCCGGTCCGGTCTCGGCTCGCTGGTCGCTGACGTCGGTGTCAGACTGCGGCCCGTTCCGACCGCCAGCACCCCCCGCCAGGAGATACGCCGTGGCCGACCAGGACGCCCCCAAGCCGCTCAAGGAGCAGGTCCTGACCAGGACCGAGAACGGGGTGCTGTGGATCACCCTGAACCGGCCCGAGGTCGCCAACTCGATCACGCCCGACCAGCGGAACTACATCATCGACCTCCTCGCGGAGGCCAACTCCTCGTTCGAGGTGCGAGCCGTCGTGCTCACTGCGAACGGCAAGTTCTTCTGCACGGGGGCCGATCTCCGGACGCCTCGGGCCGCCGTGGCCCGGCCCGCCGACGTACCCGAGCGGGTACTGGGCGACGCCCGACGGATGATGCTCACCGGAGCCATCCGCCTGATGACGGCGATCATGGACTGCGAGAAGCCGGTGATCGCCGCCGTCCCGGGAACCGCAGCGGGCATCGGCGCCCACATGGCCTTCGCCGCCGACCTCGTGATCGCCGCCGACACGGCCAAGTTCATCGAGGTCTTCGTGCGGAGGGGGCTCGTGTGCGACGGTCTCGGCACCTACATGCTTCCTCGGCTCATCGGTCTTCAGAAGACAAAAGAACTTGTCTTTTTCGGTGATGATATTCCTGCACAACGTGCCGCCGAACTTGGTCTCGTGAACAAGGTTGTTCCAGCCGACGAGCTTGAGTCGGCAACCAGGGAGTGGGCAGAGCGCCTCGCAACACTCCCTACCAAGAGCATCATGATGAACAAATGGCTTATCAACCGATCGCTTGACGTCGACCGAGCAACGATTGCTCACGACGAGGCGTGGGCCGTCGAGCTCATCACCACGACTGAGGATTCGAAAGAGGGTGTGGCATCGTTCGTCGAGCGCCGAGCCCCCAACTTCCGCGGCTACTGAGCCCACTGGAGGAACGATGAGCGACATTCTTTCAATAAAAGATCGGACTGCTATCGTCGGCATCGGCGAGACAAAGTTTGCAAAGCGGCTCGAACCCTCCGAAAAAGAGCTGGCCTGTATAGCTATCAAAAATGCACTCGATGATGCATGTATTCATCCATCAGAAGTGAATGCACTTTCAAGCTATACGATGGAAGCAACCGAAGAGGTCGAGATCGCTCGCAACCTCGGCATGGGCAACATCACCTTCTTCTCGCAGATCCACTACGGCGGTGGCGCCGGCTGCGGATGCGTGTTGCACGTCGCCATGGCGGTCGCGACCGGCCA
>JANLSK010000200.1:0-6271 GCA_031362415.1 Actinomycetes bacterium | reverse complement strand
CCGACGCCGTCTGACGTCGCCCGTCCCATGGACGCCGTGGGGTTTCGTCGGCGACGAGTCGCGCTCGTCGCCGACGGGACGCTCGGCGGTCGGGCCTTCGGCCAGGCCATGGCGACCCTGGTCGACGTGACCCTCGCCGAGCGGTTCGTTGCAGCATCGGGGTCGGCGGGTTTTCGGGGTCGGGCCGCGCTCGTGGCGCTCGGGAGCTACGCCCGCAACGAGCTGTGCCCGGGGTCCGACCTCGATGTGCTCCTCGTGCACGACGGTGGGCGCGGTGTGGCCGCGCTGGCCGATGCGCTCTGGTATCCCTTGTGGGACGCGGGTTTCGTCACCGGGCACGCGGCACGAACCGTGAAGGAGGCCAGTCAGGTCGCCGACGACGACCTGAAGGCGCTCACGTCGATGCTCGGGGTGAGGCTGATCGCGGGCGATGCTGCCCTGGCGAGCGAGATGGCGCAGCGGGTGAGGGCACTGGCTGTGAAGCGCCGGGCCCGGGTGATCGGCGAGCTCGCCGAGGCCCACGACGTGCGCCAGCGCGTCCCGGGCCCCATCGCCGAGCTCCTCGAGCCGAACCTGAAAGACGGCGCGGGCGGCCTGCGAGACATACAGGCCTTGGCCTGGGCCGGTTTCACACTCGACGGGTCCACGCTCGACGGGGCGGAGCTGGGCCTGGTGGCGCTCGTCCGAGACGGTTACATCGACCGCGCCGACCCCGAGCGACTCGACCGGGCCGGGGAGCTGCTGCTCCAGGTGCGCGTCGCTCACCATCGGGTGACGGGACGCAAGGGCGACGAGATCCTGCTCCAGGATCAAGACGCCGTCGCCGCAGCCGCGGGCGCGCCCGATGCCGACGTGCTCGTGCGCGACCTGGCCGCGGCGGCGCGGGGCGTGGCCTGGATCGCCGACGACGCCTGGCAACGGCTGCGATCGGCCGTGCGCGGCCCCGGTTACCTCGGCACGCCGGGGGAACGGCGACTCGCCGACGGGATCGTGCTGCGTGATGGACGGGCCGCCCTGTCGCTGGCCGAGAGCGGACCGCGACCCGATGGCGTCGCCGCGCTCCGCTTGGCCGCCGAGGCAGCCGAGCACGGTGTGCCGCTCGAACGGGCGTCGGTGCTGCGGCTCGCGGGGCTGCGTCACGGTCCCGGTGATTGGACCGACGAGGCCCGCGACGCCTTGGTACGACTGCTCCTCGCCGGCGAGCGGGCCGTCCCCGTGATCGAGGCCATCGATCGCGTGGGCGCGTTCGCTGCGATCATGCCCGGGTGGGGGCGCGTCCGTTCGCTCCCCCAACGCAACGCCTACCACCGCTACACCGTCGACCGTCACCTGCTCGAGGCCGTGGCCCGCTGTGCTGCGCTGCTCCACGACGACGGTTTCGACGGCCGAGTGGCGTCCGAGCTGCATCGTCCGCACCTCCTCGTGCTCGGCGCGCTGTTCCACGACATCGGCAAGGGGCTGCCCGGCGACCACTCGCACGTGGGGGCCGACATCGCCAGCGAAGCCATGGCGTCACTGGGTTTCCCGGCCGACGAGGGCGAGCTGGTCGAGCTGCTCGTTGAGCACCACCTCCTCATGCCCGACACCGCGACGCGACGCGACCTCTCCGAAGAGGCCACGGTGGTGCGGGTCGCTCGCTTGGCTGGCGACGTCGAGACCCTGTCGTTGCTGTATCTCCTGACGGTTGGTGACTCGATCGCCACCGGTTCGTCGGCCTGGAGCTCGGGCAAGGCCGGGCTGGTGCGAGAGCTGTACGTGAAGGCTCGGCACCTCCTGGAGCAGGGCGCGGTGGTCGACCGGTTGGCGGTTGAGCGGCGCATCGGGCTGCGAACGTTGCTGGGCACCGAGGTCGCCGATCGCTATCTCGACACCCTGCCGGCGTCGTACCCACTCGCGTTCGACGCCGAGGCGATGGCGTGCCACTGCCGCCTCCTCGACGCCAAGGAGGTCGCGGTCGACTGGGCCCCCGGCGCGGTCGACGGTTTCCTCGATGTCACGGTGGTGGCCCCCGACCGTCCGGGCATCCTGGCTGCGGTCACCGGGGTCCTGGCCCTGCACGGCCTCGACGTTCACGATGCCGCGGCGTACACGAGGGTCGACGGGATGGCGCTGGAGGCCTACCGGATCGCCGATCCGTTCGGCCGGGTCGCTGACGCCGCCGGCCGCAGTGCCGTTGTCCGTGACGTGGCCGCTGGCCTCTCGGGGGGTCTCGACCTCGACGAGCGGGTCAGGACGCGGGCGGCGACGTACTCGGCCCGGCGTCGTCGGGGCTCGGCGCCTCAAGCGGCCGAGGTGGTCTTCGACCCCGGGGCGTCGGACTTCGCGACCGTGGTGGAAGTCCATGCCGACGACGAGATCGGCCTGCTCTATCGGATCTGCCGCACGCTGTTCGCCCTGGGACTCGACGTGCGCCTGGCGAAGGTGGCCACCATCGGCGAGCGGGTCGTGGACGCGTTCTACCTTCTCACCGCTCTCGGCGAGCCTCTCGGTGCCGAAGAATGCGACCGTCTCGAGGCCGCGCTGCTCGCAGAGTTGTAGCCCGACGGGCGCTGGGCTCGGCTCAGTGGATGGGGCGGCCATCGGCGGCGCGGATGCGTGTGGCCATTTCACGCAACATCGAGAGCGCGACGTGCGGGGCCTTGAGGATCACCTGCTCGAAGTTCTCACGGGGCAACACCACCACGATGAGTGGGGATTCGGCGGTGACGGTGGCCGAGCGGGGATGGCCGTCGAGCAGTGACATCTCGCCGAAGAACTCGCCGCCGCTCAAGGTGTCGACCTGCTCGCCGCCGATCGAGACTTCGGCCACACCCTCGACGATGACGAAGAAGTTGTTGCCCTCCTCGCCTTCCCGGCAGATCACGGTCCCGGCTGAGATGTCAGCTTCGTAGGTGGCATGGGCGATCACGCTCAGCTCGTGGCGGGTACAGCCGGCGAAGAGCCCGACGTGGGCCAGGAGGGCGAGGGTGGCGCTGTCGGCCCGGCCCGACGGTGTGGTCTCGGTCATGGATGGCATTCTGCCCGACGGCGGGCTGCCGAGGGGAGTGGGACGCCACCGGACGCGACGGGACGCGACGGGACGCGACCCGGCTGGCGGCGACGTAGTGTCAAGGTCATGCCGTCTCGCGAGCCGCACGAACAGCACTGGGTGAGCGCGTCCGATCTCATGCGTTGGGCCGAGACGCTCTCGGGGATCGCCCGCACCGGGATGGGGTTCACGAAGAGCCTCTACGAGCGGGAACGCTTCGAAGAGGTGCTGAAGGTCGCAGCCGACATCCGCCATCTCGCGCTCGAGGAGGCCGAGGCCGACATCCTCTTCGAGGAGTGGCTCTCGTCGGTGGGCGATGGCGTCGCCGGCTACGTCACCCCGAAGACGGCCGTCGCGGCGGTGGTGGCCAACGACGCCGGCGAGATCCTGCTCACCCAGCGGGCCGACTCGGGCTGGTGGCTCTACCCCGTCGGATGGGCCGACGTCGGCTATTCGCCGTCGGAGGTGGCGGTGAAGGAGGTCTACGAGGAGACGGGCCTCGAGGTCGAGCCGGTGAAGCTCATCGCCGTGTTCGACGGGCTGCGGTTGGGTTTCAGCCACGTTCCCATGTACTCGATGATCTTCCACTGCCGGCTGCTCGGCGGCACGCTCAAGGGCCATCCCCTCGAGACCCGGACCGTGGGCTTCTACCCCCGCGATGCGTTGCCGATGCCCCTTGCGGGCGCCAACCGCTGGGTCGAGCTGGCGTTCGACGCCATCGACGGTGTCGATCGTCCCTGCTTCTACGACCTGCCCCGCACCCCGGCCTGGCGGGGCACGCTCGACAACTGAGCCCTGAGCGCCCGAACCACGGCGCCCCCGAACTTCGGGCACCGGTCAGCTGTCGGGGTCGGCGCCCGTCTTCGTCACAGGCGCTCGCCGGGGGCCGTGGGGTTGAGCTGGGCGAGCACCAGATTGAAAAGCGAGGCCTGGCAGTCGGACGCTTCCCAGGCGTCGCCGACGGCCCCGTGGTCGACGAGTCCGGTGGCGTCGGGCTCGAGCCCGTTGAGCGCCCGGGTCGCCGCGCTGGCCAAGGCGTCGGGCTCGCACGGATCGCCGTAGGCCGGATAACACTCCAGCCCGTCCCACAGGTTGACGAGCGCGCAGTGCTCGTCGCCCAGGTGCATCGACCCCGGGTCGGCGCCCGTCACCAGGGCTGCCACCACCTGGTCCCACAGCTCGTGGGGCGAGACGCCCGCCGGAAGCCGGTACCCGGCGCTCGGGTGCAGGCGCAGCTCGAGCATGATCTCGCCTGGACCCACGGGGGCCAGCCACACCTGGGAGCCGTTCACGTAGCTGTCGGCGGGTGCTCCGAAGCGAGCCTGGATGGCCAGCACGAGCTCGGGCCGGATGCGCCAGACGGTGGTGGGATCGGTCGCGGTCATCGAGACCCAGCCTACGGGCCCGGGGTCGAAGATGGTCGGGGTTGGCCGGGTTGGCCGGGTTGGTCGGGGATGGTCGGCTCGATCTGCTGGAATGGCTCCTGATGCCTGTCACTGATCGCTGCTCCCCGGCCGACGCCGGGCTCCTGCACGTCGAGACGTTCGACACCCCGGTGCACACCGGGTCGGTCGCCATCCTCGACGGCGCACCGTTGCGAGAGCCCGACGGGCAGCTGCGCTCGGACGAGCTGCGGGCGTACGTTGAACGGCGGCTGCATCTGGTACCGAGGCTGCGTCAGAGGCTGGCGATCGTGCCGATGGCCCAAGGCCGACCGGAGTGGATCGACGATCCCGACTTCGACATCACCTACCACGTCCGGTACGCGGCCCTCCCGGCGCCGGGACGGCCGGATCAGTTGCACGCCTTGGTCGCCCGGGTGATGGCCCAACCCCTCGACCGCTCGCGGCCCTTGTGGGAACTGTGTTTCGTCGAGGGCCTCGAGGGCGGTCGGGTGGGTGTGATCGAGAAGATCCACCCGGCGATCGTCGACGGCGTCCATGCCCTGCACCGCTGGTCGCTCCTGTACGACGACGCACCCTCGACTGTCCAGGCCGTGGCTCCCTCGTGGATCCCCATGCAGGTTCCCACGCCCATGGAGCTCGTCGGACGAGCGTGGGGCGACCGGGTGAGCGAGCCGGCGGAAGGGCTGCGGGTCGTCGGCGCCGTGTTGCGAGGGTCGCGACGGCGTGCGGGGCGGGTGCTCGGCATGGCGCGGAGCGTGGCCTCCCTCGCCAGTCGACCGGCACCGGGGCCCCGTCCGGCCTTGCGCCGCTTGGGTGGTCGGACCCGGAAGGTGGCCACGGCGAGCATCGTGCTGGCTCCCGTCCAACATGCCCACCGGATCCTCGGCGCCACCGTGCACGAGGTGGTGGTGACAGCGGTGCTCGGGGGGGTCGAGCGGGTGCTCACCGTTCGGGGCGAGGCCACAGCCAACCGCGTTCTGCGCACCCTCTTGCCGGTGTCGGTCAGCGCGCCCGGGGGCTCCGCAGGCCCCGAATCGTCCGAGCTCTCCACGACCGTCCACGCGCTCTTCGCCGATCTGCCCCTCGATCTCGACGATCCGTTGGCCCGCTTGCGCGCCGTGCAGGAGGCCACCGGGCGACTCAGAGCGGGGGAATCCACCGGGTCGGGGCGGATCGCGGCCGGCGCGCGCGAGCTCCTCGATGTCGGCGAGTGGGGCGCTCCGACCCTCTTCGATCTCGCCGTGCGCATGGCGATGCGGGCATCGTCGTCGGCGCCGCTGCTCGTGGTCGATGTTCCCGGACCCCAGCATCCCCTGTGGTGCCATGGCGCGAAGCTGCTGCACTGGTATCCGATCCTGCCGCTCGCCCCGGAGACCGCGCTGTCGGTCGGGGTGCTCTCGTACGACGGTCGGCTCTCGATCGGCTTCAACGCCGATGCGGCGACGCTGCCCGACCTCGGACCGCTCGTGGCCGGTGTGCTGGCGGAGTTCGCGGCGCTGGTACGGGCGGCATCAGGCCGGAGACGGGGCCGTCGCCCCTGAAGTCGCCGAGTTGGACCACCGGCGGTACACGGTGTGCATGCTCGACCCGGCACGGAGGTGGACCCGGGGGCCCCGACGGTCGCTCGGTAGTCTGACCGGGCCCTGGAGTGCGTTCGCGCCCGGGAGCCAAGGAGATGATGAGCGATGCCCAAGAAGTCGGAGCAGATGCCCGCCGAGGACACCATCGTCGAGGTGGCGCCCAACATCTTGCGCCTGCAGCTCCCGGCCAACTTCACGGGCCTGGGCCACGTGAACATGTACACGATGATCGACGATCGCGGGATCACCGTCGTCGA
>JANLSK010000110.1:0-7522 GCA_031362415.1 Actinomycetes bacterium | reverse complement strand
TCGGGCGGGGTCTTGTCGAGGGTCACCTTGACCGCTTCGACGATCTGGGCCACCGGCTCCTCGATGGCCTCGCGGATCTCGTGGGTGGAGACCACGACCGTCTTGGGCAGGCCCGAGACGAGGTCGCGACCGCGGATCTCGGCCCAGAGCTCCTCGTGGAGCGGGTAGGCACTGCCGAGCGCGATCTTGATCTCCTCGGCCGTGCGCTCGCCCAGGGCCAGTGAGTACTCACGCTTGATGTAGGCGATGATCGCCTCGTCGAGCTCGTCGCCGCCGATGCGGATGGATTCGGCGGCGACCATCCCACCGAGCGAGATCACGGCCACCTCGGTCGTGCCGCCGCCGATGTCGACGACCATGTTCCCCGTCGGCTCGTGGATGGGTAGCCCGGCGCCGATCGCCGCGGCCATGGGCTCTTCGATGATGAAGGCGGGCTTGCGGGCGCCGGCGTGCTCGGCGGCTTCCTGAACGGCCCGCTGCTCGACGCCGGTGATACCTGATGGCACACAGATCACCATGCGGGGTCGGGCCCAACGCCGTTGATGCACCTTGTGGATGAAGTACCGGAGCATCTTCTCGCAGATGTCGAAATCAGCGATGACACCATCGCGTAGTGGCCGGATGGCCTGGATGTGCCCCGGCGTGCGGCCGATCATGCGCTTGGCCTCGACGCCCACCGCGAGCGGGCGGCCGTCACGCGTGTCGATGGCCACCACGGAGGGCTCGTTCAGGACGATGCCCCGTCCCCGGAGGTAGACGAGGGTGTTGGCCGTGCCGAGATCGACGGCCATGTCGCGACCCATGAATGAAGACGTGATCGCATCTCCCACGAGGGTACCTCTCCTCGACGAGCCGGAGGCCGGCACCGAGCTCACGGAACGCGACAGAGCGCCGTGGCTGGCCTGCGAAGTGTAGTCGGCGTTGGCCTGCCGTGTCTCGACCGAACTGCGGAAATCGGCGCAAACACTGCCGATCAGGAGGAAACGAGCTCCGGAAAGAAGATCGCGATCTCGCGCTCGGCCGATTCGGGTGAGTCGGACCCGTGGACGAGGTTCTCGGTCACCTCGAGGGCGAGGTCGCCCCGGACCGTTCCCGGGGCTGCCTCACGCGGGTTGGTGGCCCCCATGAGCGTGCGCACGACCTTGAACGCCTCGGTACCCTCGATGACCAGCGCGATCGATGGGCTGCGGCTGATGAATGCCGCCAGCTCCGGGTAGAAGCCCTTGCTCGTGTGCTCGGCGTAGTGACGGGCCGCGAGGTCGGCGTCGATCGTGAGCATCTTGATGGCGACGAGGCGGAGTCCCTTGCGCTCGAAGCGTCCGACGATCTCTCCTACGAGGCCCCGCTCGACGGCGTCGGGCTTGCAGAGGACGAGTGTGCGATCAGCCATGGGCCGGGAGCATAAAGGGCGCTCACGCGCCGTCCCGCATGCGGACGCGGCCCGAGCACACACGTCTACGTGACGAGCAGTGCCCGGGCCGCGCCGACGAGATAGAGCGAGCCGGTCACCACGATCTGACCGTCGGGCGGCGTGACGGAACGGGCTGCTGCCAGCGCGGCGGCCACGTCGTCGACGACGGTGATGCTCTCGTTCACCATCCCGAGATCGACGGCCGCTGCCGCCACCAGGTGCGGATCGAGCGCTCGGGGCGACGGCGGCGGGCAGGTGACGAGCCGCTCCGCCCGCGTGAGCCCCAACGCCTCGAGCATGTCGTGGGGGTCCTTCTCGTGCAGCAGGCCCACCACCAGCGTGCGTTCGCCGGTCGGGAACTCCAGATCGAGCGACGAGGCCAACGCCTGCGCGCCGTGGACGTTGTGGGCCCCGTCGAGCAGGATCAGCGGCTGACGGCCGACGACCTCGAGCCGGCCCGGCATGGTGATCGTGGCCCAGGCCTCGGCCAGCACCGCGTCGTCGATGCGGTGCCCGCCGAAGAACTGCTCGACGGCCGCCAGGGCGATGGACGCGTTGTCGGCCTGGTGACGGCCATGCAGCGGGAGGAACACCTCGTGGTAGTCGCCGCCCACCCCGTGGAGGTCGACGACTCGGCCGCGATGTGCGAGCTGAGCGCTCAGCACCCCGAAGTCGGTGCCCCGTATGACGATCCCGGCCTTGGGGACGGCGTCGAAGATCGGAAAGAGCTCGGGATCGATCTCGCCGAGCACCAACACCGAGCCCGGCTTGACGATCCCCGACTTCTCGGTGGCGACGGCCGCCCGATCGGGCCCGATGTACTCGAGATGGTCGAGGTCGACGTTGGTGACGACCGCCACCGATGCGTCGACGACGTTGGTGGCGTCGAACCGACCACCCAAGCCCACCTCGATGACGGCGACGTCGACGGCGACATCGGCGAAGTGGGCGAACGCGGCCGCCGTCACGATCTCGAACCAGGTGGGACGGGCGTCGAGCAGGTCCTCGACGGACGCCACGAGCGCGAGCACCTCGGCCAGCGCATCGTCGTCGATGGGGCGGCCGTCCCAGACGATCCGCTCGTTCATCGACACGAGATGCGGGCTGGTGTAGAGCCCCACCGACAGGCCGTGGGCGGCGAGGAGCGCGGCGGTCATGCGGGCGGCGGAGGTCTTGCCGTTCGTTCCGGTGACGTGCACGACCGGGTACGACAGCTGGGGATCGCCCAGCAGGCCGGCGAGCTGGCGCATCCGGTCGAGGCGCGGCCCGACGGGATGCACCCGGCCCGACTCCAAGTTGAGGTGCCCGTCGAGCCAGGCCCGGGCTGCGGTGATGTCCATGGTCAGCGCCGGAGCCGGGAGGCGACGGTCATGCCGACGGCTCGGCGACGGGAACCGGCGTCTCGGCGGGGGGCACTGCTGTCTCGCCCGAAGGTGTCTCGCTGGGTGGCTCAGATGAGCGCTCCGGCGCTTCCACCGGGGCGGCGGATGTCGGGCTGCCCGAGATCGTGGGTTCGTCGGGTGGCGCCAGCTCGACGGTGACGCCCGTCGAAGCAAGATCGGAGTCGGCCACGAGCACGGTCTCGAACGCGCCGACGACCCGTCCCGCTTCCTTCACATCGTCGATCGCGGCGGCGAGGGCGCCCAGGCGAGCTTCGGTGTCGCGCACCACCACGCTCACAACCTCGGTTCGCAACGTGCGCTTGACGTCGCTCTTTGCCTTGCGAATGGCACCGAGCACCTCGGCGGCCACGGTGAACACCAAAGGATCGCCGGGGCCGGCTGACGCCGCGTGCATCTCGGCCACGGTGGGCCAGGGCGCGTTGTGCACCGAGCCGGGCTGGCACCACGACCACACTTCGTCGGTGACGAACGGCAGGTGCGGAGCGAACATGCGCAGCAGGCTCGACAGGGCCAGACCCAGGGTGGCCGAGGCCGATCGCGCGCCCTCGGCTCCGGCAACGCCGTAGGAACGGTTCTTCACCAGCTCCACGTAGTCGTCGCAGAAGGTCCAGAAGAAGCGCTCGGCCCGCTCGCGCGCCCGTCCGTGGTCGTAGGCGTCGAAGGCCGTCGTGGCCTCGGCCACGACCTCGGCCAGCGAGCTCAGGAGCGATCGGTCGATGGGGTTGGTCGCCCGAGCGTCGGCGGCGACGTCGCCGGTTCCCAGCACGAACTTGGACGCGTTGAGGATCTTGATGGCCAGACGCCGACCCACCTTCATCTGGCCTTCGTCGAAGGCCGTGTCGACACCGGGCCGGGCCGACGAGGCCCAGTAGCGCACGGCATCGGAGCCGTACTGCTCGAGGAGGCCGATGGGCGTGACCACGTTGCCCTTGGACTTCGACATCTTCTTGCGGTCGGGATCGAGGATCCAGCCCGACAGCGCGGCGTTGTGCCACGGCAACGAGTGATGCTCGAAGTGCGACCGGACCACCGTGGAGAAGAGCCAGGTGCGGATGATGTCGTGCCCCTGCGGTCGCAGGTCCATGGGAAAGACGCGATCCCAGAGATCGTCGTCGTCGCCCCAGCGGCCGGCGACCTGGGGGCTGAGCGACGACGTGGCCCAGGTGTCCATCACGTCGGGATCGCCGACGAAGCCCCCCGGCTGACCGCGCTGGGCCTCGGTGAAGCCCTCGGGCACGTCGGTCGACGGGTCGACGGGCAGGCGTGACTCGTCGGGGACGAGGGGCTCACCGTGAACGACCTCGCCGTCGGCGTCGAGCCGGTACCACACGGGAAAGGGCACGCCGAAGTAGCGCTGGCGGCTGATCAGCCAGTCGCCGTTGAGCCCTTCGACCCAGGACTCGTAGCGGGCCTTCATGTACGCCGGAAACCAGCGCAGCGCCCGTCCCCGCTCGACGAGCGTCGCTCGCAGGTCGGCCTCGCGTCCTCCGTTGCGGATGTACCACTGGCGGGTGGTGACGATCTCGAGCGGACGGTCGCCGCGCTCGTAGAACTTCACCGGATGGGTGATGGCCCGGGGCTCACCCACGGTTCCGCCGCATTCGTCGAGCAGCTCGACCATACGGGCCTTGGCCTGCTTGACGGTGAGGCCGGCGATGGCC
Source organism: Actinomycetes bacterium (assembly GCA_031362415.1). Taxonomy (GTDB): domain Bacteria; phylum Actinomycetota; class Acidimicrobiia; order IMCC26256; family VFJJ01; genus VFJJ01. The sequence continues at coordinate 3,047 of JANLSK010000110.1, read as the reverse complement.
TGATAGCGCTCGGCATCGACACCGTCGGGCGGCTCGGCCGAGATGCGTCCGTCCCGCCCCACGATCGAGCGGACGGGGAGGGCAAGCTCGCGCCACCAGATCACGTCGGTAAGGTCACCGAACGTGCAGACCATGGCGATGCCCGTCCCCTTCTCGGGATCGGCGAGACCGTGGGCCAGGACCGGCACCGCCACCCCGAACCACGGCGTGTGCACGAGCGTCCCGAACCGGCCCTGGTAGCGAGCGTCGTCGGGATGGGCGACGAGCGCAACACAGGCGCCGAGCAGCTCGGGCCGAGTGGTGTCGACGAGCACATCGGCGCCATCGTTAACACCGCGGAACACGAGGCGGTGGTAGGCCCCGGGCATCTCGCGATCTTCCAGCTCGGCCTGGGCGACGGCCGTGCGGAAGTCGACGTCCCAGAGCGTGGGCGCCTCCTGCTGGTAGGCCTCGTTGCGGGCCAGGTTGCGCAGGAACGCCCGCTGAGCGACGCGCATCGCCCGGTCGGAGATGGTCGTGTAGAGCAGGCTCCAGTCGACCGATAGGCCCAGACGGCGAAAGAGCTCCTCGAACGCCAGCTCGTCGTCGACCACGAGCCGCTTGCACAGCTCGACGAAGTTCGGCCGGCTGATCGACACCTGCTCCTTGCCGGGCGTCGGCGGTGGCTCGAACGTGGGGTCGTAGGGGAGGTTCGGGTCGCAGCGAACGCCGAAGAAGTTCTGGACCCGGCGCTCGGTGGGCAGGCCGTTGTCGTCCCAGCCCATGGGATAGAAGACGTTGCGACCGTTCATCCGGTTGAACCGGGCGACGGTGTCGGTGTGGGTGTACGAGAACACGTGCCCGACGTGCAGCGAGCCACTCACGGTGGGCGGCGGGGTGTCGATCACGTAGTTGTCGGCCCGCGTCCTGGTGCGGTCGAAGCGATAGGTGCCCTCGCCCTCCCACCGCTCGCTGAACTTCTGTTCCAACCCCTCGAGGGTCGGCTTCTCGGGAACCGTTGCGCTCATTGCGCCAGGAGCGTAATGGGCACGGCCGTCCCGCCGAGGAGCCCAAAGCCGGGCCGAACTCTCAGCGCGAGCGGCGGGGAGGGCGCCAGGGTGGGCTGGCGCTAGCGTGCCTCGATGGGTTCGAGCGATTCGGGATTGCCTGGTGAAGCGACGAGTGCTCTCATCCGGGCCACGGCAGCCCATCGATCTCGTTGGGGTGGTACCGATCTCGTGGTCCGTGCGCCCGGACGGGTGAACCTGATCGGCGAGCACACCGACTACAACGACGGCTTCACCCTGCCGATGGCGCTCCCCTTCGACACGGTCATGGCGATCAGCAACGACGGCGACCCCCGCGAGGGGCCGATCACCATCAGCTCTGAAGGCTTCGGCGACGTTGTCATCGACGTCAGCGCCGATCCATCGCAGACGCATGCCTGGGCTCGGCACCTCGTCGGCGTCGCCGTCCTCCTCGGTCGTGAGGGAATACCGGCTGGCGGGTGGCGGGCTGCGATCGCCACCGACATCCCGACCGGCGCCAGCTTGTCGTCGTCGGCCGCCATCGAGGTGGCCGCCATCACCGCGCTGCTCGCCCGGGCCGGCACCAGCTGGCCGGCGATCGACGTCGCTCGACTGGGGCAGCGGGTCGAGAACGAGATCGTGGGGCTCCCGAGCGGCATCATGGATCAGTTCATCTGCGCCGCAGCGGTGGCCGATCACGCCAGCCTCATGGACTGTCGGGCGCTCACGCTCGAGCATCGGCCCCTCCCTGGCGATGCCGTGATTGCGATCATGGACACCGGAACCCGCCGAGTCCTGGCTGAGGCGGCCTACGGCGAGCGCCGGGCCGCTTGCGAGCGAGCCGCCTCTGCGCTCGGCGTTGCTGCCTTGCGCGACGCATCACTCGCCGACCTGTCCCGCATCTCCAATGACGTCGACCGCCGCCGAGCCCACCATGTGGTGACCGAGAATGCCCGCACCCTCGACGCCGCCGCAGCGATGCAACGCGGCGATTCCGCTCGTGTGGGTCGGCTCATGTCGGAGAGCCACCTGAGCCTGCGCGACGAATTCGAGGTGTCCGGAGCGGCGCTCGATCACATCGTCGAGGTCGCCAACCAGGGCCCCGGGTGCCTCGGAGCTCGCATGACGGGCGGGGGGTTCGCGGGATGTGCGGTCGCGCTCGTGGCTGCCGACAGGGTCGATGACTTCGCAATGGCCGTCCTCGTGGGCTACCGCTACCAGGAGCACACGGCTCGCATCTGGATATGCCGACCGTCGGCCGGCGCATCGCTCGTCGACGGTTGACGGCGCCATCCCCCCACGAGCCTGCGCCGAGATGACAGGCCCGCAGAGACACTCTGATCTGAAGGCGCCGCGTCAGCCGTGGTGTCGAGGGGGCCTCGAGCTCCGCTGGCTGAGTTGGAACGCGAACTCGTGACGGCCGGCGCTGAGCTGGTGCTGGGCCAGCACGTCAGGCCCGCAGCTGGCCGTACCGACGCCCCGGTGGGCGACATCGACACAAACGACGATCTCGTCGCGGGTAACGAGATCCGACGCCGAAGCCGCGGCGAAGAGGTCGGCCGGTCGATGACGGGTCGCCGAGACGTGCAGCGTCGCCGGGCCGCACGCGTCGACGCGCAGCACTTCGCCGGACGAGGTGTCGATGAGCTCGAACCAGCGGCAGTCGGTCCGGAGCCCGAACTCCTGGGGGACCAGATACGGCAGCTCGTCGATCGTGGCCTCCCATTCGCCCACCATCGCCGACCGGTTGCGATCGGGATAGTTCTCGTGGGGACCGCGCCCGAGCCAACGGGCCCGGTCGAAATCCGGGGACACGCTGAACACGGCTCCGACACGAGGGAGGTCGGAGAGCGAGTCGGGAACGTCAACGACGAACCGGTACACCGACCCGAAGCGATCGTGGGAAACCGTGCTGCGATGATCGACGAGGGTCTCGGAGGGCAAGCGATCGACGCCCTGTTCCTGCCATCGACGCAACGACTGACCGCCGACCCCAAGGCGCTCAGCGAGTTCGGGTTGGAGCTTGAAACCGTCGTTGTC
>JANLSK010000108.1:0-15056 GCA_031362415.1 Actinomycetes bacterium | reverse complement strand
CCTCCACGAAGGCCACCTCACGATCGACCCGCCCGCCGGCATCGCCGCGCCCCGCGTCCGGCTCGGGCCCCCACGAGCCTTGAGAGCCGACGAGGTCGCCCGGGTCCTCGACCATTGCCCGAACATCCGGGCCCGGCCGATCGTGCTCCTCATGGTCCAAGAAGGGCTCCGGTGCTGCGAGGTCGCCGGCCTCGACGTGGACGACATCGACACGGCCGCACGGACGTTGCTGGTCCGGCACGGCAAGGGCGGCCGGTACCGGTGGCTTCCGATCTCCGACGAGACGTGGACGGCGATCGAGGAGTACGGGCTCGGCCGGTCAGGGCCGCTCGTCCGATCGCTGCTCGATGACCGGTCCCGGATCGGCGCACACTCGACCGCGCGGCGGGTCGCCGAGATCTTCACCGTGGCCGGCTTGCACCGTCGGGCCTACGACGGCCGGACCGCGCACGCGCGCCGGCACACGACCGCGGTCGACCTGTTACGGTCCGGCGCTTCCGTCGACCAGGTGAGGGACTTCATGGGGCACAGCTCGATCGCGGTGACCGACCGGTATCTCCGTTCGACCGTCAGGGTCGACGAGCTCCGGGCGGCCAGCGCCGGCCGAATGTACGCACGATGAGACGGATGCGCGCGATGTTCGCTGGAGTCGTTCTGCTCGCCGGGTGTGGTGGCGACACTGCCGAGGAACCGAACGTGGCCGCCCAGGGAGGTGAGGCCGAGTTACGTCCTGCCCCCGAGGTTCGCGCCGAACAACGCGAGCCCATCACCTTGAGCGAGCCGTTCCTCATCGAGGATCTGACCGTGACGATCAACGCAGTCTCATTGAGCCCCGACAGCGGGAGCGACCGGTTCTACGGTGCCCGCACGTGGGACGTGGAGGCGCGCATCGAGAATCAGGGCGACAGCGAGGCGAGCGGGCTCTCGTTCTCCGTCGGCTGTTCAGACACCGCCGAGCACGGGGAGCGGTGGGCGACGACCGGACTCGACCCTGCGATGGCTCTGCCTCCACAGAGCTTCGAGGAAGGGACCGTCACCGTCTCGACCCCAATCGACTTCGCCACTGGCGAACCGATCCCGTGTGCGGACCCGGCGCTCGTGGTGACCCCCACCGGGTTCATCGAGACCGAAACGTCTCATAGCCTTCCGCTGCCCTGAAACGGGGGGTGTCCTTACGCGGCCTCGATCGCTTCGAGACACTCGGCACGGACCAGCTCGATGAGCTCGTTGGAAGGGGAGCGCCTCCCGGTCCTCTGCCCGGTTGGCGCTCGTTTTCGACTCGATGATGTCATCGAGCGAAGCGACCGGAATGCGTAGTTCGCCGGTCGGAGCGAACGTCGCGCGAGCACGAAGGTCCTTGTAGGGGACGGGCTGGCCGGCGGCATCGGGGATACAGCTCAGAATGTCGATGCTGCCGCTGTTGGTTGGTCCGCCGCCGTTCGGGCGAAGAAGTCCGGGTGCAGAAGCTGCTTCGACAGTTCCGTGGCCTCGTCGTCATCGACTCCCTCGATCCGCAACCGGGGATTGCCCATCTGCGTCAACGCGTCGCAGCAGAGGCGGCGGTGATTCTCGACCGTTTGGTGGGCGACACAGTCGACGTCTCGGGTGGCACGCTTTGCGCCCCACAGGATCGCTGCACTCCCACCGACCACGACGTACTCGACCTGGTGGTCGTCGAGCGCCTGGAAGATCCTGGCTTCTTCGAGATCGCCGTAGTCGTCGATCGGCTCGGTCACGTTGCGAGGAGTCCCTCGCGCCGGAGCTCGGCCGCGAATGCTTTCAGGTCGCCAGCCGATCGAAGTTCTCGGCCGTCGCTGGTCCGGGTCACGTCATCGGTGGTGGGGCCATCTTGTCCTTCGAAGCGCTCCGCCACCTCGGCCAACGACGCCGGCAACCCCACCGGCCCGGCCCGAAGCTCTTGGCCGCACGCGCGGAGAAGACGGTTCAGCGTCTCGGCGCCCGGGTCGACCAGACCGTTCTCGTACCTCGAGATCGTGGGCTTCGAGCTCCCTGCACGGGCAGCCAACTCCGCCATGGTCAACCCCGCTGCCCGGCGAGCCTCACGGATCAGTTCTGCTGCGACACCCATGAGAGGCATGTTATCAGATCCCACAACCACGTACCGCGGCGCGGTTACGGCCGAGCACCACTCGTCCGCTTCTCCGTGGGAGCGTCAGCCGCGGCATGGCGAGGGTTCGCGTGGCGAGAATCCCCATCCGAGCGTCGCCGTGGCTGGCGGAGGTCCGTGTTCCATCGGGCTGGCGGCCTGTAGGGTCGCCCGAAGTGTCGGCGTGCGGCCCGGTGCGGCCAGCGTCGGGTCGCTGGCGGCTGTGGTCGTCGTCCTCGTTGATGCCCGGGGGACGGACGAACACGACGTCGCTGTCGCTGTCGCGCCCTGCTTCACCGCGGGCGAACGAGCCGAACACGTTCACGCTCGCCGGTGCGACCTCCATCTCGGCTGCTGTGCGGCCGAGCTCGGCGAGCACCGTGTTCGGGGCGTCGGGCCGTTCCAGTACCGCGCGGGCGGCGACATGGGTACGAGCCGGACCTGCGACGACGGTAATGCCTCGCAAGGTTCGACCAGGCCCACCACGACGAGGCCCGCGAGGACTCGGAGGCCTGGGCCACCCTCACGCCCGATAGGCGGGCCAAGGCCCGAAGGTTCAGCTCAGCGGTCGCGATAGAACCGCTCGCGAAGGAGCACCGGTAGACAGCGTTGACAGTTGTTAGTCAAAGTTAGCAGTAGACAATAAGCACTATGTGTCCTATCCTCTGGGGAACGCTCGGGTCCACGACCGGACGGTCACGGACATGCACAGGAGGAAACATCCGCTCATGAACCAGGTACCCAGCTGGCAGACGATCTTCGGGATGCAGCCCAACGTCCCCGCCGCGCCCGCTCCCGAGCAGCCTCAGGAGGAGCAGCCGATGGCCCGGCAGTGGCCCGAGCTGTTGACGATCCGGGAGACGGCCGAGTACCTCAACATCGGTCACACGACGCTCTACAACTGGATCCGCTCGGGGACGTTCCCGATCGAGCCGGTCATCGCGGGGAAGAAGCAGATCCGGATCGCCCGTCGTCGGCTCGAGAACTGGCTCGCGACCGGAACGGTCGTCGCGGTCACCGGTTCGGAGGTGCCGATGGCCTCCGTGGTGGCGCCGGTGCTGCCTCCGACGATGGTGTGGCTGCGATGAGCATCCACAAGCGGCCCCGGAGCAAGCCGTACGAGGCGAAGTACCGGGGGCCCGACGGGGTGATGCTCTCGCGGAGCTTCAGGACCAAGAAGGAGGCCGAGACGTGGGAGGCGATGCAGATCGCCGACCAGGCTCGGGGCGTGTGGACGAGCCCCCGCACCGGTGATGTCTCGCTCGGCGACTACGCCGTGGTGTGGCTCGCCAACAAGCCGCAGCTCGCCCCTCGCTCCCATGAGCTGTACCACTTCTTGCTCCGGAAGTACGTGCTCCCCTACCTGGGCACCGTCAGCCTGGCCAAGATCAACCCGCAGATGGTGAGGCAGTGGAACGCGACGCTGATCGCCAAGCACCCGGGCACGCTCGTCCCGCCGAAGGCGTACCGGACGCTGCGGGCGATCATGAACACCGCTGTCGAGGACGAGCTGATCCTCCGGAGCCCCTGTGTCATCAAGGGCGCCGGCATCGAGACCAACGCGGAGCGGCCGGTCGCGTCGCCGGAGCAGGTGTGGCAACTGGCGGAGGCGATCGAGCCGCGGTTTCGGGCCTTGATCCTCGTCGCCGGGTTCGCCGGCCTGCGGTGGGGTGAGCTGTGCGCGCTCACTCGCAGCAAGCTCGACCTGGAGGCCGGCACGATCACCATCGATGAGAAGGTCGTCGAGCTCACCAGTGGCGAGATGATGCATGGCCCGCCCAAGACCGAGGCCGGCCGGCGCACGTTCTTGTTACCGGCATTCCTGATCGACGAGCTCGCCGTCCACATGGATCGTTATGTCGCGCCTGGGCCGGACGGGCAGCTGTTCACCGGAGTCAAGGGCGGGACGATCCGCCGTACCCACTGGTCGACAACGTTCCGCCACGTCGCCGGCCCACTCGGCATGTCGCACATGACGTTCCATGATCTGCGGCATACCGCGAACACCATCAGCGCTTCGACGGGTGCCACGGTCAGGGAGCTCATGCACCGGATGGGCCACGCCTCACCCGAGGCCTCCCTCCGGTACCTCCACGCCACCAAGGAGCGGGACAACATCATCGCCCAAGCGGTGAACGCGATCGCGCTGGGGACCCGTCCCCGGGAACCCCAATGCCCCCAAGGCCCCCAAGGAACCGAGAATACGGACAGAAATGGGGAGGAAAAGCCGTGATGCCACGAAACCCAATGATCCCTTGGGTTCCAGGGGGTCCGGTTGGCGAACATTTGGCGAACATCTCCACCAGATTCAGCCCGTATCGGGGTGCCCACCCGGGTAACTGCACCCCCGCTGAACAGCTATTTCAGCACAACAGCGTCTCGCCGAGTGCCGTTTTTCACGATTCCCAAGCTGAGAACGCGGGTTCGATTCCCGTCGCCCGCTCCGTTGTTGCCGCAGGTCAAAGAAGTCTATGCCGGCCTGCGATCGCGCCAGTCGACGGAGAACGCCCCGCCGACGGGCTCCGCCCGATTGTGCCCCGAGTCCGCCACCGGCGGCTGAAGGGTCTGCAACCTGCCCGAGATTCCGATCTGTCTGGCGCAGACACATCGGCGATCGAGACAGGTCGGTCTCACCGGTGTGCGGTCACAGCGCGCTCATGAGATCGCCGGTCAACGTGATGAGGGCGAGGGTGAGCTCCTCGGGGTCGATGATCGCCCTCGTTGCCCGAACCGCCAGCTCGATGCCGGCGCCCGATCGGGTCCCGCAGAGGACCTGGACCTGATCGATCGCAGCGGCTGTGACGGCGCCGGCTTCTTGCGAATCACGGAGGCGGGCAAGTCGTCCTGCGAGGTCGTCGGTTGGGATCGCTTGGAGCAGTCGGTAGACGTCGAGCGCGTCCTTGTCGCGTACTCGGTCGTCGTTCGCTCCCAGATCTTGTGGGCCTTCGCCATGATCAACGCACCCGGTCCGGCGCCGTTCATCGTCACGCTGCGATCGTCGGCCGCGGCGAGCGCCCCGACGGTGAGGAGTTCGCGATCAACTCGGGCGCCTTCCAGCCCGAGCGCGCGTCGTGCCACGAGGCGTTCATGTGCACCGAGGTCGGCGCCTCGAGTGCCGCGTCCGTCGAGCGCCTCGGGCACCATGATGTCGACGTACACGCCGCAGGGGTACGCCATCCACCCGGGTGCTCTCTTCGCGTGAACCCGCGCGCTTCGAGCAGTTCGGCCAACAGCGGCTCGTTGCCGAGAAGCGCGGGCTCGACGCTGAAGTCGGCGTCGGTGGTGAACTCGGCGACGACCAGGTCGGCCGCTCCCGTGTGGAGGTAGATGGCTTGGGCGCCGACCAGGACGATCGAGTCGAGGTGAGGCGCCAACGCCTCGGCAGCGTCGAGCAACGCCGCTCGAGCACGGATGTACTGCTCATCGAGTTCGCCAGGCACGCTCGTTCCCTTTCATCCATGCGAGGAGCTCTTCGCCTTCCGACGGGTCTCGGCCGGGGCCTGTGAGGAGGTCGACAGCCAGTTGGGTCGGACTCACGCAGACCGCGCCTGCTCTGCTCTCTGTGCGATCGAACACGACGTCGTCGTACGGCTCGAGAAGCCAGACGTTCGCGCCACTGTCGGCGGGGCGTAGGTCGAGCCGCTCCGACCAACCGATGACATCGTTGACGTAGATCGCTGCGAGGCGAGTCGGCGCGACGGGGGAGAAGCGCTGGGCGGCGAACGCGCCTGTCATCGCGTATCCGCGCTTCAGCTTGCCGAGCTTGGTGGACAGCGCGGGGAGGCCACGTGGCTCCAGAAAGGTGTTCACCTGGTTCGCGGTGCTGACGTCGTAGTCCTTGGCCCACCGCCGGATCGCACCCTCCCAGTCGAGGTCGGTGATCGGGCCTCGTCCATCCTTGGTGATCAGCCCATCGCGCTCGAGCAGGTCGACCGTTCGTGACAGGGAGCCGAGGGGCACCTTGGCCCGCTCGGCGAGCTCGCGCATGCCGTAGGGCGGCTGGAAGTCGAGCAGCGCTCGCAATGCCCGGCCGGCGCCTCGACCCTTGAGGGTGCGAAGAGCCTCGTCGGAAGGCCAGGGATCCTTCTTGGCGCCGCCCTGCTTGATGAACAGCGCCGGCCGCTGCGTACGGACCAGGATGTTGCCGGTGCTGTCGATGTAGCTCGCGCCGAGGCCGGCGATCTGCTCTCGTGCCGTCTCGCTGAGGAAAGCGGCGACCACGACGAGGCTGGCATCCTTCAGCCCGGCCTGCTCGGCGTAGGAGCGCAGCTGCATCACGGCGTCAGCGGCATCGCGAGGCAAGAGGGTGCGCTTCGCTTCCACGATGAGCGACGCCTCGGCACCGTCGGGGCCCCTGACAACGGCGATGAGATCGGGCCGACCTCGTCCCGCCGGCTCGGCCAGTGTCCTGAGTGTCCAGCTGTTCGGAAGCAGGGCTTCAAAGTCGCGCACGACCTGACGAAGCAGGCGTGCTTCAGTTGGTCGTGGTGCTGCGATGACGACGAGTCCTTGTCGCGGTTCGATTCGTGTTCCATAAGTTTACGTGTTCCGCTGAAGCCGGAACAAGCTAATTTCTGGAACACTTCCTGGCGGAACGTCTCGCGCGGACCAGTTGGCAGACGGTGTTGTCCACAATCGCCAGCCGACAGGACGAGAACCGGCATCGTGCCAGGAGCGATGGCGACGGCGGTTGGCGGCGGGGAGGTTCAGGCAACGCGCCAGAACTCGCCAACGAGTCCGAGCCGGTCGAGGATCGCCTGGTTCTGCGTGAGGGTGTGCGGGCGCCATGCTGGATCGATCCGGTCGCCCCACCAGGCGTGCGCCAGATCGCAGAGTCGGGCCACCGGGAGGGTGTCTCCTGGTGGGCGCCCGTCGAGCCAACGGTTCACGTGCTCCTCCGACCGGAAGAGGTTCATGGTGCTTCAGGTGAAACCAATGTCGTCCCACCAGTGCGCTGCTGGCACGAGGCAATGGAACACCAACGAGTCGTCGTCGGGACGGCGGTCACGCACGTGCACCGCGATGGGGTCGTCGCAGTCGACGCAGGTGGTCTCGATAAGCCCGTCGACATGCAACGCGGCACAGATCCCGAACGCGTCCCACGCGCAGTTGCCGTACCACGACCGTCCAGCGGCGTGCACGCGGTAGCGGGTGGGGACGGCGGAAAAGGGGTTGAGCATGCGCAGGCCGCCATCGTCGGCCAGGACGAGAGCATGAGCGTCAGCCAGGCGCCGCCAACCGCCGGCGACCTCGGCGACGCTCATCGCGAACGAGCTTGCGGCAGCAATGGCGCTGGCCGTGGGTGCCCGCCCTTCGGCAACGAACAACTCGTATGTCAGGTTGCGAAGCGCGATGTCGCTCTCGTCCATGGCGTCATGCTCTCACTCAGGGGCGACTGGAGAAGCGTCGTCCCAGGGTCCGGGCGGGGCGGCGATCTGGAACGTCGCGAGCTGCGTGGCCACGAGTCGGTAGATTCCGACCATCGTGGTCACCTCGAACAGGCCCGCGTCACCAAGTGCCGCTTGAGCCTGCGCGTAAAGCATGTCGTCGACGTCGCCCGTTGACACCAGGGACCGGGCCAGGCGGGCGGCGGCGTCTTCAGCAGAATCGGAGAAGGCGATGGGCTCCTCCCGAGCGAGGGCCGCTATCTCGGCGTCGGTCACACCAACCGATCGGGCGATGGCCTCGTGTGCGGCCCACTCGAAGCTGCTGCGCTGCGATGCGGCCACCACGAGGATCACGATCTCGCGTGCCCGATCGCCGAGGAGCCCCTCGAATCGCAGGAGCCGGCTGATCTCCTGCAACGCCATGCCCAGGCGGGGATGGACGAGGAAGGCGTTGAAGGGACCTTGGAGACGGCCCTCGGTATCGGTCAGACGGAGCGCGGGATCGAGATCGCCGTGGGCCTGTTGACGAGGTCCGGTCGTCAATGTTTCGTAGAGCGCACGCTGCTCGGCGTCGAGGTCGTCGGGATGGAGGTGGCGTAGTCGCATGGCGCCACGGTACGCCTGGGTCATGTTCCCTGTCCCTCCGTGGTGAGGACGGGTCGCCGCTCGGCGCTCCCGCAAAGCGTCGGCGATCGTTCTAGGGTGGCCGATGATCCTCGAGCGACCAGATGTGACCGCACAGCAGTTCCACGAGGCGACGGGCTGGGCCATCGAGCCGAAGGGGCTGTGTCGCGGCGACCGCTGCGTTGCCCTGGGTGGCGTTGAGCCCGATGCCGACGGGCGCTACGACCTCGTCGCGCTGGCCGACCGCCTGGCGATGCCCGTCGCCCACGACGAGTCCCATGGGCTCTGGGCTGTGGGCCCCGAGGCCGGCGGACGGGTGCTCGCCAGCGCCCGCATGCCCGCGCTGGCGCTCCCCGATCTCGACGGCACCGTCTTCGATGTGGCGAGCTTGCGGGGGCGCAAGGTGTTGCTCCTCGCTTGGGCCTCGTGGTGAGGATGCCGGTTCGACCTGCCCGTGTGGCAGGCCCTGCGTGAGGAGTTGAGCTCGGCCGGCTTCGAGATCGTCACCGTGGCGCTCGACACCGATGTCGAGGCGGCCCGGCCGTTCGTCGAGGCTGCGGCTCCGGCGCATCCGTCGCTTGTCGACCCGGGGCTCACGATGGTCGACATGTTCGGGATCACCAATGTTCCCTTCGGTGTGTGGATCGACGAGGAAGGCATGATCGTGAGGCCAGCCGAGGTCGCGTTCTCCCCACGCGACGACACGGGCTCGGCCCAGATGGAGACGTTCGCAGCGACGCTCCCTCCTGAGCAGCGACAGGTGCTTCAGGGGATGATGGCCAACGTGACAGCGACCGACCGCTACACGGCCGCAATACGCGACTGGGTGGCGCTCGGTACGGGGAGCCGCTGGGTGCTCAGCGCCGACGAGGTGGTGGCTCGATCACGGCCACGGCCGGTGGAGGCCGCGCTCGCAGCAGCGCACTTCGATCTGGGTCAACACCTGCATCGCGCCGGGTTCGGAAGCGACGCCGTTGCACACTTCCTTGAGGCCCACCGTCTCGACCCCGAGAACTGGAGCTACCTGCGCGACGCGTCGAGCATTGTCGATCCAGCCTGGGGTCCCGTGTACGGGCGAGACCTTCTGAGCGAGGTGGCGGTCATCGGCGCCGAGTCGTTCTATCCGCCGCTGGCGATGTAGCCGCTGCGCCTCTCAACCTCCCTTGTCTCCCTGCGTCGTCTCGTTGGGTGACCAAGCACTCACGATTCGTGGCCCTGCTCGAACCTGACGGTTCGGAGCGCTTCGATCGGGGTATCGTCCCGGCTCACGACGGCAATTCGGTCACATATGGCCGCCTGCTCGTCGTGTCCGAGTGACCTCGACATCGGTCACCGAAACAGGAGGTAGCCATGAGACCTATCCGTCGGAATCTGGCCACGAGCGCCGCCATTGCTCTCGCGACCACCGTTTCCAGCTTCATGTTCGCGCTCCCGGCTCGAGCGGCACTTCCCGCTGCTGCGCTCGATGACGGTCGTCCCTTGGTCGCGGTGCTCACGGGTGAGGCCGAGGTGGACGCCAACGGCGTGGTCGACCAGGGCGACCTCGACGGTGAGGGCACCGCCGTGATCACGATCGACCGGAGGCTGAACCAGGTCTGCTTCGACCTCACGGTCAGTGCGATCGATCCGGCGACGGCGGCGCACATCCACCAGGCGCCGGCCGGCCGCAACGGTGCGGTGGTGGTTGGCCTCACGGCTCCCACGCCCACGTCGTCGAGTTGCGTGGCCGTCGACGCCGCGCTCGTCACGAGCATCTTCACCAATCCGGCCGGCTTCTACGTGAACGTGCACACGGCGGCCTTCCCCAATGGTGCGCTCCGTGGTCAGCTCAACCGGGGTGACCGTCCGATGGGTACGATCCTCAATGGTGCCAACGAGGTGGATGCCGCGGGTGCGTTCCGCAAGGGCGACACCGACGGCTCGGGTCTGGCGATCATCAGCGTGCACCGCGACGTTGACATGGTCTGCGCCGAGCTCCGGGTGCAGCGCATCGACGCTGCGTCGGCCGCCCACATTCACCAGGCGGCGTTCGGCGTGAATGGTGCGGTCGTGGTCACGCTACCAACGCCGGGTACCGATGGACGGGCTGTGGGGTGTGCGGCCGTCACCAATGAGCTCGCCGATCAGATCGCGGCGAACCCCAGTGGCTTCTACGTGAACGTGCACAACGCCGCGTTCCCGGCAGGAGCGGTGCGCGGGCAACTGTCGAAGTCGAACACCCAGTACCGGATGGCCTCGGCCACCGGTGAGGTCAAGGGCTTCGGGACGACCGACATCTTCACCATCTCGGCCGCTCCTGCTGCAGGCGGCGGCGTGGGTGCAGCATCGATCACCCCGACCGGCGCCGTTCGACTGACGGCCAACGCCGTCGACGTTGAGGCAACGCCGACCCTGGCGGGCTACTGGATCGCCACTGCCGACGGGGGAGTCGTGGCCTTTGGTGACGCCCGTCTGTTCGGCAACAGCCGGACCGCAGCCACGAGTACCTTCGTGGGGATGGCGCCCACACCCACCGGGCGGGGCTACTGGTTGGTCACGTCCACCGGTTCGGTGTTCGCTCACGGCGACGCCTCATCGACGTTGGGCTCGCTCGCCAGCGTCACGCTGAACCTGCCCATCGTGGGAATCGAAGCAACCGTCACGGGGAATGGTTACTGGCTCGTGGCCAGTGACGGCGGCGTGTTCTCGTTCGGTGATGCCGTGTTCTACGGCAGCACCGGTGCCATCACGCTGAACAAGCCGATTGTCGGGATGAACGCCACCCCGACGGGAAGCGGTTACTGGCTCGTGGCCAGTGACGGCGGCGTGTTCTCGTACGGCGATGCCGTGTTCTACGGCAGCACCGGCGCCATCGTGCTCAACCAACCGATCGTTGGAATGCAGGTCTCGCCCACGGGAGAGGGCTACGCCCTCGCCGCCAGTGACGGCGGGGTCTTCGCCTACGGCGACCATGGATTCTTCGGCGCCCTGGCTACGGCACCCGTGGTGGGGATCACCCACTGAGGTCGAACTTCGAGGGGGGAACGTGTTCCCCCCTCGAAGTCCTCGGGTGCAGCGGATGCTGGTCGATAGCTGCGCGGCACTTCACGACCGCGCCCCAGCTTGATGGACTGCTTCAGCCGGCGCAGAGCTGGGGAGCCTGTGCCGATCGCTCGAGGAGGCCCGGGTCGGGTTTCTCGGCGTCACGCTCCGACAGGTCCCAGTCCTCGCGCCAGGCTGAGCCGGCCGAATCGCCGGCGTAGCGCCAGCGCCCGTCGATCGTGCGTTTCCCGTCGATGAGCACGAAGGTGAGCTCGACCGGTCCAGCGTCGTTGGGGCCGGCCCGGCTCGGGATCTCGCACCACGTGCCGCGGAACGAGTTGTCGACGATCTGCCCGACGAGCACACCGTCGTCGTAGGAGTACGCCCCCACGACCGTCCCGTCATCGAGCTCGCGCAACAGAAGCTGACCCCAGTCTCCTGACCAGAAACCGAGCACGTCCTCGTTGACAACCGGAGGTCCGAGCGAGCAGGTGATCCGGGGGTTCGTGGTTGCTGCGCATGGATCGACGGTACCGAAGCCGGGATCGCTCGTCGTGGGGGTGGCGCTCCGGGTCGTCGCCGGTCCCGCCGCTGTGGTCGGGACGACACCGACCGTCGTGCCTGTTGATGCCGTGGAGCCCGTCGTGCCCGTCGCACCCGTTGATGGCGTGGATGACGTGGATGACGGTGGCTCGGCCTCCGTGTCCACACCGGCCGGGAGGTTGAAGATGTCCCCGGTGTCGATGTCGACGGCCACGAAGACATCGACGGGTGCGTCGGCGGCGACGATCTCCACGACCGCGTCGGGGTCGAAGTCGGGCCACGGTTCGCCTGTGAACGCGGGATCAGCGACGGGCTCCGGCTCGAGCAGCGGGTTCCCGCAGGCGCAGCGCACCCGGGGCACGCCCAGCTTGTCGACGAGCACCGCGGTCCCGGCCTGCAACACCGATTGGCGCGGTGTCGCCCGTCCGTCCGAGAATCCGTGGTTGGTGACCCGGGTGTCGTCGAGCAGCACCACCGGCGTGAGGCCGGCGACGTAGCTGGCGATCTCGCTGGCTTCGATGCCGTGCACGCCAGCCCACGCTGCGGCCTTGTCGGCGTTCTCCTCGAGGAACTCGACGAGCGCATCTGCGTCGCACACCTGTTGGCTCCCGCTGCCGCCGTAGAGCCCCGGTGTCGAACCAGTGATGGGCGGGAAGGAGCCCGCTCGACCGCCGCGCTTGGAGGCGTCGATGTCGATGGCGATCGTCGACGGCCGCCCGATGGTCTTGTCGGTATCGGGGACGAACGTGGCGCTCGTCTTGGTGAACGGCGACGGACCGGTCTCGGAGGCCGGCTCGAGGAAGATCTCTCCGGAGCCATCGCCTGCGGTGGCGACGTCGTCATCGCCGCCGGAGCAGGCGGCGACCCCGATCATCGTCACGGCCAGTACCAATGCTCCTGTACGAGCCCAAAGCCGGCGTCGTCGAGTGTCCATACCGGCGCTCCCTCTCGGTGTTTGTGGGTGTTCACCGTAGCCTCGCCAACCGGGCCTGACGGTCGGCGCTCACGGCCGGGGCGGACCCGCCGCTGGAAGCGACTACCCGCAAGCGCGGAGATGCTCGACGACCGGAGCGAACGTCTCGATCGTCTCCCTGAGCCCGTGATACATGGAGCTCCCCGGCCGCCGCACGGCCGCCAGATTGAAGCTGAGGCTGCTGAACCCGAGGGCCAGCACCCGCTCGACGAGCGGTAGGCACTCGTCGGCGGTCCCGGCCACACCAAAGGCCGCGACCATCTCGGCCGAGATCAGCTCGTCGAGCTCGGGCGGGTCGTGGCGATCATGGTCGAAGTACCACCCGCGTGCTCGTGCGAGTGTTGCGGTGATCGCGGCAAGCTGATCATCGCTGACGGTGACGTCGTCGGGACGGATCAGCGTGAGGTAATGGGCCACGTAGCGCTTGATCGACCGGCAGGCCAGAGCACCGTCAGCGGAGGCGCACAGCGTCAGACGAGGAGCGATCTCCACGTGTCGACGGATCGTGGGACGCGCGCCGCGCCTTCGGCCAACCACCCCCGGTATCTCTCGGCGACCTCGGGAGAGAGATACCGGGCTCCCACCAGCGCGATATCGGCCACTTCGCCGGCGAGGCGCATCACCTGGGGGCTGCGCGTCCCGATGGAGATGGGGACGCCCCCGACCACGGTCCCCCGTTCGAGGCGCCCGTCCGCGAGCGTGTCGCGAATGATGCCGATGGCGGATCGGAGGGTGGCGACGGGATCCGGATAGGTGATGCCGAGGTCTTCGAGGCCAGCGCCGACTCCGATCCCGCAGAACACCCGTCCCCCACTCAGCTCGTGCAGCGACTGGAGGGCCCCGGCAATTATCGCCGGATGGCGGGTATAGGGGTTGGTGACCATCGACCCCACGTGGATACGGCTCGTCGCCCTCAAGCATTCGGCTTGCACGAGAAGGCAGTCGGGATACCAGAGAACGTCGGACACGCCGAGCCGGTCGAAGCCGGCGTCCTCTGCGGCTCGGGCCAGCGAAGCCGCCTCGGCCAGCGTCATGCCCGGAGTGATCTCGGCCTCGAGCGTGAGCGGCCTCCGTTCGCGACGCGCTGGTGTGGTGGGTGTCGCCGCGGCACTCATGGCGTCTGCAGAAGGTGGTGACTCACGTCGCCCGGCAGGTGACCCGAGCCTTCGCGGTAGACGATCCGCCAGCGCCCGTCGATGCGACGGAACCGATCCTCGTACCGGTTCGCCCACACGGGCTGCAGCGGGAACTCGTCGGTGCGTTGGACCACGGTCATGTAGTAAAGGCACGTTGCTGTGCCCGCCTCATCGTCGATCTCGACGATGTGGTTCGTGGCCACGTGGCGCGTATGCGGCGTGCCATCGTCGGGGTAGCGACGAGTCCACTGCTCGAACGACTCCCTGACTGCGTCGCTGCCATGGTACGAACGGTCCTCGGCCATCACCACCTCGGCATCTTTCAACAGCTCGCCGATCCCGGCGAAGTCGCCGGCGTCGATGAGTCGAGGATACGAGTGCACCAGGTTCATGATCTCCAGGTAGCTCTCGAACGACGCAGTCATGATGGGCCTCCTCGACCTTTCTTGGGGCATCGACCCGGCTTCGACGCACTCACACTCGCCATGGGCCCTACGGAACACGGATACGTTACGGTCGAACGGCCCGAGGCACACGTGCTCGCGACCGACAGCTATCTCGAGTGCCGCGTGACGGTGCTCGCTCTCGACAACCGCACAACTCGGAACTGGAGGCGAGCCCCATGGAGCTGAAGGGCGCACTGGCTGTGGTGACGGGCGGCGCGAGTGGGATCGGGCTGGCGTTGGCGCGCCGAGCACTGGCCGAAGGCGCCCGTGTGGTGTTGGCCGATATCGAGGAGGCTGCGCTCGATGCGGCCGTCGCTGAGATGGCCACGAACGGCGCTCTGGCCTGGGGCGTGCGTACCGACGTAAGCGATGCGTCCTCAGTGGAAGCCCTGGCCCGCCAGGTTTCTGAACTCCATGGCGATGTGGGGGTGGTGTTCGCCAACGCCGGGGTCACGGCGAGCGGAGCCATGTGGGAGAGCACGCTCGACGACTGGCGCTGGATGCTCGACGTGAACGTGATGGGAACCGTCCACTGCGTGCGCTCGTTCGTACCGCGGATGATCGCGGCCGATCAGCCGGCGCATGTATGCATCACCGGCTCGCTGGCCGGGTACCTGAACCAGCCCGGTTTCGGCGCCTACAACGCCTCCAAGCACGCGGTGATCGCCATTGCCGAGACGCTCGCGGCGGACCTGCGAGAGGCCGGACATCCGATCGGTGTCACGGTGGTCGCACCGTGGTTCGTGACCACCAGCTTGGCTCAGTCGGCCCGTAACCGTCCGACCGCTCTGGGCGACGCCACCGAAGCCAGCCCCTACA
>JANLSK010000059.1:0-56564 GCA_031362415.1 Actinomycetes bacterium | reverse complement strand
GGGATGCCCGTCTCCTCGGACGAGGGCCTCGAAGATCGACTGCCGTTGCGGCGTCATCCGGAGCCCGCTTTCACGGAAGCTCGACGTCAACGCCACGACGGATCGCACGGCAGCAGGCTAGCCACTATCAACAACTCTTGGCAAGTACCAACGACGTGTGGATGGGCGGGTCACCCGGCCCAGTCGTCACGGATCGCCACCAGGCGCACGGCGAGCTCGGGGCGGAGGGCTTCGAGCGATCGCGTTGTGGCGGCGAGGATGTCGCGCCCGGGGACAACCACGACGAGTGGACCGCTCCGGCCGTCGGTCGCGCAGGCGAACCAGACCTCGGCGGCAGCGGCTGCCAGCGCCAGATCGGGTCCGACAGCGCAGACGACGACGGTACCGTCGTCTCCGAGGGATCGGGCGGCGGCGATCGACCAGTCATCGAGGTTCGCCGGAGCGCGAAGCGACATCAGCGGCTCGAGGCGGGTTCCCGGGTCGAGCTCCGCCAACCCGGGATCCTCGATGATCCGCTGACGCATCCAACGCTCGCGTCGCAATGTTCGAGCCGGATGCGGCGAGGCCTCGGCCCGACGCCGTTGGTCGACCTCGACGACAACGGACTCGATGGCCCGGACGTGATGCTCAATCGAGTCCCGGTCGACGATCCGCACCCCTTCCAGCTCGAAGCGCGCCTCCCGATCGACCCGGCCGACACCCAGCTCGAGCACCGTACCGCGCTCGTCGGCGACGAGCCGCGCAACCTCCAGGCCGCGCACCAGCAGCGCCACGCCGTCAGCTTCTCGTTCGGCCGCGAGCAACGGCACTCGATCGGCGATGACGTCGAGGAGCGCCACGTGCTCGTCAGCCAAGACCGACCGTTCGATCAACGAGGAGCGGACCCGCGGCTCTCGGCCGACCTTCGACTCGCCGAGAGCGGTCGCAACGACCACCAGGTGCAGCTTCGCACCCCGGACGGCCCACACGGAGGGTGCGTTCTTGAAACAATCAGCAAGATCAGCCACGATCCGCGCGTGAACGTCGTCGAGATCGACCACGATGTGTCGCCGATCGGCGTCGAGGACCGCCATCCGACCCAGGCCCCGGCACGCGCTCTGGATGCTAGGGTCGGTGACCAGGCACCAGGCGGCCCCATCGGTGGTGCGCGCTGCTCCCGGATCTTCACCATCAAGGAACCCGAGCTCGGCGTCGACAGAACCAACCAAGCCACGAAGCTTGGCCATTGATCTCAAGCTCATCTCTCTCCGACGATCAAGCTTCACACATCGCGATACTCGTATCGGGACGATCCTGTCCCAAAGTGGGCGCAGGTCACCCACCGCATCAGCCGGTTGCTAGGCTGACGGGCACCCGCAAGGCTAGTGCCCTGTCCCTTTCAGCACTCGGACCCGTGATTCCTCGCAGATCAAGGCCAGCACTCTCATGGCGCTCCCCCAGATCACAAGCACGTCGAGGCGACGGAGTTGGAGCATCGCACGAAGCGGTACCGTGCTCCTGTTCATCGACCTGTTCGCGTGGGCGATAGCACTGCCGATCGCCACTGCGCTCAGGTACGACTTCCACCTCGACCAGGCGGCCTGGCAAGGTCTCTTCAAGATGGTGCCGATCGCCCTGGGAATCCAGCTCATCGCCGGTTTCTCCATCGGCCTCTACCGGGGTCGTTGGCGGATCGGGAGCTTCGACGAAGTCTCGGCGCTGGTCACGGCGACAGCCATCACGGCCATCATCGTCAGTGCACTCGACAACTTCGTGCCCGGCGCCAGGCCGTCGTTGCGTCCCGTTCCCATGTCGGCGTGCATCAGCGGCGGTATCGCCGGGCTCGTCCTCATGTCCGGGGCTCGTTACCTCTACCGGGTCAACGAGGAGCGCTATCGGCGACCCAGCGAGAGCATGGCCAAGCGCGTCATCGTGTTCGGCGCCGGCGATGGTGGGGTTCGGGCCATCCGGGCCCTGCTCTCCGACAAGGAGAGCCCGTACTTCCCCGTGGCCATCGTCGACGACGACGACCGCAAGCGAAACCTCTCCATCCAGGGCGTTCCCGTCGTCGGCGGGCGGTCCCGCATCGAGTGGGCAGTGCGGACGTTGGGCTGCGAGGCGATGGTCATCGCCGTGCCGTCGGGCGACTCCGCCCTGGTCGGGGAACTCGTCGACATCGCCGATGAGCTGGGCATCGACGTGCGCGTCCTGCCCTCGGTGCGGGAGCTGTTCGGCGCGGAGATCCGCACCGCCGACATCCGCGAGCTGAGCGAGGACGACCTCCTCGGACGGCACAAGATCGAGACCGACGTCGAGTCGATCGCGCACTACCTCACGGGCAAGCGGGTCCTGGTCACAGGGGCGGGGGGCTCGATCGGTTCCGAGCTTTGCCGTCAGCTCTACCGGTACGCCCCGTCCGAGCTGATCATGATCGACCGCGACGAGTCGGCGCTGCACGCCATCCAGCTCTCGCTGCACGGTCGGGCGCTGCTCGACACTCCCGACCTCCTCCTCTGCGACATCCGCGACCGGGCTCGGGTGCATCGCCTGTTCCTCGAGCGCCGCCCCGATGTCGTCTTTCACGCCGCCGCACTCAAGCACCTCCCCTTGCTCGAGCAGCACCCCATCGAGGCTCTCAAGTCGAACGTGTGGGGAACGCTCTCGGTCCTCGACGCCGCTGTGGCCTGTGGGGTCGAGCGGTTCGTGAACATCAGTACCGACAAGGCAGCCAACCCGGTGAGCAACTTGGGCTACACCAAGCGCATCACCGAGCGGCTCACGGCGTGGACGGCCCGCGAGCACGCCCAGGCCGGCGTGTTCCTCAGCGTGCGCTTCGGCAACGTCCTGGGCAGCCGAGGCTCGGTGCTCACGGCCTTCCGGGCCCAGATCGAGGCCGGCGGCCCCATCACCGTGACCGACCCCGAGGTCACCCGTTACTTCATGACCGTCGAAGAGGCCGTCCAACTCGTCATCCAGGCCGGGGCCATCGGCCGCGAGGGCGAGGCCTTGGTGCTCGACATGGGCGAGCCCGTCCGCATCGCCGATGTCGCCCGGCGCTTGGCGTCGCGAGCCCGGCGCCCCATCGACATCGTCTACACCGGTCTCCGTCCTGGCGAGAAGCTGCACGAGGACCTGCTCGGCGACAACGAGATCGACGAGCGTCCCGTCCATCCCCTCATCTCGCACGTGCAGGTGCCGGTGCTCGATCCGGCGTTGGTTCGCGATCTCGACTCATCCAAGCCCGCACTCGACATCGTCGAGATGTTCAAGAGCCTCGCTGGCGTTCGGTGCGCTCCTGTGCTGCCCGAGCTTCCCACGGTGTACCCCATCGATGACCTCGATGATCTCGACGACATGTCCTCGTCGGTCAACCTGCACTGAGCGTCCCCTCGGCCGGGGCCCCTGCTCCAAGGGGGTATCCCGGCCGGTGCGGTGAGGCAGGCCACGAGCAGCACCAGGACATGCTCCCTGACATCGTTGTGAGCGGCAATCGCTACCAGCGTCGTGCAGATGCGTGGGCGTCCGGCTCCCCGTGCGCTCGTCTCCCACGCCCCAGGGCCGCGAGTCAGCCGGCGACGGGCGTCTCATCGCGAACGGAGCCGCCGTGGCGGGTCGGCCGTCTGCGAAGAGCGGCTCGAGACCAACGTGAGCGGCGAGGAGCTCGACGACGGTCGAGCGCGGGGGCTGGCACTTCGGCCGGCCCCGGATTGAGGGGGCCAGGGGGGCTCAGGCGGCGACGGGGGCGGGGCGGCGGCGGAGGCCCCAATTGTTGCTGGGCTCGGTCTGGGTGCGGGCCTCGACGGCGGCGAGATCGTCGGGCGCCAGGACGGCCTTCAGAGACGTGATGGCCACCTCGAGTTGATCGAGGGTGGGCTCACGGGTGGTGAGCTTCTGCAGCATCCGCCCGGGACGAGATACCCACCGCACGGCCCGGAACCGCTGGTGCTTGGCCATGAGGCGGATCGCCTCGTAGCTGACCCCGGCCACCGGGAGAACCATGAGGATGCGGGTGAAGATGATCCCGATCACCCCGGGACGGCCGAACAGGAGATGCGAGGCGATCGAGACGACCATGACCACGAGGAGGAAGCTCGTACCGCAGCGAACGTGCTCGGTCGTGAACTGCTGGGCCGTCGTCGGCGTGAGCTCGACCTCGTTCTCGTAGGCGGCGATCGCCTTGTGCTCGGCCCCGTGGTACTGGAACACCCGCTTGATGTCGGGGACCAAACCGATCACGGCGAGGTACGCGATGAAGAACGAGAGCTTGACCACACCGTCGACGACGTTGAACGAGGTTCCCGAGTCGGTGAGGGCATGGGAGATGAGCCCGGGAACGATCATGAACAAGCCGACGAAGAACACGATCCCGATAGCCATCGAGATGCGCATGGCCAACTTCGACACGCTGCCGAGCTCGCCGTCGACCGGAACAGCTTCGGCGCCCTTCTTGGCCTTCTTGGCCTTCTTGGCTGCCGGTGCTTCTCCACGCTCGACCGCGGCAGCCGCCTCAGCGGCCTCTTCCTCGCGGATACGGGCCTCCTCGGCGGCGAGGGCCTTGTCGGCCGACCAGGTGAGTGCCCTGAAACCCAGCACCATCGACTCGACGAGCGTTGCCACGCCGCGCACGAAGGGCACCTTGCGGTACTTCTCGGCCGAGCTCGGAGCGTCGTGCACCTCGGTCTCGATGGTCCCGTCCGGAAGGCGAATCGAGACGGCCCACGTGGTGGCTCCGCGCATCATGACGCCTTCGAGAACCGCCTGACCACCCACGTAGCGGGGCTCGCCGCCGTCTGCGCCCGTGACGAGCTTCGGGCTCGACGTTTCCGATGATGATCGAGGCATGGACGCTCCGGTGCTGGTGGGGGCTAGCTCGTGGCCTTGCTCTGCGCCTGAGCGGCCTGGGTCTTGGCGTAGCGGCGCTGAAAGCGCTCGACCCGTCCACCGGTGTCGACCAGCTTCTGGCGGCCCGTGTAGAAGGGGTGGCACTCCGAGCACAGCTCGACACGCATTTCCTTCACCGTGGCTCGCGTGACGTATTCGTTGCCGCATGAGCAGTGGATCTTGCAGAGGTCGTATTCGGGATGGATGCCGGTCTTCATGATCGATCCTCGGGCTGCCGCTTGGAAACGTCGCGGGGGACGTCGTGGGGACGAATCAGTGTACTGGTCGAGCTGTCCCGACCGTGTAGTGACTGTTGTCTCACACCCCGCCGCTCGGCGCCTTGGCGATCTCAGCCAGGAACTCGTCATTCGAGCGGAAGGTCTTGAGCCGATCGATGAGCATTTCGAGCCCGGCGCCGCCGCCGCCCTCGGCCAGAGCGCCCAGAACGCGCCGAAGCTTCCACACCTGCTGCAGCTGCTTGCGTTCGAAGAGCAGCTCCTCGTGGCGGGTGCTCGAGGCGTCGACGTCGATGGCCGGGTAGATCCGACGTTCGGCCATCCGTCGGTCGAGTCGGAGCTCCATGTTGCCGGTGCCCTTGAACTCCTCGAAGATCACCTCGTCCATGCGCGAACCGGTCTCGACGAGCGCGGTGGCCAAGATGGTGAGCGAGCCGCCCTCCTCGATGTTGCGGGCCGCACCGAAGAACTTCTTGGGCGGGTAGAGCGCCCCCGAATCGACGCCGCCCGACATGACGCGACCGGTGGCCGGGGCACCCAGGTTGTAGGCCCGGGCCAGACGGGTGATGCCGTCGAGGACGATGACCACGTCGCGACCCAGCTCGACGAGACGCTTGGCCCGTTCGATGGTGAGCTCGGCGACCTGGATGTGCTCCTCGGCCGGCCGGTCGAAGGTGGAGGCGACCACCTCGCCCTTGATGACGTGCCGGCGCATGTCGGTGACCTCTTCGGGGCGCTCGTCGACGAGCACCACCATGAGGTGGACCTCGGGGTTGTTGCGCTCGATGGCGTGCACGATCTGCTTCATGATCGTGGTCTTGCCGGCCTTGGGCGGCGACACGATCAGCCCGCGCTGGCCCTTGCCGATCGGCGAGATGAGATCGATGATGCGCCCGGTCATGTTGTCGGGCTCGCCCGGACGCTCGAGCTTCAGCCTCGTGTCTGGGAACAGCGGGGTGAGGTTCTCGAACTCGGGGCGACCCCGGGAGTCCTCGGGGCTCATGTCGTTGATGAGATCGACGCGCAGCAGGGCCGGGTACTTCTCGTTGCTCGAAGGCGGGCGCGTGGCCCCGTGGACGTAGTCGCCCTTGCGCAGGCCGAAGCGGCGAACCTGCGACGCGGACACGTAGACGTCGCGTTTGGACGGCAGCACGCCGCTGGTCCGCAGGAATCCGTAACCCTCGTCTCGGATCTCGAGGATGCCCGAGACCTCGATGACCTCGGCCGGCTCGGCCTCACGCTCGCGGGGCTGGAACTCCGGCCGATCGACCCGCTCGGCTCCGACCGGTCGGTCGGCTCCCACCGGACGCTCGGGACGCTCGCCGCCACGGTCATCACGGTCACGGCCGCGGCGACGCCGACGGCGACGGCCCTCTCGGGTGGCATCGTCCCACTCGCGGCGGGGCCCACCGTCGACACCGTGGCCGTCGCCGGAACCGGCATCGTCGGCGCTGTCAGGATCGCTGTCAGTGTCGGTGTCGTGATCGTCGTCGCTGCCGTCGCTGCCGGTGTCGTCGCGATAGGCAGATACCGGCGTCCGGGCCGCGTCACCATCGGCATCACCGTCGGGAGCAGCGTCGGTCGAGTCACGGCGGGCTCGCGCCGCCTCGGGGCCGACCGGGTCGGGCGAGCCGCCGCTCGCGGCTGTCGGTGCGGGTGTCGTCGTCAGCGGGGGCCGAGCCGCAGGGGCAGGACGCGACCTACCACCGCGATCGCTGGCGGTCTCAACGGCAGCAGGCTCATCTGGAGCGCTCGTCGAGCCGTTGCTCGATGCCCCGTCGCCCGAGGGGGAAGTGTGGGGGACTGCAGGCACGCTCGGGAGCGGGGCGAAGCGGTACTTGCTCGCCGGGTCGGAGGCGCTCGAAGCCGAAGCCGGGGCCAGAGACGGGGATGCCGGCGACGGCGGAGTGGTGTGATCGACCGCGGGGGACCCGGCTCCGCCGTCAGCCGTGACTCCCGGGCTCGGCGGGGCGCTGGAGTCGGCACCTGCTCCCGGGATCATCCCGAACAGATCGGGGTCCTCGGCCACGTGTCCGGCTCCCACCTCGGGGTCCTTCTTCAGCCGGGTCGTCGCCCGGGCCCGCTTCGGCTTGGGCTCCGGCGGGGTGGCGTCATCGACCCTCTCCGCGCCAGGCAGGGCAGCCTCCGGCTGTTCGGTGGTCGCCGTCTGCTCATCGGAGACCGACGAGGCCACGAGGGTCTGCACCGAGCCCGAGCCCGGCGCGTCGCCGGAACCGGCACCCGGAGCGCCGACGATGGCCGAGATGATGTCGGCCTTCTTGGTTCTCGACGGCACCTTCAACCCGATGGCGCTGGCGATCGTGAACAGCTCCTCGCGCTCTTTCGATTCGAGAACGGAGCGCTCGAAACCCTGCTGATCCACTGATTCTCCTTGATGGGAAACACGATCGATCCCGCCAGCCCCGATCTGACCTGTGCCCGTCCCGCCGACGGAACGTGTCGGGGGATGTTGCCGGGTGCTGTCCGAGTCGCCAAGAGGCCGGGAACCCGGGGGAGCAAGGATCGAGGAGCAACGGCTGACTCGGGGGCTGACGACCGGGGGCGTTGCAGACCTCTGAGCGATCTCAGAAGCGAACGGCGACCGGCATCCCGGGAGCCAGTCCGCGAGAAGCCGGAACTCTCGAGACACGAGTGGGCCGGCGACCCAGGGACGACACCACGCCCGCGAACGCGAGCGGCTCGGACGTCAGTGTACCGTTCGCAGCCGACCCGTCACAACCGGCGAGATCCACCCTCCCGGCAGCAGGGCCCAGGGCCCAGGAGTCGAGGGCCGGGGCCGGTAGGTCGGTGGCCTGGGGCTGACGGTGGTCTGGGGCTGACGGATCGCTCAGCGCGGCGCGGCCACGAGGCGAGCCATGAGCTCGTGGGCGACCACGGGCTCACAGTCGACCGTCGCCGACTCGGTGTAGGTGCCGCCGGCGGCCGGGATTTCGGAGTCGTAGAGGAGGTACGGGACGGCATCGGCGGTGTGGGTGCGCAGCCGGCACGGTGTCGCGTGGTCGGGCAGGAGCAAGATCCGGTGCGGGCCCATGGCCTCGAGGGCCACGAGCAAAGGTCCGATCACGAGGCGGTCCCAGTTCTCGAGCGCCTCGGTTTTGATGTCGGCCCGTCCGGCGTGGCCGGCCTCGTCGGTGGCCTCGATGTGGATGAGGAAGAAGTCACGATCGGCGAGTGAGGTGATGCAGGCATCGCGCTCGGCGACGTAACTGGTGTCCCACAAGGCGGTGACGCCCTCGGCCTCGACCGGATCGAGACCGGTGAGCACGCCGAGGCCGCGGACGAGGTCGACCGCGGTCACGAGTCGACCCTCCACGCCGAACGTGTCGAAGAAGTTGGGCAGGGCCGGGCGGGGCCCCTGACCCCACAACCAGATCTGCGTCGCCTGCGCTCCCACCTCGGCCGCGACCCGCGAGACGACGGCTTTCGACGCCTCCATGAGTTCATGCAACCAGGCTGCGGCCGCACCCGTGGGTGGCGCTGCGGGCTCGTCGGTGATGTCGTGGGGCGGGACGCAGTCGGCCTCGGCACGACTGTTCGGCACCACGCAGACATGGCGGTACTCGACCCCGGCATGGAAGCGCACCCCGTCACGCCGGCCGCGCTCGGAGCCCGACCCGAGCTCGGCGTCGAGCGCGTCGATGATCGCCCGGGCTTGCTCGCTCGTGATGTGGCCGGCCGAGAAGTCAACCATGGTCGGCGGTACGGTGCCGCCGTCGACCGTCACCAGGTTGCACCGGTAGGCAACCTCGTGGTCACCGATGTCGACACCCATCGCAGCAGCCTCGATGGGGGCCCGGCCCGTGTGGTAACGGGCCGGGTCGAACCCCAGGATCGCCATGTTGCCCACGTCGCTGCCGGGCGCAAAACCCGGCGGGATCAC
Organism: Actinomycetes bacterium; assembly: GCA_031362415.1. Taxonomy (GTDB): domain Bacteria; phylum Actinomycetota; class Acidimicrobiia; order IMCC26256; family VFJJ01; genus VFJJ01. The sequence continues at coordinate 47,567 of JANLSK010000059.1, read as the reverse complement.
GTGCGCCCGTCCCACCTCGGCCCGGGCTGCGATGCGGGCCAGGTTCGGCATGTGCGCGGCTTCGAGGGGGGTCCGACCGCCGAGCTCGTCGACCGGCTCGTCGGCACAGCCGTCGGGAACGAGGACCACGTACTTGCGGCGAGGGCTCGACAAGGGGCTCGACATGAGCGGTCATCGTAGAGGTCCGACCGGGCCTGGCTGACGGTCGGGGGTTTCACGAGCGGACGGGCGCCGGCTGGGTACGCTCCGATGGCCAGACCGATGCTCCGACCGGCGATGGTCTCACCGTCGCTGCGGGTCGAGAGCGAGCGCCGACGACAGGTCGTACCCGGGTGCCCACGCTGCTGATCGTCCACCACACGCCGTCGCCGGCTCTGCACTCGATGCTGACCTCCGTGCTCGACGGGGCCCACGACCGGTCGATCATTGGAGTCGACGTGGTCGTGCGCCCCGCGTTGGCCGCCACGGCATCCGACGTGCTCGCGGCCGACGGCTTCGTGCTGGGAACGCCGGCCAACCTGGGGTACATGTCGGGTGCTCTGAAGCACTTCTTCGATCTCGTGTACTACCCGTGCCTCGACGCCACGATCGGCCGACCGTACGGGTACTACGTGCACGGCAACAACGACACCGCTGGCGCCTCCGCAGCCATCGAGAAGATCGCCTCCGGGCTGCGCTGGCAGATGTTCCAGGCCCCGGTGCATGTCGTCGGCGAGCCCGATGGCCCGGCCCTGGCGGCGTGCACCGAGCTGGGCGCAGCCATGGCCGCCGGGCTGATGCTGTCGTAAGCGCGGCTGGCGGCCCGCAGTTCATCGTGTGGCGAGACATCGTGTGGCGTGGCATCGTGTGGCGCGGCCGAATACCCCCGAAACCGCACCTAGATTGGTCAGGGTGCCCCCCTTTCGAGCCGTCGCCCGTCGCATGCACCTCATCAGCGGTCTGACACTCGTGGCTGTCCTCACCGCCTCCTGCGGCGGCGACAGCGACGACAGCGACGACAACGGCTCACGAGAAGCCGCCGCGCCAACCTCCACGTCCCCCACCGAATCGACGCCAGAATCGACGGCGGAATCGGAGAGCCCGGAATCGACGGCAGCCCCCGTCGCCTCGACCAGCGGCCCGACGCCACCCACCCCGTCCGAGGCGCCACCGTCAGCGGGGGCCACGGTCACGACCGGGCTGACCGTGAACGGCACCGCCACCACGACTCCCGTCCCCGCTCCCCCGCCGGCCCCGGTGGGCTCAGTCGCGCTGCGCCTCACCGAGATCGCCCGCCTCGATGGCCCCACGGCCTTCGCGGCCCATCCCGTCTCAGGCGTGTCCACCATCACCGAACGCGTCGGACGGGTGGTGCAGGTCACCGACGCCGGCGAGGTCACCGTGGTCCTCGACCTGCGAGAGCGGGTGGGCTCCGGCTCGGTCGAGCAGGGGCTGCTGGGGCTGGCCTACGCCCCCGACGGCGCCCATCTCTACGTCGACTACACCGATCGCTCCGGCGACACCCGGGTGAGCGAGTTCCGCCTCGTCGACGGGGCCACGGCCGACCCGGCGAGCGAACGGGTGGTGCTGGCCGTCGACCAACCCTTCGCCAACCACAACGGCGGCCAGCTCGCCTTCGGACCCGACGGGATGCTCTACATCGCACTGGGCGACGGGGGATCGCAGGGCGACCCCGACGGCAACGGCCAGCGCCTCGACGCCCTGCTGGGGAAGATCCTCCGCATCGACCCGCGCGCCGCGGCCGACGGATCGGCGCCGTACACGATCCCCACCGACAACCCGTTCGCCTCGGGCTCGGCCCCGGACGGTTCCCTGGCCCGTCCCGAGATCTGGGCGTTCGGTCTGCGCAACCCGTGGCGCTTCTCGTTCGACCGCCAGACCGGTGACCTGTTCATCGCCGATGTCGGCGGCGGGCTGTTCGAGGAGGTCGACTGGCAGGCCGCCGGCTCGGGCGGCGGCCAGAACTATGGCTGGGTCAACGTGGAAGGTCCGCGAGAGGCGCGGGCCGGGGGCGCCCAGGGCACGGTGCTCCCCATCGCCTTCCACGCCCACGGCGACGGCTGGTGCTCGATCACAGGAGGCTTCGTGTACCGGGGCTCGGCCATCGCTGGGCTCGCCGGCACCTACGTGTACAGCGACTTCTGTCGTCAGCAGGTGACCGGGCTGCGGATCGGCCCGACGGGCGCCGTCGTCGAGGGCCCGGCCGACATCGGCGTGACAGCGTCGAACGTGTCGTCGTTCGGCGAGAACCTCGACGGTGAGCTGTACGTGATGTCGCTCAACGGACCCGTGTACCGCCTCGAAGCCGGCTGAGGCTGAAGCGAAACCCCATGCTGGGAAAGGCGACGAGGATGTGGATGACGAAGAATCAGCTCCTGAATCGGCGTGGTCCCATCGGTCGTGGGTGCTCGTTCGGCCGACCGCTGGCGCTCGCTCTCGCTCTCGCACTCACGCTGGCTCTCGCAGCCTGCTCCGGCGGGGACGGCGATGGTGACGGCCCCCGTCCCACACCAACGGCCACGGCGACGGCGACCGGTGGCTGTGGCGCAGCGACGGCCGAGAGCGGTGCTGCGAGCCCGGCTCCGATCGGGTCGATCGCCCTGCGTCTCGAGCAGGTCGCCGAGATCGATTCGCCCGTGGCTCTCGCCGTTCACCCCACCACGGGGGCGATGTTCGTGGCCGCCCAGGGCGGGGTCGTGTTCTCGATCACCGACTGCGTGCTCGATGCGCTCCCGGTCCTCGACCTGTCGGGACGGGTCAGCGACGGCAACGAGCAGGGGCTCCTGGGTCTGGCGATCGCCCCCGACGGCCGCCATGTCTACGTCGACTTCACCGACACCGACGGCGACACCCGGGTGATCGAGTTCATGCTCACGAGCCCGGCCACGGCCGATCCGGCGAGCGAGCGAGAGCTGCTGTTCGTCGACCAGCCCTACCCCAACCACAACGGTGGCCAGCTCGCCTTCGGGCCCGACGGGCTGCTCTACGTAGCTCTCGGCGACGGCGGATCCCAGGGGGACCCCGACGACAACGGCCAGCGCCTCGACACCGTCCTGGGCAAGATCCTGCGCATCGATCCCCGTCCCGCCGCCGACGGATCGGCGCCGTACACGATCCCCTTCGACAACCCGTTCGCCTCCGGCTCGGCTCCCGACGGTTCCGCGGCCCGTCCGGAGATCTGGGCCTATGGGTTGCGCAACCCGTGGCGGTTCTCGTTCGACCGTCAGACGGGCGACCTGTGGATCGGCGATGTTGGCGGCACCGTGGCCGAGGAGATCGACGTCGAGCCGGCGGGCTCCGGAGGAGGCCGCAACTACGGCTGGTCGATCGCCGAGGGCAACCAGGACGCCGACGAGGTACCCGACGGGATCGCGCCGCTGGTCTCGATCGACCACGACGACAATGACGTGTGCTCGGTCATCGGCGGCTTCGTCTACCGCGGCTCGGCCATCCCCGGGCTCACGGGTACGTACCTCTCCGGCGACTTCTGCCGGCCGACCCTCTACGGGCTGCGCGCCGACGCCGACGCCGGCACCCCCACCGAGGGCCCCGCCGAGCTCGGCCTCTCGCTCGAGCGGCTCACGTCGTTCGGCGAGGACCTCGACGGTGAGCTGTGGCTCACGTCGCGTCGCGGTGGGGTCTACCGGCTCCTGTCGAACTGACGGTCGTCCGAGGAGCCGCCGAAGCCGCCCCGCGGGGCGCTGGACTCCATGCAGATCCACGTGATACACGCTGAATTGCATGGCATCACCGTGTACTACCCGGGTCGGCGGCGCTACGCCCTCTCCGAGCAGATCGAGGTCGTACCCTTCGCCGAGCTCGCCCGTCCCGGCGGCTGAAAGGCCGAGCGGTTACAAGCCGATGGCGGCGATGACGGCGGCGGCCGTGGGGGGGATGGGTGCTGCGACCGAAACCTCGGCGATGGCCCGCTCGGGGTCTTTCAGGCCATGCCCGGTGAGCGTGCAGACGACCGTCTCCCCGTCGTGCACCAGCCCGGCGGCCCGTCCCTTGATGAGACCGGCCAGCGACGCCGCCGAGGCCGGCTCGCAGAACACACCCTCGAGCGCTGCGAGCATCCCGTAGGCCTCGAGGATCTCGGAGTCGGTCACCGAGCCGATGTGGCCGCCCGACGCGTCGCGGGCGTGCTCGGCCGCTTCCCACGAGGCCGGGTTGCCGATGCGGATCGCCGTGGCGATGGTCTCGGGATGGGCGATGGGATGGCCGGCCACGATCGGCGCCGATCCCGCCGCCTGCCAGCCCAGCATCCGAGGCCGCTTCGTGCACCGGCCGAGCGCGTGGTACTCCTCGTAGCCCTTCCACCAGGCCGTGATGTTGCCGGCGTTGCCGACGGGGATGCAGTGCACGTCGGGCGCGTCGCCGAGCACGTCGACAACCTCGAACGACGCCGTTTTCTGCCCCTCGATCCGGTAGGGGTTGATGGAGTTCACGACGGTGACGGGGGCCGTCTCGCCGAGCTCGCGCACGATGTCGAGAGCCTGGTCGAAGTTCCCGGTCACCTGAACCACCCGGGCCCCGTGGATGAGCGCCTGAGCCAACTTGCCCATGGCGATCTTGCCTTCGGGGATGAGCACGGCGCAGGTGATCCCGGCCCGGGCGGAGTACGCCGCGGCCGAGGCCGACGTGTTCCCGGTGGATGCGCAGATGACGGCCTTGGCACCATCCTCGACGGCCTTGGAGATGGCCATCGTCATGCCCCGGTCCTTGAAGGAGCCCGTGGGGTTGAGGCCCTCGTACTTCAGGAACACCCGTAATCCCAAGCGTTCCCCGAGCCGGGGGGCGGGCAGGAGCGGCGTGTTGCCTTCCAGCAACGTGACGACCGGCGTCGCGTCGCTCACCGGTAGAAACGCGCGGTACTCCTCGATCAGACCTCGCCAGCCAGCCATCAGGCGTCGTCTCCGATCACCCTGATCACCGACGTGACCCGGTCGACGGCATCGAGCCCCCGGATCTCGTCGAGCACCGACGTGATCTCGGCCTCACGAGCCAGGTGGGTCACGACCGTGAGGCGGGCCTCGGCCTCCAGCCCCCGTTGGCGTACCGACTCGATCGACACGCCGTGACGGCCGAAGATCCCGGCGATCTGGGCCAGCACTCCGGGCCGATCGGCAACGTCCATCGCCACGTAGAACCGGGACTGGATCTCACCCGATGGCCGGATCGGCTTGCGTACCAAGGCTCCGATGGTCGCGCCGCGCGATCCGCCGACCAGGTTGCGGGCGGCGTCGATGAGATCGCCGAGCACCGCCGAAGCGCTGGGGTTGCCGCCGGCGCCACGTCCGTAGAGCATCAGCTGACCCACCGCGGCACCCTCGATGAAGATGGCGTTGAACGAGTCGCGCACCGACGCCAGCGGATGGGCAAGGGGCACCATGGCCGGGTGCACCCGCACCGACACCGACCCGTCGGCCTCCTCGGCGATGGCCAGGAGCTTGACGGCGTACCCCAGGTCGCGTGCCGATGCAATGTCGTCGGCCGTGATGGCGGTGATGCCCTCCCGGGGCACGTCGTCGGAGACCACCTGGGCTCCGAAGGCGATGGTGGCGACGATGGCCGCCTTGGCCGCGGCGTCGTGGCCGCCGACATCGGCCGTGGGATCGGCCTCGGCGTACCCGAGCCGTTGAGCCTCGGCCAGCGCGTCGCCGAAGGACGAGCCGTCCTCGCTCATCCGGGTGAGGATGAAGTTGGTCGTGCCATTGACGATCCCGAGCACCCGGAGGATGCGGTCGCCGGCCAGCGACTCGCGGAGCGGTCGAACGAGCGGGATGCCTCCACCCACCGATGCTTCGAACAGGAGGTCGACCCCGGCCCGCTCGGCCGCAGCCAGCAGCTCCTGAGCATGGGAGGCGAGAAGCTCCTTGTTGGCGGTGATCACCGGCTTGCCGGCCGCAATGGCTTGCAGGATCAGCGTCCGGGCAGGCTCGACGCCGCCCATGACCTCGACCACGATGTCGACGGCGGGATCGGCGACCACTGCGCCATTGTCGGTGGTGAACGATGCAGCCGGCACCGTGCCGGGAATGTCGCGGGCCCGGGCCAGGTCGCGCACCGAGATCGACCGCACCTCGATGGCCGTGCCGGCGCGGGCCTGGATGAGGTCGGCGTGCTCGAAGATCAGGCGCACCAAGGCCGCTCCCACGTTGCCGCAGCCCAACACCCCGACCCGGAGCACCTTGGCCGCACCGTCACTGCCACCGTCGGTCGCGTCGCTGTTCACCATGTCATCCCTCGCCGCCTTCGTCCGCCGTCCGCTCGGCCCCGTCGGCCATCACACCTGATCGAGACGGACAAGATCATCGAGGGTCTCCCGGCGCACGACCAAGCGGGCCCTGCCGTTCATGACGAACACCACGGCTGGACGGGGGACCTTGTTGTAGTTCGACGCCATCGCAATGCCGTACGCGCCGGTCACCGGTGTGCACACGACGTCACCGATGGCCAGGTCGTCGGGCAGTTGGGCCGACTCCACGAGCACGTCGCCCTGCTCGCAGTGCTTGCCGGCCAGGGCCACGGTGAGCGGCCGGCGGGCGGTGGCCCGAGCCGGGACGAACGCCTCGTAGCGAGCGCCGTAGGCGGTGGGGCGCACGTTGTCGCTCATCCCACCGTCGATGGCCACGTAGGTGCGCGTGACGGCTTCTTTGATGGTGCCCACCCGGTAGAGGGTGATGCCGGCCGTCGCGGCGATCGATCGTCCCGGCTCAACCGTGAGCCGGGGCAGCGGGTCGATGGCCGCAGCCTCGAAGGCGATCCGGAACTCGTCTCGTACGGAGGCGGCGAACGCGTTGAGTGACAGCGGAGCGTCGCCGGTGACGTAGCTGACCCCGAGGCCCCCGCCGAGGCACATCTCCTGCAGTCGGGCACCGATACCCGTCTGGACCTCGGCGGCGAAGCCCGCGAGGCGCTCGCAGGCCTCACGCATCTGCAGCGTCTGTCCCGCCCCGGCCAACTGGGAGCCGAGGTGCAGGTGCAACCCGACGAGGTTGACGGCGCTGGACTGCTCGGCCCATCGGGCGGCCTCCATGGCGGCCCCGGTGCTGATCGGGAAGCCGAACTTGGAGTCGTCGGATGCCGTGGCCAGATGGGCGTGGGTGGCGGCGTCGATACCGGGGTTGACCCGGATCAGCACGTCGACCGGACCGAGCCCGCGCTGGCCCAGCCCGTCGAGCCGCACCAGCTCGTCGAGCGAGTCGACGACGATGCGCCCGACCCCGGCCTCCAACGCCCGCTTGAGCTCGGGATACGACTTGTTGTTGCCGTGCATCACGATCCGCTCGGCCGGGAAGCCCGCGTGCAGCGCCACGTGGAGCTCGCCGCCGCTCGCGACGTCGAGGTTCAGGCCCTCATCGTGGATCACGTGCGCCATCGCCATGCACAGGAAGGCCTTGGATGCGTAGGCCACGTTGGACGCGCCACCGAAATGACGCGAGTAGTCGCGACAGCGTGCCCGCAGGTGGCGCTCGTCGTACACGAACAGGGGCGTCCCGAACTCGTCGGCGAGGTGCTCGACGTCGCAGCCGCCGATGCGCAGGCGTCCGTCGCCGTCGATGCGGGTCGTGAACGGCAAGAGCCCGAGATCGATGGGCGCGTCGATGGGCCCTGTCCCGTCGGCGGTGGCACTCAAGGGATCAACTCCGGAGTCGTGGTGGGACGGGCTGTCGGACGCCTCATCGGGAGGGCCGTCGGCGTCAGCCGCGTCGGTGCCGACGTCGGCTTCGTCGGCTTCGTCGGCTTCGTCGGCTTCGTCGGCTTCGTCGGCTTCATCGAGGCGGGACATGGTCTCGGGGGCGCTCACGCCGAGGATGGCCAGCGCGTTGGCGAAGCCCAGGCGGCAGGCCTCAGCGAGCCACAGCCGAGCCTGGGTGAGCGCCGGATCGTCGTCGAGCATCACCCGACAGTCGTGGTAGAAGCCATGGAAACGACCAGCGAGCTCGCGCACCCAGGTGGTGACCCTGTGCGGGGCCCGGGCTTCGGCCGCGTCGGCGAGGACGTCGGGATAGCTGAACAGCGTGCGCAGCAGGTCGAGCTCGCGTTCGTGCACGAGCAACGAGAGATCGACGTTGGCGAGCGGCATGCGCACGAGGGCCCGCTCGGCCGCCCGCCGGCCGATGGACGCGATCCGGGCATGGGCGTACTGCACGTAATAGACGGGATTCTCCATCGACTGGGCGGTCACCACGTCGATGTCGAAGGTCTGCTTGGTGTCGATGCTCTGCAACAAGAAGGTGAGCCGGGCGACGTCGGCATCGACCTCGTCGAGGATGTCGGCCAGGGTGATCACGTTGCCCGTCCGCTTGGAGATCCTGAGCTCGACACCACCCTTCATGAGCGTGACGAACTGGCCGAGCACGACTTCGGGGGTCCGGGCGCGGCCGGTCGCCAGCTCCATGGCGATCTGCAGCGAGCGCACCTGGCCCTGGTGATCGGCTCCCCAGATGTCGATGAGGTGCTCGTGGCCCCGGGCCAGCTTGTCGAGGTGGTAGGCCACGTCGGCGGCGAGGTAGGTGGGCGAGCCGTCGGAACGCCGCAACACACGGTCGCGCTCCTCGCCGTTGTCGGACGTGCGCAGCCACACGGCGCCCTCGTTCTCGAAGGCGGCACCCGACTCGAGGTAATCACCGATCACCGTGTCGACCGCGCCCCGCTCGTGCAGCGTGCGCTCCGAGAACCACGTGTCGAAACGGACGCCGATGCGATCGAGATCGTCGCGGAGCTCGCGCATGATCTCGGCGTAGCCCCACTCCCTGGCGTGCTCGATCGTCACCGAGTCGCCCAGCGCCGCCCGCATGATGCCGGCCATGTCGACGAGGTACTGGCCCGCATAGCCGTCCTCAGGCGGGGCCTCACCGAGATACCGTGCGTGCAGCGACTCGGCGAAGCGGTCGAGTTGGGCTCCGGCGTCGTTCACATAGTACTCGCGATGAACCTGCGCCCCTTGGGACGACAGGAGATTCGCCAGCGCATCGCCCACGGCGGCCCAACGGGCGCCTCCGGCGTGCAGCGGGCCCGTGGGGTTGGCCGAGACGAACTCGAGGTTGACCCGCAGCCCGTCGAGCGTGCCCGAGTGGCCATACCGGCCATCAGCGGCGACCACGTCCACGAGCACCTCGTGCAACCACGATGGCGTCAGGTGGAAGTTCACGAAGCCGGGACCGGCGACCTCGAGACGGGCGACGTGGCGGGGGAGGTTCGCGTCGAGGGCCGACACCAGCGCCGCCGCGATGTCACGCGGCGGACGGCCCACGGCCTTGGCCAGCTTCAGTGCTGCGTTGGTCTGGAAGTCACCGTGCTCACGTTGACGGGTCGCGTCGATCTCGAGCCCGCCAGGGGGCTCGGGCAGGTCGACGGCGACAAGGGCGCCGCGGAGCGCGTCGAGGAGGTGGTCGCGGATCACGAACGCTCGATCAGTGAGATGACGGGGAAGGCGGGGACGGGGAGGCCGCAGCGGGCTGCCTGCGGTCGGGCGAGCGTAGCCGCGCCCTTCCGTCGACTCGGGCGTGGAAACGTCGGGCGAGCAGCCAGGCGCCCAGCCCCGCTGCCGCACCGGCCGCATCGGCCAGCGCATCGAGGGCATCGCCGGCCCGGTCGACGACGGTCGCCTGCAGCACCTCGAGCACGATCCCGAGCACGATCGCACCGACGGCCACCGCGATCGGGCGCACCCCCGGGGCTTGCCGACGGCCGGCGCCCGACCGGGCCGTTCCCGACCGGGCCGACGTGGTGGCGGCGGGGGTGGCGGCGGCTGCGAGCCAGAGCAAGGTCAGCCCGGCGTAGGCGCCGGCATGGCGGGCCTTGTCCCAGCCCACGACGGCCTCGCTCGGATCGCTGGGCGTGAGAGACAAGACGCACACGGCGACCGTCCAGCCGACGGCCATGATGAGCACCAAGCGGTCGACGACGGATCGGACGGGCATCACGGCAACGGTACCGCCGCCGCCGGCAGGCCGGAGACCGATCGCGCCAGCGTCGGATGCGTACGATGACCACACACTTTTGCTGACGTTCACACGTCTCGGCCGCAGGTCGACGCGTCCGACCGGGAGGACGAACCCTGAAACGAGCGCTCATCACCGGGATCTCCGGCCAGGACGGGTCGTACCTGGCCGAGCTGCTGCTCGACAAGGGCTACGAGGTCCACGGCATCGTCCGCCGCTCGGCCAGCCTCAACCGCCAGCGCATCGACCACCTTCCCCAAGCCGCCCCCGGCGCCGACGGCGGCCTTCATCTGCACTACGGCGACCTCGCCGATGCCGTCGGGCTCGTGAACCTCGTGCGCGACGTTGCGCCCGACGAGATCTACAACCTGGGCGCTCAGAGCCACGTCGCGGTCTCGTTCGACATCCCCGACTACACCGGCCAAGTCACCGGGCTCGGCACGGTGAAGCTGTTGGAGGCCATCCACGCCGCGGGCGTCGACTCCCGGTTCTACCAGGCCTCGTCGTCGGAGATGTACGGCTCGACGCCGCCGCCCCAACACGAGGACACGCCGTTCCATCCTCGCAGTCCGTACGCCTGCGCCAAGCTCTATGCGTACTACTCGGTGGTGAACTACCGCGAGTCGTACGCCATGTTCGCCTGCAACGGGATCTTGTTCAACCACGAGAGCCCCCGCCGGGGCGAGAACTTCGTGACCCGCAAGATCACCCGGGCCGTGGCCCGCATCCACTTGGGGCTCCAGAAGGAGCTGGTTCTCGGCAACGTCGACGCCCGCCGCGACTGGGGCTACGCGCCCGAGTACGTCGAGGCCATGTGGCGCATGCTCCAGCACGACGAGCCCACCGACTACGTGGTGGCGACGGGCGACACGGCGTCGGTGCGCGACTTCTGCGAGGCCTCGTTCTCCACCGTGGGCCTCGACTGGCAGGAGTACGTGAAGACCGATCCGCGCTACGAACGCCCCGCCGAGGTCCCCGACCTCATCGGCGACGCCACCAAGGCCAAGAAGCTCCTCGACTGGGAGCCCACCGTCCGCTGGCGCGAGCTCGCCCGCATCATGGTCGAAGCCGACATCGAGCTCGCCGAACGCGAAGCCCGCGGCCTGGCCCGATAGCCCGGGGAGCCGATCCGTTGGACCAGGCGCTCTTCCGGCGGCTGGAGGGCCAGTTGGTAGGATCGCCGGGCTTGATCCCGCCCTCGTAGCTCAGGGGATAGAGCATCGGCCTCCGAAGCCGTGTGCGCAGGTTCGAATCCTGCCGAGGGCGCCGCTGGTTGTGGGACGGTGTGACCGGGCGACATGTGCTGGTCGGTAGGTTGACTGGTTGACCGCACGAGCCGCCATCCCCCGGGTCCCCACTCCGTTCGGGAACAGGACGGGAACAGGGCGGGAACCGACGGCACGTGCACCGGTGCGACCATGACCGGTTACGGTTTCGGCCATGCCGGGTGGGCCGTCGGAGAAAGACACGTGCCATGAGTACGTGCTGCCGCTCCTGAAGACCGCGGGATGGGGTGACGACCAGATCGTCGAGCAGTACCCGATCACTGCGGGTCGGGTGATCACGGTCGGCAAGAAGCATCGGCGCGGTGATGCGCTCCGGGCCGACTACGTCCTCGAGTTCGAGCCGGGTGTACCAGTAGCCGTCGTCGAGGCGAAGCGGGAGTATGCGATCCCCGGCAAGGGCCTGCAGCAGGCGAAAAACTACGCGCAGCTGCTCGACCTGCCGTTCGCCTACTCGACGAACGGCAAGGGAATCGTCGAGGACGACCGAGACACCGGGATCGAGAACGACAAGCTCACGGCCTTCCCGTCGCCGGCACAGATGTGGACCCGATATCGCGCCTGGAAGGGCATCGTCGAGGACCCTGTCGCCGAGGGTCTGCTCCTTCCTTTCAACCGAGCGCTGCGGAATCCCGACGGCTCGGTGAAGGAGCCGCGCTACTACCAGCGGACCGCGATCAACCGTTCGGTCGAGGCGATCCTGCGCGGCGACAAGCGGCTGCTGCTCACGCTCGCCACCGGCACGGGCAAGACCTACGTGTCGATGCAGATCGTCTGGAAGCTCTGGAAGAGCAGCTGGCGTGGGGATCGGAACCCGCGCAAGCCTTCCGCCAAACCAGCCTCAAACTTGGGCTCGGCACGCCCCATCTCGGGAGGGCCATCCGAGCCTTGTACCCCGACCCCAGTTCGACACCTTCCAACCCGCTGCCCGGGAGCAGCTCGGCCGAGAGGTCGGGCGCGTCATGCCCACGAGCATTGGTCACAACGACGTCACATGGCACGTCGTAGTGAACAATGCTCGGAATCGGACACGGTGGTGGCCGCTCGCGGATGAGATGTGTTGGCCATGAACGCACCGAGGGCGTCGACGAAGCGATCCGGGTGGCTGAGGTGCAGGAAGTGGCCGGCGCCTTCGACGAGCTCGAGTCGTCCGCCGGGCAGGGCCTCGCGATCGCGCTGGACGCGACCCACCACCGCCGCTGCTCGTCGTCGACCCCACTGCAGCCATCCCGGATCGATGGATGGCGCGCCTCGACGCCGTCGCGACCCACCGCACCACGACGGACGACCTGGTCGCCGTGAAGGTCGAGTACCAGCACGTCCTGATGCTGCTCAGCTACCGGCTCTACCAGTCACTCGAGAACGTGGTTCCAGGGAGGCGGCAGAACGCGTACAACCTCCACCGGCTCTTCCGCATGCCGTTCAGCCGGGCAAAGGACAGCCGCTGCCCTGGAGGCCCGGCCGCCAACCCGATGACAGCCGTCGTTACCGCACTGCCATCAACCCGACCATGCACTCATCGCTGGAACCGGCCCTCCCTCCACGGAGGCAGTTCAGGGGTACTTCACGACGCACAACGATCTGCCCCGGTCTCGTCCCCGGGAACGACCACCACAGATGCATGCATTCTGGTAGTGTATTTTGCATGCAGAGCACCAGTGTGAGAATTGATGTCGCGACGCACGAGGAGATCAAACGCCTCGCGAACGATCTGGGCACGACGGTCGGCGAGACCGTTGCGTTGGCGGTACGGCGTCTCCGACAGGAGCGGATGGGTCAGGAATTGCGGGCCCCTCTTCGCAACGACGAATCGGCATGGCTCGATGCTGAGCTCGGGTGATGTCGTCGAGCTCGATCTCGGTCTTCCCGTGGGCCGCGAGGCCGGCTTCGCACATCCCGCGGTCGTCGTCACCGCGCAGCGAATCCTCGACGGCGACCCGACGGTGATCCAGGTCGTCCCACTCACCTCAACGGTGCGCTCATTCCGCTCCGAGGTGCCGATCGAGCCCGACCTCGTCAATGGCCTCGGAGCTCACTCAGCTGCGCAGTGTCAGCACGTCCGCGCCGTGTCGACCGGGCGTGTCAGCCGCGTACGCGGCAACGTCGGCCCCGGGGTGCTCCGCCAGATGCGTGAGGCCTTGGCACTCATCTTCGACCTGCCCACATAGCGCGACCGGCGACCAACGGGGCCCGGCGCCACACGGGACCCGGCGCCACACCGGGCTTATTGCCACACCGGGCTGAGACCGTGGGCGATGGCGACCGGGCGCCCGTGAAGACGATCGGGTGACGCGGGTGACGCCGGGCGGCCAGCGGAGAGCGGGGGTACTCTGGACCATGGTGCAGCTCGAATCGGCCAACTCCCACGGCTCGGTCGACCCGGCATGGGACCTCGAGTGGGATCTCGGGCCCGACTTCATTCCGAAGGAGCGCTACACCACCCGGGCCTTCGCCGAGCTCGAGCGGGCCCGGCTCTGGCCGCGGTCGTGGCAGGTGGCGTGTCGCGAGGAAGAGTTGGCCGCGGTGGGCGACTTCGTCGAGTACCGCATCGCCGACCAGTCGATCCTCGTGGTGCGAGCGGGCCACGACGAGATCCGGGCCTATTACAACTCCTGTCGGCATCGGGGCACCCGGCTGGCGCAGGGCTGCGGCGCGCTGGCCGACGGTCAGATCACCTGTCCCTTCCACGGTTGGCGGTGGAACCTCGACGGTTCGTGCTCGTTCGTGCTCGACCCCGACGATTTCGGCCTGACGTCGCTCGACAGCCCCGGCCTCCAGCTCGGCGAGGTGCGCTGCGAGCGCCGGTGGGGCTTCGTCTGGATCTGCCCCGACCCCGGCCCCGAGGTTCGCTCACTCGACGAGCACCTGTCGCCGCTGCAGCAGTACTTCGACCCGTACCACCTCGAGGACATGCGCTTCCTCTGGTACCGCACCACGGTGGTGCCGGCGAACTGGAAGGCCGCCCTCGACGCCTTCCACGAGGGCTACCACAACTACGGCACGCACCCGCAGCTCCTGCGGTGGTCCGACGACACGGCCATGCGCTACGAGCAGTTCGCCAACGGCCACGCCCGCTACGTCACCGTGAGGGGTGCCGGACCGTCGAAGCGCTTCGGGCTCACTCCCGGTTCGTGGGACGACCGTGAGCTCCTCTACCAGCAGGTGATGCACCTGGGTCGCTCGTTCGACGGCGGCCTGTACTCCGAAGCCGACATGGATGCCGCCGAGCACCTGCGCCACATGGACATCCCGGAGGGATCGTCGGCGGCGGCGGAGTTCGCCCGGCTGGTGGGCGAACAGGCCCAGCAGGCCGGCATCCGCTTCCCGGAGCTCACGCCCGAGCAACGGGGCCAGGGCACCGGTGTGTTCTCGGTGTTCCCCAACCTGGTGATGCTGGTGAACCTGGCCAACTGCCTCATGTACCGGGTGCGGCCCAACGGGAACGACCCCGACTCGTGCATCTTCGACATGTGGGCGCTGCGCCTGTTCCCGCCGACGGTCGACGCACCGCCGCTCGATCGCCAGACGGCCCCTTCCGACGACACCGAGGTGTGGGGCGAAATCCCCAGGCAGGACTTCGCCAACATGCTGGAGGTGCAGACCGGGATGCACTCGTGGGGTTGTCGCGTGTTGCGCCTCAGCAGCCGCCAGGAGATGAACCTGCTGAACATGCAGCGCGAGCTCGACCGATACCTGAAGCCTGACGTGAAGCACTGACGTCGCCCCGTCCCGTCCGTCCGCAGAGGAGCGCAGCCATGGCGATCGACCGGCAGGAATCCCCGTACCGCCGCGGCAACCGATACGAGCTGCTGCCCATCCCGATGGTTGCCGAGCACTGCATCCCCGTCGACGCGGGTGCCGTCCAGCTGGTCGTGGAGTCCCGCAGGCTCACCAACGAGATCCTCGACCACACGTACCACGGCGCAACCGAGACCGGGGAGGTGGCGTTCGACGACTTCGGCGCCACGCTCCACGTGTGCGGAACCGTCGACGGCCTCGAGCATCTGCGGTTCGACTGCTTCGAGAACGAGCCGCACTACCACTACATCGAGCAGGCCGCCGGTGCCAACACCGTGGTGCGCATCGACGAGCTGGCCGTCGGCGATCCCATCGAGTTCTCCCTGGCCTGCGTCGAGCACCATCTCGCCGACATGCTCCGCAACTGCGGCGTCGCCAGCCTCGCCGAGGAGGTCGACGGCCAGCTCCACAAGGTGAGCGCCGCCGTCGACACGGTCCGCGGGCTCATGACCAAGGCCCGCCATCTTGTCGGGTGATCAGGGCGCCGAGTAACCGCCGTCGACGACCAGCGCCGAGCCGGTCGTCCACCGGGAATCGTCACTCGCGAGATAGGAGTAGGCCCCCGCGATGTCGCTCGCCGCGCCCAGCCCGAGGGGGTGCCGGGCGGCCATCGCATCGAGCGCCTCCGGAGGAAGGTCGGCATGGATCGCCGAGTCGAACGTCCCCGGGCACACGCAGTTCACCCGTATCCCGTCGCGCGCGTACTCGATGGCGGCGACCTTCGCGAGTTGGATCACGGCGGCTTTCGTGGCGCAGTACGGAGCTGCGTGCGACCACGCCGTGAGACCGGCAACCGATGCGGTCAGCACGATCGAGCCCGACCGCTGCGGGCGCATGACGGCCACCGCGGCACGGATGCCGTTCACGGCGCCGAGGACGTTGATCCGGAACGCACGCTCCCAATCATCGGTGGCCAGATTGTGGATGCGCCCGTTGGGCGAGAGCACGCCGGCGTTGCTTATCAGGACGTCGAGCCGACCGAAACGCTTGTGGGCCAACGCGATCAAGGATTCCACCTGGGCGTAGTCGCTCACGTCGGCGAGGATCGTCTCGACCGACCCGAGAGCGCCAGACAGACCGTCGACGGTTGCCTCGAGCGAAGTCCGGCTGACGTCGCTCAGCACGAGATCGGTACGAGGCTCGCCCGCCAGCCGCCGTGACACCGCCGCGCCGAGCGCGCCGCCCGCCCCCATGATCGCGACGACCCGTCGAACTTCGGAGCCGTCGGTCATGGAGACGCCTTTCGGGTGAGCGGATGACCGCGACGCCATTGCCCGGCGACGGTCGACCGTGTGGACCTGGTCGGGCGCCGACCTGCCACCCGCCGAGTCACCCTGGCATCATCGGCCACAGGTTCGTTCGAGTCACTTGGGATTGTCACGACCACCGGGTCCATCCTCGTCGGCCGCATCGGCACGGGCAACCGCCGACACGAACCCCCTCGTTGCTCAGCAACCCAAGGCACGCGCGATCACCAGGTGCTGGATCTCGTTGGTGCCTTCGCCTATCTCGAGCACCTTCGCGTCGCAGTAGAAGCGAGCGACCGGCGTCTCGAGCATGTACCCGAGGCCACCGTGGATCTGGACGGCCTCCGATGCCGCCCACGTCGCCACGCGACTGGCCTTGAGCTTGGCCATCGCCGCCTCCTTCTGGAAGGGCTGACCGGCGTCGCGTAACGAGGCGGCCCGGTAGGTGAGCCAGCGCGCCGCCTCGAGCTCAGTGGCGATGTCGGCCAGCTTGAACTGCACCGCCTGGAACTTCGAGATGGGCTGACCGAACTGCACCCGCTGGCGCGCGTAGGCGACTGCCATGTCGAGCACAGCCTGGGTGAGGCTGAGCGACAGCGCCGCGATCGAGATGCGACCGACCTCGAGCGTGCGCAGGAACTGGCTGAGCCCCAGGTTCGGATCGCCGAGGATGTGGTCGTCGGGAACCCAGACATCGTCGAACCACAGCTCGCGTGTATCGAGTCCACGCCATCCGATGCCGCGCATCTTGGGCCCCATGGTGTAGCCGGGCGTGTCCTTCTCGACGACGAAGCTCGCGAAGCTCGGCTCCTGAGCATCAGCCGGCTCCGAGCGCGCCAGCAGCGTGACGCCGAACGACATGTCGGTCCCGGCGTTGGAGATGAACGTCTTGCGCCCGTTGATCAACCAGCCACCATCGCGCCGCTCGGCCCGCGTGCGGATCGCCCGGGCGTCGGAGCCGGCATCGGGTTCGGTGAGCCCGAACGCGCCGAGCACGCGCCCTTCGGCGAGCGGTCGCAGCCACCGCTCTCGCTGAGCGTCGCTGCCGAAGAGGTACAGCGGCAACGAGCCGATCGTCACGTGCGCCTGCCATGCGGCCGCCACGGACTGGTCGGCCAGGCCGATCTGCTCCATGGCCGCGACGAAGCCAACCGTCGACATGCCGATCCCGCCCCACTCCTCGGGGATGAGGATGCCCAGCAGGCCGAGCTCGCCCATTTCGCGCAGCAGATCGGTGGGACACCGGGCCTCCTCCCACGCCAGCGGCGCGCGGGTCGCGATCTCGCGCTGCGCGAAGTCGCGGCAGAGGCCGGCGAGGTCCCGTTCCGATTCGCTGAGCGAGAGGTCCACAGCTCGGTACCTACGAACCCGCGGGTCGTGCGCCGCTCGGGAGCAGGTGGGCCATGAACGCGTCCGACCAGGCGATGAGGTCGGCGGGGACGTGGTAACCGGTCTCGTCGTTGATCGCGGCCCAGTTCCGGGCGACGTCCTCGATCGTCGGATCCGGCGCCGGGTGCACGTACCCCTCGGTCGAGGCGATGAACAGGCGGGCGAATCGGCCCGCGCCGGCGACGTAGACCTCGCCGCTCACCGTGCAGCTGTCGTGAACGAGAAGGGCAACCATCGGGGCAACGAGCTCGGGCGACATCGGACCGTCGCTGACGCCGGTCTCGTCGGCGGGCGAGCCGGCGGCGGCGGCGCGGCCGTCGCTTTCGGAGACGCGGCCGGCCATTCGTGTCATGGCCGCCGGCGCGATGGCGTTGATCGTGATCCCGTGCCCGGCGCCTGCCGTGGCGAGGCTGCGCGTGAGCCCGATAACGGCCGCCTTGGCCGTGGCGTACGACAGGTTCGCCGGCAGCCCGAAGATCCCCGAGGACGTGGTCATCACGATGCGGCCATGGCGCTTCTCGACCATGTGCGGCCAGGCGGCGCGAGTGGTGTTGAACGAGCCGGCGACGTGCACGGCCCAGTGCTGGGCGAGGTTGTCGGCGTCGGCGTCGGGCAAACCCGCCCATCGGATGATGCCGGCGTTGTTCACCAGGATGTCGACGCACCCGAACCGCTCGAGCGTCGCGTTGACAAGCGCCTGTGCGCCCTCGGTCGTCGACACGTCGCTCGTGTCGGCGATGGCCGTCCCTCCCGCAGCGACGATCTCGGCGGCGGCCGCCGATGCCGGGACGGCGTCGGCGCCGACGCCGGCCAACGAGGCGCCCAGGTCGTTGACGACCACGCTGGCGCCCCGGGCGGCGAGCAGGCGTGCATGGGCTCGGCCGATGCCGCGTCCTGCGCCGGTGACGACCGCGACGCGTCCGTCGAAGCGGTGCTCGTTCAACCGGCGGGCGTCACAGCGGACACCGGGGCCTCGAATCCCAGGATACCGGCGAGGGTGCCGCCAACCAGGGCCGCCCGCTCGGCCGCCGGGAGACCGCCGAGCTGCCTCGCGAGCAGCTCCCGGCTCCCACGGAACGTCCCTTCAGCGTGCGGGTAGTCGTTGCCCCACACGATCGTCGACAACCCGGTGATGTGCCGGCAGGCGACGGCCACGGGGTCGTCCTGGAACGAGACGTGGAACTGGCGCTGGACGTACTCACTCGGTGTGAGTGGGTACGGCCACTTCTCGTTCAGGCGGAAGAGCTGCGCCATGTGGGGCTGGTCGTCGGCGGGGGATGCATCGTCCCAGATCCCGAGCCACCAGTCGGCGTCCTGGCCGATCCCGGTGACCCAGCACTTGTCCATCGATCCCATCAATGACGCCAGCCAATGGGCGTTGAACTCGATGAGCGCGAAGTGCAGGTGGGGATAGCGCTCGGGAACGCCACCGCCGATCAACTCGCAGATGACCTGTTGCGGGACGATCGGGCCGTAGACGCTCTGCGTGATCATCCGCTTCGAGGCGGATCTCTCGGTCATGGGCACGTTGACCTGCGCCGCCGACTCCATGACGACCTTGAGGGTCGTGGATGCCGGATCGTCGACTTTCACGCCACCGGTCTGGGTGTGGATGAACACCTGCACGCCGTTGGCCTGCGCCGCCGCCCACACCGGATCGAGCTCTCGCGAGTAATAGGGCTTCGGCGGCACTGCCGGCAGCAGGATCCCGCGAAAACCGGCGGCGGCGACCCGCTCGATCTCGGCGACGGCGTCGTTGATGTCGGTGATGGGTACGGGGGCCGTCGGTGCCAGTCGCGAGAAGTACGGCGTGAAACGCTCGATCACGTAGTCGTTGTAGACACGGGCGTGCGCCATCGACAGCTCGTGATCGTCGGAGTAGAGGCCGAAGAGCGACAGGTTCGGGTGCATCACCTGGACGTCGACCCCGTCGAGGTCCAGGTCCTCGAGGATCTGCTCGGGATCACCTTCAGGCATCCGCCCGCCCGTCTGGCGATACCGGGAGATCGTCCAACCCTCGAACCCTGGCGTGTGCAACCGCCGGAAGATCCGGGCGCCGCCCTCGACGAGCGGCTCGATCTCGAAGTCCTCCTCCCAGACGGCTCGGTCGCGAAGGTGCTTGGGGAGGCGGGTGACGAACAGGTCGGTCGGCTCGAGAAGGTGCCCATCGGCCGAGACGATGAAATCCTTGTGCGTCATGTCGGGTCCTCCCCGAGCCGGAATCATGCGTCGAGATGTGCGCACCCCGGTCTCGGAGGCTAGACCAACCCTCGGGCTCATCACATGCCAACCGGGCGGTGCAACACACCCACCAAACGGTTGGTTGAAAGCACGGGGCGTTCGGAGGAGCACAGTGTCGAAGCGGTGGAAGCAACGCCCGCCCGGCTCCACGTGGGGCGATTGGGGCGACGACGACGAGCTGGGCCGCATCAACCTCCTCACCCCGGAAAAGGTGATGCAAGGCGTACGCGAGGTCGAGGCCGGCATCACCTTCTGCCTGAGCCTGCCGCTCGACTTCCCCGGTGGGACGGCCTTGAACCAGCGCCGGCATCCTCCGGTTCTGGCGCCCACCGAGGACATGCGGGGCAACGCCGGCACGTTCTACAACGTCCACATGAGCCAGATGGACGAGTGGGGTGACGCTCGCTACGTCGACGTGTGGACCGACGACGTGGTCACCCTGTCCCTGCAGTACTCGACGCAGTGGGACTCGCTCGCGCACGTCGGCGCCGAGTTCGACGCCGACGGCGACGGGATCGAGGAGGCGGTCTACTACAACGGCTATCGCGCCGGGGCCGACCTGGTCGGACCTCAGCCCGACGCAGCCGGCGACGGGGGCCGGCACCGCTGCTTCGCCCGTCATCTCGGCTTGGAGCACATGGCCTACACCGGCGTGCAGGGCCGCGGTGTGCTCGTCGACCTGGCCCACCATCTGGGCCACGACTGGCGGGGCGTCGACCTGAAGACGCTCCAGGAGATCATGGCGATCGACAACGTCGTCGTGGAGCCGGGCGACATGCTCTTGCTGCACACCGGTTTCGCCACCGAGGTCCTCAACTGGAACCGCGAACCCGACCCCGTGAAGATCCACACCATGTGCACCTACCTCGACGCCCGCGACGAGGCGTTGCTGCAATGGATCAGCGACTCGCAGATCTCGGCGTTGGTGGCCGACAACTACGCGGTCGAAGGTCTCACCGGCCGCGACCGCGACCAGAGCCGGCACTCGTTCCTCCCGATCCACCACCTCTGCCTCTTCAAGCTCGGCGTCCCCCTCGGCGAGATGTGGTACCTGCACGAGCTGGCCGAGTGGCTGCGCGAGCACCATCGGAGCCGGTTCCTTCTCACGGCGCCGCCGCTGCGCCTGCCCGGAGCGGTGGGCTGCCCCTTGACCCCGGTGGCTACGGTCTGACGAAGGCGCGCCGCGGGCGGTGATCGGGCGGGGCGGGCACTGTTTCTCAGACGGTCGCTGGTGCGGGGCCCGATCCCGACGAACGCGTCAGCCGGAACGCCTTGTAATCGCTCGCCACGACATCGGCGATGGACGCGAAGAGCTTCGGCCGTCCGCCCGAGTTGAGCAGGTACTTGCGGGGCTTGCCGGGAACGTTGCTTCCGAAGAAGTAGCTGCTCTCCCCGAAGGGCGACATGGCCGCGCCGGTGTCGATCATGGTGGTCCACTCGCCCTCGGCCGCATCGTCGACCTCGATCGTGTCGTAGCCCCGGTCGCGCAGGTACACCAGCGTGTCGGTGATGTAATCGACTTGGTCGCCGTTGTAGCGCGGGTTGTTCCCGGCGGCGGCGTGCGGACCCCCGGGGAAGAAGAGGTTCGGGAACCCCGCGCTGTGGATGCCGAGGAACGTCGTGGGACCATCGGCCCAGTGGTCTTCGAGCGCGAGACCGCCCCGGCCCCGAATCCCCATGCGCACGAGCGCGCCGGTGCCGAAGTCGAAACCGGTGGCCCACACGACGATGTCGAACTCGCGCGCGCCGTCGGCCGTCTCGATCCCGCTGGCGGTGATGCGCACGATGGGCGTCTCCCCGAGATCGACGAGCGAGACGCTCGGGTTGTTGTACACATCGTAATAACCGGTAACAAACGGAGGGCGCTTCTCAGCGAAGCGGTGGTCGCTCGGGATCAGCTTTCTCGCTATTTCTGGATCGTCGACGATGCTCATGATTTTCTCGGCTATGAACTCGCACCACTCGGCGTTGGCGGCATCGTCGAGCAACAGATCGGTGTAGTTGCTGTTGAGCTTGGCGAACCCTGGGCTGTTCCACATCGTCTCGAAGAACGCCCACCGGTCGACTCTCGAATCATCGAACGTGGCCCGATCGTGCCGGCGGTGGAGAAACCCGTGCATCGTGCGATTCAACCGGTCGCGGATCGCTTCGAAGTCGGCCCTGAGCTGAATCTGCTCGCCGGGAAGGATGGGCGCGTTGTTGAGCGGCGTGCACCAGTTGGCGGTCCGTTGGTACACC
Source organism: Actinomycetes bacterium (assembly GCA_031362415.1). GTDB lineage: Bacteria > Actinomycetota > Acidimicrobiia > IMCC26256 > VFJJ01 > VFJJ01. The sequence continues at coordinate 25,421 of JANLSK010000059.1, read as the reverse complement.
GTGAGGGAAGCCACCTCGCCGGCGATGGCCGGGATCACCTGCACGCCGCTCGATCCGGTGCCGATGACGGCGACGCGCTGGCCGGCGAGGTCGACGGTCGTCGCCGGCCACAACCCCGTATGGTACGACGCGCCCCGGAACTCGTCGCGCCCGGGCACATCAGGGATCCACGGCACCGAAAGCACGCCGGTGGCGGCGATCAGGAACCGTGTTCGAACCTTGGCGCCATCGCTGGTTGCCACGATCCATGTCCCCGACGATTCGTCATATGTTGCCGAGATTATCACGGCATCAAACCGGATATGGTGACGAAGGTCGAAGCGGTCGACAACATGGTTGAGGTAGCGCTCGATCTCCGGTTGCTGCGCGAAGTGCTCGGCCCACTCCCAGTCCTCGAACAGCTCCTTCGAGAACAGGTAGGCGTAGGTGTAGCTCTCCGAGTCGAACCGGGCTCCGGGGTAGCGATTCCAGTACCACGTGCCACCCACGCCGCTGCCGGCTTCGAGCAGCCTCACCGAGAAGCCGGCTTCGAGAGCACGGTGGAGTTGATAGATACCGGTGATGCCGGCCCCGACGACCAGCACGTCGACATCGGTGGCGAGCCGACAGGAGCCCTGTTCGTGTACCGGTTCGGGGGATGTCATGAGCCTCCGCGGCGATGCCCGGTCGAGGCTCCGCACCATGTCGACCGGAACCGTTCTCACGCACGTGCCGGCGCGCGGGGCCGCAGTGTACCGACGGCTCAGTCTCCAAGCGCGGCGAGTGCCCGGCTGCAATCCGACTCGTGCCTCGGGCATCGGCGAGATAGAACGAAGGCCATGGAGATCCTGTTCGTTGCCGGGTTCGCGTCGATCGTCACTGACCCGCAGGCGGGTCGGGCGTTCTACAAGGACACCCTCGGGCTCCCGCTCGAAGTGGTCTCGGGCGACTACCTCGCGGTCGACGGTTTCGGCGGTACCAAGCATCTCGGGGTCTGGCCGCTCGCCGACGCGGCGCAGGCGTGCTTCGGCTCGCCGCAGTGGCCGACGCACGTACCGGTTCCCCAGGCAACCATCGAGTTCGAGGTTCGCGACGTCACTGCGGCCGCCGCCCAGCTCGAAGCGTGCGGGCACACGCTGCTCCACGCCACGCGCACAGAGCCATGGGGACAGGTCATCGCTCGGCTCATGGGCCCGGAAGGACTGCTCATCGGTGTCTGCTTCACACCGTGGCTGCACGACTCGCCCGAGGTCGCGCCGGCGGCGGGTTGACCCCATCGCGTGTCCGGGCCGACGGCCGACGGAGCCCGTTGACAAGGCTCCGACGCAACTCGGGGAGGCCATCGGGTGATCGGCCTTGATCCGGGCGGCGTCGATGAGGAGCCGCTCGTCGGGGAGTCGAGCGTCGACCACGAAAGCAGCCATCACACCGTCACACGGCCCGGCGGTGGCCGATCACGGGCTCGGTGGCGTCGAGGAACGAGCCGAGGACATGGGCGAAACGATCGGGGTGGCTCACGTGCAGGTAGTGGCCGGCGCCTTCGATGAGCTCGAGCCGTCCGCCCTGGAGGGCCTCATGGGCAGCGTGCGCATGGGCCACGGGGATGATTCGATCGTCGGATCCCCAGACGACCAGGCTCGGCCTCTCCCCCACCAGGGCGAGTCGTTCGCCAGCAGACACCCGTTGCCCGCGGTGATCGATGACGGCGCGCACGGTGTGGATGAACGTCGCACGGCGCCGGGGCTCGGACAGCGTCGCGAACGCCCGACACGTCTGCAGCAGGCTCCTGCTCGGCCTGAGGCCGAGGGCCCGCATCCATGCTCCGATCGCGACACCGGCGGCAATCACGTGCCGATGCGCGAGCAGCGGGATCACGAGCTCGGAGCCGGGGAGCGCAGCAGCTCGGAGCGCGAGGCTGACCTCGGTTCCCAGCCCTCCACTCGAGACCAGGACGAGCCGCTCGCATCGCTGCGGGAACTGGTAGGCGAACTGCAAGGCGACTCCACCGCCGAACGAATGCCCGACCAGGGTCGCCGAGTCGTGGCCGAGGCCGTCGAGCAGGTCGCGGAGAACGCTGGCGTAGGCGCCGAGCGAGTAGTCACCCGCCAGGCCTTGCGATGATCCGTGCCCGGGCAGATCGACGGTCACCACGGTGTAGCGCTTGGCGAGCTCGGGCACGATCTCGTCCCACGTGTACATCGTGCCGGCGAGACCGTGCACCAGCACGACCACCGGTCCGGAACCGATGTGGCGGTACACGACCCGGCAACCGTGCATCTCGATCGATTGGACGGCCATCACGGTTTGCTCGCCGAAGCGCATGCTGGTACCCATGCCCGGAGCCTAACGCTAACAGTAGTTACTGTCAACATATTCTGCCAGTAACGACTGTCACGGTATCGGGATCGTGGTTGAATAGCAGGCGTGACCAGCGAGCAGCACCACCCCAACCCCATGGTCGAGTACGGCTTGGCCGAGTTGGCCGAGGTGAGCGGTGTCAGCCAGCGGACCATTCGGTACTACCAGACCGAGCACGTGCTGGCGCCGCCCGCCAAGAAGGGCCGCGAGGCCGTGTACGGGCACGAGCATCGAGACCGCCTGGGTCTCATCGCAGAGCTGCGCGACCGCGGCCTCACCTTGCAGACGATCCGGGAGCTGGTCACGACCACCCACCCCACCCGCACCGTGGCGGAGTGGCTCGGTGTCGACGCCACCTTGCGGGCACCGTGGTCGGACGATCGACCCGCCGCCCTGACCCACGACGAGCTCGTCGCCCTGTTGGCCGACACGGCCGACGTTCGACCCGGCCTCATCGCGGAGCTGCACGACGCCGGCTACGTGGAGTCACGCCCCGACGGCACGTGGTTCATCCCCAGCCCGACGCTGCTCGACCACGCGCTCCGTCTGCGCTCGGGGGGTATCGACATCGAGGTGTCGGCGATGATCCGCGATCTGCTTCGCCGGCGGTTGTCGAAGGCCGTCGCCGACACCGTCAAGCTGCTCGTCGAGCGCTCGGGGACCGGCTTCGCCGGCAGCGCCACGCCCGACGAGCTCGCGACAGCCGTGGGAGCCCTCAGGCCCATCGCCCGGGAGACCACGAGCGTGATCCTGGCGCAGGAGGTGGAACGCGCACTCGCCGAGCTGGTGCGCGCCGGCCCACGATCGCTGCAACGCGCTCGCCGACACTGATCGATGGATCCCGCGCTGGGCCGCGCCGCTGCGAGCCGAGGTGCGCGATGTCGCTGCGGCCGCCGAGCTCGAAGCGTGTGGCCACACGGTGCTCCACGCCACGCGCACAGGACCTTGGGGGCAGGTCATCGCTCGGCTCATGGGCCCGGAAGGACTGCTCATCGGTGTCTGCTTCACGCCGTGGCTGCACGACTCGCCCGAGGTCGCGCCGGCGGCGAGTTGACGCTCCGCCCGTCCCCCGCATCCCGCACACGTCACAGCGCAATGCTCGGGCCCAGGTGATCGTGACCAGCTTCTCGGTGTCGTCGTTCCCGGCGGGGCGTCTCGATCCCGAAGAAGATGCCGAGGCTCGCGACGCATTGGCCGATCTCGGATTCCGGAACGACACGGTGCACGTCGAATTCAACCGGTCGAGCTCGACCATCGAGGTGGAGATCGACGTGCCGATCGGGAACGTGCGACGCGACGGACCGCGCATCGAGCATGCGCTCCGCGGCGTGCTGCCCAACGTGGGCCAGGTCGGCGTTCGCTACAGGCTCGCCGTCTGCGAGCCCGTGGTCGCCGACGTGAGACGGGCGCTGATCGATCAGGGTCGCAGCCGAGCCGCGGCCCTCGGCGCGGCGATGCGGGGGCGAGCACTCGACGGCTCCGTCACGGTGCCCGCCGAACCCCCGTCCGGTTCGACCTTGGCGGCGGCGTTCCAGGGCGACGCGTTGGCGTGCGGGCTCGACAGGACGAGCGGACCGAACGCATCTCTCCCGTTGACGCTCCGCAGGACGTGACGCTCAGGGCCACGGTACGCCTCGTGTTCGGCCTGACCGGTGCGCCGGGGCCCGGCTCGCGCTCACAAGACGCAGCAAACGCGACCGGCGCGCCCGGCGCGGCCAACGGAGTGGTCGCGTCAGCCGTCGAGGTCACCGAGGTCGTCGCCGCCGACGAGGCCTACGTGGTGGTGTTCGCCCAGTTCGGGACCCATGCGAGTTGCCCACGTGAACGCTCTGAACGACCGGCCCGGCGGTGGTGTGCCCTGCGACCCGGCGGCGGCCGTCCCAAGCTTCGACGGCTACAGCATCCCCATCGGGCTCTCGTCTTCCGACGCCGAGCCCCTCGTGCACGTCACCGCCGCCGTGGAGGTTGACGCCGCGCTCTGACCCGGCCCTGGCGCGCCCCGCTGCGAGCTGACATCGACACTGGTCGTGGAATGGCCCGCATGTGGACCAACGCACGACGAGTGCCGAGCCGACGACGCCAGCGAGCAGTTCACGCGGTCGCCCGGGCGGGCGCGGCGGGCGGGCAGGGTGAGGGCTAGGTTCGGGCGATGATCGATCATCACATTGACATCGCCACGAGTGACGGGGCGATGAACACGTTCGTCACCCACCCCGAAGAGGGTGGGCCCCATCCGGTGGTGGTGTTCCTGATGGATGCGCCGGGCAAGCGAGAGGAGCTCCACGACATGGCCCGGCGGCTGGGGACGGCGGGCTACTACGTGATGCTCCCGAACCTGTACTACCGCTGGGAGCGGGAGTTCGACCTCGTGACGGGCACCCGGGGCGAGACCCGGGAGCGAATGTTCGAGCTCATGAGCACGCTCGGCGACACCATGGTCGCCCGCGACACCGAGGCCCTGTTGGCTCACGCCGACGCCGACCCGAATGCCGACACGTCGGGCGTGGGCTGCGTGGGCTACTGCATGAGCGGGCCGTTCGCCTTCGCCCTGGCCGGCATGCTCCCGGAGCGGGTCAAGGCCGCAGCGTCCATCTACGGCGTGCGTCTCTCTGGCGACGGCTCTCCGGCGCATCTCGCTGGGAAGGTCAAGGGGGAGCTGTACTTCGCGTGCGCCGAGTTCGACGACTACGCACCCAAGGAGATGATCGACGGCCTCGAGACGCACCTGCGCTCCATCAGCGCCCCGGCCCGGGTCGAATGGTACCCCGGAACCCACCATGGCTTCGCGTTCCCGTTACGGCCCGCGTACGACAAGACCGCCGCCGAACGCCACTGGGAACGGGTGTTGAGCCTCTTCGCCCGTACCCTCCGTTGATCGTCACCCGAAGGATGCGATGCCCACGATGACCAGAAGCACCGCGGTGAACGAACGACTGGCGGCGATCCAGGCGCCACACTCGCTCCCACCGCCGCCCGGTTGGTGATCGATCATCTCGAGATGATCGTCCGTTTCGCCGGCAAGCCCACGGGGACCGAGGAAACCGTCCACGTGCGCACGACCGACCCTGAGCGCCACCTCGTGCTCACCATCGGGGTCGACGGGTGTTCGTTGACGGCGACCGACGCCACCGATGCGACCGGTGCCAGCGGCACGCCCGATCTCGAACTGCCGGCCGAGGCGTTCATTCGCCTGTTGTACGGACGCTACGACGCCGACCACGCGCCGCCGGCCACCCCGGTCACCGCTGATGCTGCGCTCCTCGATCGGCTGCGACGGACGTTCCCCGGGATCTGACGGTCCGGATCTGGCACACTGGGGGTGCTCGTAGGGTCCACGCTTCGATCGCACGGAAGGTGACGATGCTCGACATCGGTTCCCAGGCTCCGACGTTCTCGCTCCTCGACCAGGATCAGGCCACGGTGACGCTCGCCGATCAGGCCGGTACCTGGGTCGTCATGTGGTGGTACCCGAAAGCATCGACACCCGGCTGAACCAAGCAGGGACAGGGGTTCCGTGATCGAACCCCCGAATTCGGTGCCGCCAATGCCGTCATCCTGGGCATGTCGTTCGACAGCCCAGACGACCAGAAGCGCTTTGTCGACGAGCAGGGCTTCCCGTACCGCCTGTTGTGCGACACCGACCGTTCGGTCGGCGCCGCGTACGACGCAGTGCGCGGCCCCGACGAGAAGTACCCCGACTTCCCCCGCCGCATCACGTACCTGATCGACCCCATCGGGACGATCGCCGCGACCTACGACCTCGAAGCGAGCGGCGCCGATCTGGCGAGCCACGCCTCCGATGTCCTGGCCGATCTGCGACGGCTCCAGGGTTGAGAGCAGGGCCCGCCCCGACCCGGACGACTCGCCCCCACCGGGCGGGTCGTCCGAGGCCGGCCGGGCGTCGGCGGGGTGGCGACCCGCTCACGGCGATCGAGCCGATCCCCGATCTCGATGACTGGACCGCGAGCCCCTGGTCATCAGCGGGCTGGTCAACGGCGACACGTTCGGCCGGCCGCGGTTTCAATCCGAGCGACGGGCTGCACCACCCCCCGCTCGGCATCGGACCTGGAGCGCTCGTCGGGCTCGGGCTGGCCACCAACGCCCACGATGCCACGGCGATTGCCGTGCCCAGCTCCCGCGAGCGCCACGACCGTTGGCGAGCGCGCCTCGACACCCTCGTCGACCGCATCGTCGCCCGGCTCGACGCCACCTCGTTGGCCGGAGCGTCGTCGAGCGGACTCGGTGGCCCCTGGTCTCCCACCCAGGGATGGCCTCGCCGCGGATCGACCGTCGAGCGAATCGTGCGCGTCCCGTTGGCGCACGTCCTCGACTGCACCAGCCAGGGCGGCTCCTTCGGCGGGTTGCGTCTCGGGCCGATCTCGTGGACGCTGCCCGGGATCGACGGGCGAAGAGTGTCGACGGGCCGGCTGCGGATCCCCCGCTCTGTCCGCCCGGTCGCAGTCGAGCTCCGCCTCAGCCCATACAGCGGAACGGCCAGCTTCGCTGAGCTGGTGCTCGTGGGACGGGGCCGATTCCCCCGCCGCTACTGGGCGTGCGGCCACGACGCCTTGACCGCATTCGTGCACGCGGCCGGCGGGTGAACGACGCCGACGCCGACAACGACTCGATCGACTCCCTGCCACCGACGCTCCGGGCGCAGCGACCCCCGGCTACGGGAGCGGGCCGAGCACGTCGGTGTGGTCGACGATCTCGTAGGCGTAGCCCTGCTCGGCCAGGAAGCGCTGCCGGTTGGCGGCGAACTCCTGGTCGTTCGTGTCGCGCGACACCACGGCGTAGAAGTAGGCGGGGCGACCGTCGTGCTTGGGCCGCAGCACCCGACCGAGGCGCTGCGCCTCCTCCTGGCGGCTGCCGAACGCGCCCGACACCTGGATGGCCACCGTGGCCTCGGGCAGGTCGATCGAGAAGTTCGCCACCTTCGACACCACCAACGTGTCGACGGCCCCGGTACGGAAGGCGTCGTACAGACGCTCGCGCTCGCCCACGGGGGTATCGCCGGTGATGAGCGGAGCCCCGAGTCGCTCGGCCAGGGTCCGGAGCTGGTCGAGGTACTGGCCGATCACCAGGGTCGGCTCGTCGGGATGGCGGGCCCGCAACGCCGCGACCACCTCCAGCTTCGACCGTGCGCAGGCGCCGACCCGGTAGCGCTCCTCGGGCTCGGCCACGGCGTACGACATGCGCTCGTCGGCGGTGAGCGTGACCCGGACCTCGGTGCACACCGCCGGGGCGATCCAGCCCTGAGCCTCGATGTCGCGCCAGGGCGCGTCGTAGCGCTTGGGCCCGATGAGCGAGAACACGTCGTCGGCGCGGCCGTCCTCGCGCACCAGCGTGGCGGTGAGGCCCAGCCGGCGGCGGCTCTGGATCTCGGCCGTCATGCGGAACACCTGGGCCGGTAACAGGTGCACCTCGTCATAGACGACAAGGCCCCAGTCCTGGGCGTCGAACACCTCGAGATGGCGGAACTGCCCCTTGGACTTCGTGATCATCACCTGATAGGTGGCGATGGTGACGGGACAGATCTGCTTGCGGGCGCCGGAGTACTCGCCGATGTCGTCCTCGGTGAGTGTGGTGCGGGCCAGCAGCTCGGCCCGCCACTGCCGAGCGGCGACGGTGTTGGTGACGAGGATGAGCGTCTTGGTGGACGCCCGAGCCATGGCCGCCAGGCCCACCAGCGTCTTGCCGGCGCCACAGGGCAGCACGACCACCCCGCTGCCGCTGGCGAAGAACCCGTCGACGGCTTGGCGCTGGTAGTCACGCAGCACCCAGCCGTCGGCGTTGCGCAGGCCGATGGCGAAGGCCTCGCCGGCGACGTACGCGGCCTGATCGTCGGCCGGCCAACCCAGCTTGATCAACGCCTGCTTGACGCGCCCCCGCTCGGGCTTGTGCACCACGACGAGGTCGGCGTCGATGCGGGCCCCCAGCAGCGGCGCCACCTTGGGGGAGCGCAGCACCTCTTCCAACACGGCCGGATCGCGCGAGCGCAACACCAGCCCGTGCACGGGATGGTCTTCGAGCACCAGGCGGCCGTACCGGTCCATCACCTCGGCCACGTCGACCAGCAGAGCGTGCGGGACGGGATAGCGCGACCACCGCAGCAGCGCGTCGACGACCTGCTCGGCGTCGTGACCCGCCGCCCGGGCGTTCCACAGGCCGAGCGGGGTGAGCCGGTAGGTGTGCACGTGCTCGGGCGAGCGCTCCAACTCGGCGAAGGGCGCAATGCCGGCCCGGCACGCCTCGGCGTCGGGATGGCCGATCTCGAGGAGCAACGTGCGATCGGACTGCACGACGAGCGGACCCGACCCGGGCGTGGAGGCGCTCATCGTCTGCCCCTCGACCGGCGATGCGGGCGTGCTTCGAGCTCGACCCGCTCGACCTCGTCAACCTCGAACACGTGGTCGCCGCCACAATCGCTGCAGGTGACGGTGATGTCGACACCGTCGATCTCGACGGGCACCCCGAGCATCAGGTCACCCTCGGCGTCGTCGAACACCACGAGCACCTCGAGCCCGCGCTCGCAGGCGTGGCGCAATATCGCCATGGTGCCCGCGTCGTGGGGGTGACTGGAGGCCGGCTGCGCCCCGAGGATCTCCTCGAGGCGATCGAGCAGCGACGGTGGTACGCGCGACCCGGACGTGCGGAACCTTGCCGTCATCGAGCTGGGTGCAGGCGGTGCGCTCTGTACAGCCGATGCAGCCGATGCAGACGATGCAGACGCGCGGAGGTCGTTGATGGCTCGGGCGATCCGGCCGGCTGGTGTCGACGCTGCTGTGGAGGCTTCTGTTGAGGCGGGCGACGATGAACCCGCCGGCCGGCCCGGTGACGGTGTGCGACCGGGGCTGGCGAGCTTCGGCCGGCTCACGGCCATTCCCGCCGACTCCGGGTCCTCGACCGGAAGGTAGCCGGCCGCCCGCAGGGATCCGAGCAGCTTGGCGCCGGACTGAGTGCTCACGGCGACCGTCGGAGCGATCTCGCGCAACGCCAACGAAGCCAACTTCTTCGACCTGACGAGCTCGGCAAGCAGCGCCGGATCGTCGACGGTGACGTACGCCAGCGCTGCGCCCACTCGGGCGTGCCCGTAGCGCCGCCCCACGTCGTCAACGAGGTAGCGCAACGGTTGGGGGACGCCCGTGGTGCTGTGGGCGCCGAGGAAGACGAGCACCTCGGCGGCCGTCCGACCGGCGTTGAGCGCCCGGCCGACGCTGGCGGCCGAGAACCGGAAGGTGCTGGCCGACCCGCGCGACTCCACGTCGGCCATGAGCCCGAGCTCGAGGGCCACCGGCGCGTCGAGGGGCCCGAGCGCCAGGGCCGTGAGATCGGCCTGCACCACGAAGCGGCTCTCGGCGGCCGGCATGCCGGCAATGGCGGCGGTCCGCGCTCCCGCAGCGTCTCCGGCGAGCTCGCAGCGGACAGCAGCGCTCAGCGAACCCAGGGCCGTCGCCCCCACCAGCTCGGCCTCGGCGGCGAACCACTCGATGGCCCGGGCCGAGTCGGGGGCCGGCACCTCGCCCCAGAGACGGGGTGCGTGCCACCACGCCCGCTGCACAACCGCCCAGTCGTCGAGAGCGTGGCCGGGCGGGCCCTCGGCCATGGTGTTCAGGAGAGTACGGCGCATCCGGGGGGCGTCGCGCCCGACCGTGGCCGCGGACAGAGGAGCGATGAACTTGTCGTTGTCGTCGCGGGCGCCCGCCGCGCTCAGGTAGGCCGGCGCCGCCAGCCAACACCGCAGCACGTGAAGCCAACGGTCGGTCTGATCGAGCTGCACCCACTCGTGGAACCAGGGCGTGGCCTGCAACGGGTCGGATCGCTGCACGAGACCGGCGGCCACGGCCAGCTCCACGAGCGCCGCGGCATCGCGCTCGTCGGTCTCGGTGACCGCAGCCAGTCGCTTGACAACCCGCACGCCCACGCCACCCGTCTTGAGCAGAGGCGCCGGCACCGAACCGAGATCGTCGACCAGGCGGGCCAGTCGCTCGACGACACGAACCGCTGCGTGACCGGCCTCGACCTCGGCGTCGACACCCGAACCGTGGGGTACCGAGAGCAGCGGCGGGGGCTCGGCCCGAAGCTCGGGGAACGGGTAGCCGCCTCGCTGCGCCAGACCGACCTCGCGCACCAGCTCGGCGACACCCCACTGGGCATGGACGAGCATGCCCCGCTCACCCAGCCAGTCGACGGCGGCGCTGCCCGAATGAGGACGGCCGCTGTAGCCGCCCATCGCCATCGACCCCGAGATCGCGACGGTGGCGGAACGGTTCTTGGCCATTCGCTCGAGGAGCACGGCAACCTCGGGCGGCGCTACGGCGAGGAGCTGCTGCACCCGGCCCGCGTCGGCGAAGAGGTCGGTGACCATGCGCAGAAGGTCGGCCTTCTTGGCCGTCCCCACCACGAGCTCGAGCGCACCGGCGACGTGCTTGAGCTCCTCGACCGTACGCAGGCCCAGCAGTGCAGCTGCGGGACGCCCGAGACCCCCGGCGCTGCCGAGGGCCCTTGGGAGCTCACCGACGAGCCTCACGAGCCGACCGTCGACAATGACCAAGGCCAGCTCGGCGAGGTGCGCCAACCCCGCCTCGACCTGGGCCAGCGTGGCGCCCGGCCCGGCCAGCTCGGCCACGGCATCGGGGGTCACCGGTGTGGGAACCAGAGCGACGAGCTCCAGCAGCTGCTGGCTGAACTGATCGAGCCGGCTGAGGCAGCGCAGCTGCGAACCCCACTGGCTCGCAGCGGCGGCCAGCCGATCGAACGTGAGGGGCGGACGGGCCAGGAGGTCGTCGCGCACCTCGAACAATCGCGTCAACGCACCGTCGTCGAGGCCGCGAAGCTCCGCACTCAAACCCATGGTCATCCTCCCGACTGCGCCCACCCCAAGGGTATCGAAGAATCACCGACCTGTCATTCTCAGTGAGTGCGGCCCAGGGCCGAGGGCGCCCGATGGGCTCGCCGTCAACGAGGCTCAACTCAGCTCATGTCGGGCGGGCAAGCGGTGTGGTCAAGGCGGGGCGGTGCGGGCGGTGTGGTCAACGCCGGTCGGCATCGCGCAGGCCGACCTGCACGGTGGCGATCACACAGCCGTCGGGTCCGGCCCGCCACGAGTGCTGCACCCCGTTCACGAGCACGCAGTCGCCGGCGTACAGGCGCACGGAGCCGACCTCGAGACCGAGCTCCACGTCGCCACGTACGACGAGCCCATAGTCGACGGTCGGGGTGTCGTGCATCGCGGCTTCCAGCCCCGGACCCATCTCGGTGATGATCCACTTGGTTGCCGCGTGCGCCACGTCGAACGACGCCACCTCGATGGCGAGGGTGGGATCGTGAGCGAGCATCGTCGGCTGGGCACCGAGGCCCCAGAGCTCGTTGACCACAGCCTGACCCGGACCCGGCCGGGCCTCGGGCGAGCCCCCCGCCACCCGGCGCAGCGCGCCCACCTGGTCGCCCATGAAGGCCACCGGCGCGTCGCCGTCGGAGACCACGACCGAGCGGCCATCGGCATCGAACCCCGTCACCACTCGTCGCACGTCACTCTCCCTCTCACCCTCGGCTACGGCGCGCGCCCCGTTCCCGCGGACGCGCAGTCCGGCACAACGTAGCGACCAGCAGCCCCCTCCAACTGTCAGCGTGGGTACCGGTATCCCGGTGCCCACGCTGACAGTTGGGGTTCGGGGCGATGGAGCGGCCGGTGGCGGGCCGTGATCGTGTTGCGGTTCCTGTGCGATCTCTCGCTGGCCGAGGTGGCCCAAGCGCTCGGCTGCTCGGTAGGCACCGTGAAGTCGAATCAGCACGACGCGCTCCGACGTCTGCGCGTCGAGTTCCATGAGGGTGACGACAACGAGCGCGATCGAGACGAGGAGGTTCCCCATGCGCATTGACGAGCTCCGCCTCGGTCTCAATGCTGCGGCCGACGAGGTCCCGGTGTGGGTGCGATCGGGACGGGGCGGCCGTGGAGGCCCGCGTTCGCCGGACCCGCAGGTGGCGGACCGGCGCCGGAGCCGCCATCGCGCTCGCTGGTGTGTGCCTGGGTGTGGTGGTGGTGGTGACGGCAGGCGACGGATCGCCGGGCCCCGAGGGGATCACCGTCGGCTCGGGCGACCCTTCCGGTGAGCCTTCGAACGTCGAGACTTCGACGACAGTCGCGGCGACCGACCCGTCCACGCTGGTCCCTCCCCCGACCGACACGAACGCAGGAGCGTCGGGCGACGATGCCGCCGGCTCTGGCGTGTTCAGCGAGCCAACCGGCGCGGTGCTGTTGTTCGACGACGGTCTGAACGGCGTGCTTGCGATCGAGCTCGATGCCGGGATGGCCGCTCGTCGCACGATCGAGGGGCAAAAGGGCGGTGATCCGCCGTACCGGATGAGCCGGGTCGGTGACTGGCTGGCCGTCGGCTTCAACGACGTGCACCTCGCTCCCATCGCCGGGGGCCGATCCCGATCGCTCGGGCCGTCGCTCGTCCATGTGCCGGCGGTCGAGCCGCACACCTGTGGCTGGTCGAAAACTCGGGTGGAGCCACCTGCGTCGGGCCAGCCTCGCTGCGGCTGGTCGGTGTGAAGGGGAAGGTTGCCGTCGAAGGGTCACCGCCCCGGGACGGGTTGTGTGCCGCCGCGGGCATTCCCGGCGGCATGGCCTTCGAGAGTGGCGACGGGCTCGTCCTCTGGGATGCGTCGACGGGTGATGTGCGACGGATCGCCGAGGGCGAAACGTCCTTCGTCTCGGATGCGCAAGAGAACCTGCTGGCGTGGTGCACGCTTCAGTGTCACGAGATGCACGTCACCGACGTAGGCAGCGAGCAGCCCGCCGAGGTCGTACAGGTCAGCTTCCCGCCAGAGGCGGGTGGAGGGTTCGTCGCTCGGGACGGTCGTTTCTCGCCCAACGGTCAGTATCTGGCGATGGTCGCCGGTCCGTACGAGGCCATCGGGACGCTGGTGGTGCTCGACATGTCGACCGGGACGACCGAGGTGGTGCCTCTCCCGCAAACTTTCAACGCCCCGAACCTGGAGTGGTCACGCGACGGGTCTCAACTGTTCATTGCGTCCAACTCCTACGACACCGACACCATGACCATCGGCCGCTACGACATCGAGAGCGGGACCGTCGAGGCCGTCACGCTTCCCGTCGGCGGTGGCCTCGGCTTCGTGGTGCTCGACCGGTCCGAGGCCGACGCCTTCTTCACCGACGAGCTCGTCGCGCCCGACGAGTGCCCGTCGCCCGGCACCTCACCCAGCGAGCGCACGGAGATCTGCGGCTTCGCGCTCGCAGTGCCGTAACACAGAGGAACGGCAGGCAACGCCATCGAGGTACCGCTGCTCGCTGCGACCGGCACCGATGTCGAGCGGGCCCTGCGAACGGCGGCCTGGTGGACCTGGCTCCCAACACGGGGGTCGAAGCCGTCGCCAAGGTGGGCGACGACGTCGTGATCCGGTACACCGGTGCCGCACCCGATGGACTCCCCCTCCAGTTCCAGGAATGCCTCGGGGTTCTGACCCCCCAGTCGAACGGGATCTCTTGCTCGGCCCCGGGGCACGCCAACGGCACCACCATCTCGGCCGGCGTCTCGGATGATCTCGCCTTGATCCTGTGGGACGGCGTGCCTCCGGAGGCCACCTCGGTCGTGCTCGAATCGGCGGCCGGCGACCGTCAGCAACGGCCAGTCAACGGTGTTGCGTACTTCCCGTTCGACGAACCCGGCCCGCTCGAGCCTTGGGCTTTGACCGCCTACGACGCCGACGGAGCCGTGCTCGTCCGGGGCGATTCAGAGGCGGGCTTCCCCCCGCTTTCAGTGGGTCCGCTCCCGACCGTTCCCGCCGAGGCCCAAGAGTGCGCCGCCGCGCTCGCGCCGGGCGAGGAGTTGTTCACCGCCGGCACCGCCGACGGCCATCTCGTCTGCGGCATCTGCCGCTGCATCGGGAATGCGGCTGACCTTCGCCGACGGATCGGAGACGGTCGTCAGCCCGCTGTGGTTGGCCCCGCGCAGCATCTTCGCGATCGTCGTCGCCGAGTTGCCGGCGCAACCCCAGGACCAGAGCTTCGTCGATCCGCTGGAGCCGACCGGCGAATCGGTGGCCGCCTGCCAGGGCTGACCCGTCCAACTGTCAGCGTGGGTACCGGTATCCCGGTACCCACGCTGACAGTTGGGGTTCAGGGGACCACGAGGACCTTGCCCTGCGCGCGCCGCTCGGCAACCTCACGCAGCGCAACGGCGACGTTGGCAAGAGCGTGCGTGGAGCTCACGTGGGGAACCAGCCGGCCCGCACGGAGGTGCTCGATCATCTCGGCGCGATCGCGAGCCATCAGCGCCGCAGCGTGATCGCCAAAGGTCCGCATCTCGAAGCCCTTGATGGTGATGCCCTTGAGCAGCACGAGGTTGAGAGCGATGCGCGGGATATCGCCCGATGCAAAACCGACGGTCACGAACCGGCTCCCCCACGCCAAGGCCCGGAGCGCCTGCTCGGCCGCCGGCCCTCCCACGGGGTCGATCACGATGTCGGCGCCGCCCCCGGTGATCGCCTTGATCCGACCCCGGAGGTCCTCGGTCGTGTAGTCGATGAGCCCTTCCGCACCACGGGCGCTGCACAAGGTCAGCTTCTCGGGCGACGACGCCGCGGCGATCACCCGGGCCCCGAGCAGACGGGCCACCTCCACCGCGGCCAGGCCCACACCGCCGGCGGCGCCGAGGACGACGACCCACTCGCCCGGGCGCACATCGGCAACCGACCGCAGCGCGTGGTAGGCGGTGGAGTGGGCCACCCAGAAGGCCGCAGCGAGGTTCAGGTCGACGCCGTCCGGAACGGCGACCAGTCCGGCTGCCGAGGCAACCACGTACTCGGCGAAGGCGCCGTTCATCGCCGCGCCCAGGACCCGGTCGCCGATCGCCACACCCCCGACACCCCCGCCGACCGCGGCCACGACACCGGCGAACTCGCTGCCGGGCACGAACGGCGTGGTGACCGAGACCTGGTACTTGTCGGCGATCAGGAGCACGTCGGGGAAGTTGACGGCCGCCGCAGCCACCCGCACCAGCACCTGGCCGGCACCGGGCTCGGGAATGGGGATCTCGTCGATCGTCAGCGTGTCGGGCGGCCCGTAGGCATGGCAGACGGCGGCGCGCATCGTGGTGGGACGCGCCATGGCGGGACGACCCTCCTCGCTCATCGGCCGACCCAACGTGGCGCTCGGCGCTCCGAGAAGGCCGTCGCCCCCTCGACGGCGTCGGCGCTGGCGAACACCGGGCCCGCAACCTCGGAGATCCGGTCCCAGGGCAAGGCGCCGATCGACTCCCACATCAACCGTTTCGTGGCCTGCACGGCCAACGGCCCATTGGCTGCAATGCGCCGAGCCAGGCCCAGGGCCTCGTCGATCAGGTCGGCGGCGGGCACGACCCGGTTGACGAGCCCGAGCTCGAACGCCCGCCGGGCGTCGATCGGCTCGCCGGTGAGCCCCATCTCGAGCGCGACGGCGAGCGGGAGCCGGCGAGGCAGCTCCGTCCCGCCCCCGCCGGCGAGAAGGCCCCGGCTCACCTCGGGAAGCCCGAAGCGGGCGTGCTCGGCGGCCACGACCAGGTCGCACGCCAGGACCAGCTCGAAGCCACCGCCGACGGCCGTGCCGTTCACCGCAGCAATGACGGCCTTGGCGAAGCCGCCCCGGGTCAGCAGCTCCAGTCCTGAGTGATCAGCCGCCGCGGCCGCCTCCCCTGAGGTCGGACCGTCGGCGCTCGGGCCCTGTCGCGCCTCGGCGAAGGCCGTGAGGTCCATGCCGGCGCTGAAGACCCGGTCGCCGGCGCCGGTGAGCACCACGGCGCCAACGGTGTCGTCGGCGCCGGCGCGCCGGAACGCGGCCCCGAGCGCCGCCCCGGTGGGTCCGTCGAACGAGTTGGCCCGCTCGGGTCGGTTGAGCCGCACCAGGGCCACCCCGTCATGCAGCTCGTAGTCGACGGCCATCAGCTGTGCCCCCCGGTGTGATCCCGATCGGCGCTGGCGACACCGGCGCCGGCCCGCTTGATGATCCGGCGGGCGATCGACCACCGGTGCACCTCCGATGGACCGTCGTAGATGCGAAAGGCCCTGATGTCACGGAAGATCCGGGCCACCACGGTGTCGTCTGTGATCCCGAGACCGCCGAGGATCTGCATGCTGCGATCGGCCACGCGCCACACGGCCTCCGAGCACACGGTCTTGGCCACGCTGGAAGCCTCGTTGCCCCGATCGCCCTGGTCGAGAAGCCAGGCCGTGTGCCAGACGTGCAGGCGAGCCGTCTGCAGGTCCATCTGGTTGTCGGCCAGCATGAACCCGACACCCTCGTGGGCTCCCAGCACCTGCCCGAACGCCTGCCGCCGAGCGGCGTAGTCGGCCGCGATGTCGTGTGCTCGACGGGCAGCTCCCAGCCACCGCATGCAGTGGGTGAGCCGGGCGGGGGCCAGGCGCACCTGGGCGTAGCGGAACCCGGCGCCGGCCTCGCCGAGCACGGCGTCCACCGGCACGCGCATGTTCTCGAAGCGCAGCACGCCATGGCCGCCCGTGAACGACGAGTCGAGCGTGTCGAGCGTGCGCTCGTACACGAAGCCCGGGGTGTCGGTGGGCACGAGCAGCATCGTGGCGCCGTCGCCGTCCTTGGCCATGACGATGGCGACGGCCGCGCCTTCGGCTCCCGTGATGAGCCACTTCCGGCCGTTCACCACGTACTCGTCGCCGTCACGATCGGCCGTCGTCAGCATCATCGACGGATCGGAACCGGCGCCCGGGCTGGGCTCGGTCATGGCGAAGCAGGTCCGGATCTCCCCGGCGGCATGCGGGCGTAACCACCGCTCCTTCTGCGCGTCGGTGGCCACGTGCTCGAGCAGATGGGCGTTGCCCTCGTCGGGCGCGGCGATGTTCATGGCCACCGGGCCGAGCATCGTGTACCCCGATTCCTCGAACACCAACGCCCGTCCGATCTGGCTGAGCCCCAGTCCCCCGTAGCTCGGCGACACGTGCGGCGACAGCAGCCCGGCCGAACGGGCGTGGTTGACGAGCTCGGAGCGCAGCTCGTCGGTGGGCCCGTGGGCGCCCCACCGGGGATCGGCCTCGTACGGGATCACGGTGTCGCGCACGAACGCAGCGGTGCGCTCGGCGATCTCGCTGATGGCGGGGTCGGGGCTGAAGTCGATCACGGGCTCACCTCGACCGCCGCGGCTCGGACGGTCAGCGTCGTGTGTTCGGATGGACGACCGGGCGGCCGCCGCAGGTTCGGCCGATGCTACGACCGGTATCGGTCGGGCCGACGGGCTGGGGGCGCGAGACTCTGCGACGTGAGTGAGCCCTACCTCGAGGCACTCGGCTGGGCCGAGCCCTACCCCTACTGGTACGACGACGTCGACGAGCCCGACGCCAACGACACCTTGGTCCGAACCGAGGCCTGCGATCTGTGCGTCGTCGGCGGCGGCTACACGGGCCTGTGGACGGCCATCATCGCCAAGGAGCGCGACCCATCGCGCGACGTCGTGCTCATCGAGGGCGACACCTGCGGTTGGGGGGCGTCGGGGCGCAACGGCGGCTTCGTGGAGGCCAGCCTCACCCACGGCATCGCCAACGGCGAGGCCCGTTTTCCCCGGGAGCTGGCCCAGCTCGAGCGGCTCGGGCTCGCCAACCTCGACGAGCTCGAGGCCGCCATCGCCCACTACGGCATCGACTGCGACTTCGAGCGCACCGGCGTGATCGACGTCGCCACCACCGAGCACTACGTGTCCGAGCTCCGCGACGACATGAAGCTGTTGCGCTCGTTGGGCCAAGACGTCGAACTGCTCGACCGCGACGCCTTGCACGCACAGGTGCACTCCCCCACGTACCAGGGCGGCCTCTGGCGCAAGGGACGGGCGGCGATCGTCGATCCGGCCCGACTCGCGTGGGGTCTGAAGGCCACGGCGCAACGACTCGGTGTGCGGATCTACGAGCACACCAAGGCCACCGACCTCGAGCGCGACGGCGTGGGCGTGCTCGTCACCACCCCGTTCGGACGGGTGCGGGCCGCCCGGGTCGCCTTGTGCACCAACGCTTTCCCGCCGTTGCTGCACAAGATGAAGCGCTACGTGATCCCCGTCTACGACTACTGCATGGTCACCGAACCACTCAGCGCCGAGCAGCTCGCCAGCATCGGCTGGGCCAACCGCCAGGGGCTCTCCGACACCAACAACCAGTTCCACTACTACCGCCTCACCCAGGACAACCGGATCCTGTGGGGTGGCTACGACGCCGTCTACTACTTCGCCAGCAAGGTGCGATCGGAGTTCGAGACCCGCCCCGAGACCTGGGCCAAGCTCTCGGAGCACTTCTTCACCACGTTTCCCCAACTCGAGGGCATCCACTTCACCAACGTGTGGGGCGGGGCCATCGACACCTGCACACGGTTCTGCGTGTTCTGGGACACGGCCATGCACGGACGGGTCGCCTACGCGCTCGGGTACACGGGCCTCGGCGTCGGGTCCACGCGCTTTGGTGCCGAGGTGCTCGTCGACCTGCTCGACGGGCGCCGCACCGAGCGGACCGATCTCGACTTCGTGAAGGATCAGCCCATCCCCTGGCCGCCCGAACCCTTCAGGTTCGTGGGCATCCAGCTCACCCGCTGGGCCCTCAACCGGGAAGACAAGAGCGGCAAGCGCAACGCCTGGCTGCGCGGGCTCGACAAGATGGGCCTCGGCTTCGACTCCTGACGTACCCAGCCCGACCAACGCCGCTCTGTGACGAGCACGCTCCCGGCCGGGTGGGGACCGGGGACCCGGGAAGGTGCGACCGTCGCCCTCAGCCGCCTTCCTCGGCCAACTTGAGCACGGCGAAGAGGGCGCCCTGGGGATCGCTCAGCACGGCGAAACGCCCGGGCGGGATGTCGGTGGGAGGCACGGTGACCGTCCCGCCGAGCGCGGTGCAGCGTGCCGTCGTAGCGTCGGCGTCGTCCACGGCGAAGTAGACCAGCCAGTGCGGTGGCACCTCGGGCGGGTAGTTGTCGTCCATCGCCATCATGCCGCCCATCGAGCTACCGTCGGCCAGCTTCCACTCGGTGTAGGCCATGTCGTCCATGGGAACCGTGTCGCCGGTCCAGCCGAACAGCGTTCCGTAGAACGACTTCGCCGCCTCGATGTCACGGGTGGCGAGCTCGTTCCAGCACAACGTGTTGGGTTCGTTGACCAGACGGGCACCGACGTGAGCCCGGGGCTGCCAGATGGCGAACACGGCACCGCCGGTGTCCATGAGGATGGCCATCCGGCCGACGTCAAGGATGTCCATGGGGGGCATGAGGATGGTGCCGCCGGCATCGGCGGCGAGCTTCGCAGACGCGTCGGCGTCTTCGACGGTCACATAGGTCGTCCACACCGTCGGCTGGTCGGGGCTCATCTTCGAACCGATCCCGGCGACGGGCAGCCCGTTCTTCTCCATCATCGTGTAGCCGCCCGCCTCAGGTTGCGGTGCCACCGAGGCCGTCCAGCCGAACAGGCCGCTGTAGAAGGTGGCCGCGGCCACCGGATCTGGGCTTCCCAGGTCGACCCACGACGGGGTTCCCGGTGCGTACGACGTGCGCTCGACCATCACGGCCTCCATCCCTTGTGGAGCAACACTGTGGCGCCCGCGAACATACCCGTGGGCCGAGCATTCCGTCACGGGTCTTTCGGCACTCCGGGTCAGCCGCCATCACGGATCAGCCTGCGCCCGGGGGACCTCCGGGTGAGCGGGGACCGCCGGTGCGGTCGGTCGACACGTCGACCGTGATGGCACCGGTCGGCACCGGGATCGGCGTGTCGTCCCACACGAGGTCGGGGACGGCGACCGTGACCGGGAGCGATGCCAGCGACTCGTCGGTCAGCGACCAGTCCCCTCCGTCAGGATCGCGCAGGCGCGGCTCGACCGAGTTGATCGCGTTGTCGGCCCGGATCTGCGCCTCGTTGCAGACCGCGTTCGACACCGGGCACCCGTCCCCCGTGCCCAGCGTGTGGTCGGCGGAGCCGTTCCAGATCACGTTGCCCTCGATGCGTAGATCGTCGTCGGCCACCGACGGCGACGGGACGCCGCTCGACGACGGCGGATCGAGCGGGCCGTCGATCTGGAAGTGCTGCCACTGCGACTGCACCCCAACCGGATTCACGATCAGGTTGTTGACGAAGTACACGTGGCGGTTGGGGATCAGGGCCTCCTCGCCCTCGGTCGAGCCCCACCCGCCGGCGTCGTGGTTCGCTGCGCAGATCTCGAGCGTCCCGTCGCAGCCTCGTCGCCCGCGCACGAACTCCACGACGTGACTCCGGCTGCCCACCGAATAGAGCGTGTTGTACGCGAACACGACGTTGAAGCCGCCAGCGACACCGAGGCCCGCACCGTCGGTGTCATGCACGACGTTGTCGACGATGGCGATCCCGTAGGCCTCGTAGTTGAGCCACGGCGCGGTCATGAATTCGAAGCCGGTCCCCTGCCCGGCGGCGATCCCGCCGGTCCCGCAATCGAAGACCTCGTTGTCCGAGAAGGTGAGGTAGGCGCTGCCGCCCTTGGCGTACAGGCACCAGTCCTGCGCGTCATGGATCCGGCTGCCCGTGACGTGACCGTACTGCACCGCGACGAAGTCGATGGCGTTGTCGCCAGCGCCATGGATGTCGGAGCTCTCGATGTAGATGTGCTGCGACTGGTTGATCTTCATCGTTTCGTGCGCCTCGGTGCCGCCCGAGAGCTCAACGTCGCGGATCAGGATGTGATCGCACTGCTCGCAGTGAAAGGTGTCGCCCTGGCGGATGATGTCGACACCGAGCAGGGCGAAGTGGCTGACACCGAACATGTTGATATCGGCCTCGAGCACGGCCGTGTGCGGGCCGTCGGCGGCCTCCACGATGATCGGCGCCTCGGCGGTACCGTGGCGGTCCTCCCAGTAGGTGACCGAGCCCTCGACGGGGTAGGTCCCGGCGACAAGCCGGAGCCGGTACCCGGTGTCGAGCTCGACTCCGGCCGGGACGAGTTGCCACGCGGCATCGACCGTCTGCAGAGCACGCTCTCGGGTACCACCATCGGCGGCATCGTCGCCGTTCACGGGATCGACCCAGATGTCGGTGCCGGTGAACTCCCCGAGGTCGTAGGCGTCGGCCACCGAGAGAGGGGTCGCTGCTGCGCCGACGCCCGATGTCGATCCTGAGCCGGCCCCGGAGGTCGTGTCGCCGGAGTCGGAGGCGCTTCCGGTCACGCTGGATGCCGAGTCTGAGCCCTGGTTCTCGGCGGCATCCGAGATCGACTCGCTGCCGCAGGCCGACAGCACCAGCGCACCCAGCGCGATTGCCGTCCAGACCCTCGTCCTGCTGGTGCCCATGAGCACTCCGCTCGTCACGCGCGCCACGGGCAGCTCGGACTCAAGCGGGTTCCTCGGCACGTCCGATACTGAGGATTCATCGGACGCCACTGGCTGGTGCTGAAGCTGATCTCACACGCGCTGCACCCGTCCCACCCCACGAAATTTGCGCGGAATTGCTCACGTGGTGAGCATTCCCGCGCAAATTTAGGGAGGGGGTTCGTATCCTGGGGGCATGACCGAGTCGGAGCCGCCGGTGGTGCCCCATCGTCCGATCGATCCGGCCGAGGCCGAGCAGCGGGCCAGCTTCGCCTTACGTACCTTCGCTCAGCGGCCGATGGTGGTCGATCTCGAAGCGCTGCGACGTTGGCAGCCCGACGTCGCGATCATCGGCGCGCCCTACGACCTCGCCGTCACGAACCGGCCGGGCGCCCGATTCGGACCGAGCGGCGTGCGCAACCAGTCGTACTTCAGCGGCACCTACCACCTGTCGTGGGGCATCGACGTGTTCGAGTGGCTGGAGGTCGTCGACGGCGGCGACGTGTCGATCCCGCACGGCCAGCCGGAACGGGCCCACGCCAACATCCGCCAGCGGGTCAAGGACATCGCCGGGCTCG
Organism: Actinomycetes bacterium; assembly: GCA_031362415.1. Classification (GTDB taxonomy): domain Bacteria; phylum Actinomycetota; class Acidimicrobiia; order IMCC26256; family VFJJ01; genus VFJJ01. The sequence continues at coordinate 3,176 of JANLSK010000059.1, read as the reverse complement.
GGATCATCCCCATCATCGTCGGCGGCGACCACTCCATCGCCTGGCCCAACGGGACGGCTCTCGCCGATGTCCACGGCTACGGCCGGATCGGCATGGTGCACTTCGACGCCCACGCCGACACCGCCGACACCATCGAGGGCAACCTGGCATCGCACGGCACGCCCATGCGGCGGCTCATCGAGTCGGGTGCGGTGCCCGGGCGCAACTTCGTGCAGATCGGCCTGCGATCGCATTGGCCCGAGGCCGACACCTGGGACTGGATGCGCGAGCAAGGGCTGGGCTGGTTCCTGATGGACGACGTGGTCGAACGGGGCCTGCCCGCAATCGTCGAGGAGGCGATCGCCATCGCCACCGACGGCTGCGATCTCGTGTACCTCTCGATCGACATCGACTCGCTCGATCCCGCGTTCGCACCCGGCACCGGGACGCCCGAAGTGGGTGGGCTCACGACGGTGCAGCTCCTGCGGGCCGTCCGCCAAGTCGTCAGCGCAACCACCGTGGTGGGCATGGACATTTGCGAGGTCTCGCCGCCGTACGACCACGCTGATCTCACCGTGAACGCCGCGCATCACCTCATCATGGAGGCGTTGGCGGCCATGGCGGCCAGGAAGCGCACCGCTGCCGGCGTCGCCCCTGGCCCGCCTGTCGGGCCCGGCTGAAGGTCGCTCACGGCAGCGCGGGGCCGCGCCCGCGAAGTACAGCGGGGAACCGTCAGCGGCTGCTCGCGCCCACGCCGCTCACGATGCCGTCGACGAGAGCCTTCACCTCGACCGAGGCCTTGATCGGCGAGCCGGCCTCGAACGGCGGCTGCGGGTCGTACTCGATGGCGAGCTGGATGGCCTCGGCGACGGTCCGCCCGGCAATGCGCTCCACGAGCACCCGGGCCATGTCGATGCCGGCCGAGACCCCGGCACCCGTGATCACCTTGCCCCGCACGACCACCCGCTTGAGGGTCGGACGGGCGCCGAACCGGAGAAGCTGGTCGAGGGCCCGCCAGTGCGACGTGGCGTCAATCCCGTCGAGCACCCCGGCCGCTCCCAGGAGCAAGGAGCCGGTGCACACCGACGTCGTCCAAGTGGTCGTGGGATGGACGGCCCGGATCCAGTCGACGACCGGATGCCCCGCCATCATCGTGCGGGCGATCAACCCACCCGGGACCACGATCACGTGCGGGGCCGGGGTCTCGGCCAACGAATGCTCGACGTCGACGGACAGCAGGCCCGAGTCGGACCGGACGATGCCCCGCTCGGGCGCTACGAAGCGCAGCTCGACACCAGGTAATCGCGAGAGCACGGCGTAGGGCCCGATGGCGTCGAGCGCGGTCACCTCGGGGTACAAGACCACGGCGATCTGCATCGGCTGCTTGGTCTGCTCGGGTTCCATGACATTCATGGGGCGGGCTCCTGTTCGGTCACCGGTCAGCCGGCGACGGCTCGAAAATGCTTGCGGTACATGGCCGGCGTCGTCCCGACCACTCGAACAAACGATCGGTGGAACGTCTCGGGCGATGCGAAGCCGCAGGCCGCGGCCACGCTCGCGGCCGTGTCGGGGATGGTCTCCAACGACACCACGATCACGACCCGGGCGCAGCAGGGTTCATGACACGATCATGGACCGCTGCGAGGATGGCGGTAATGACAAGTTCTTGACGATTTCCGCCATCCCTGGCCGGCGCCGCCAGACGATCTCAGACGATGGCGCGGGCGTCACGAACCAGAGCCACGAGGCCGAGGATCGCGATCGCCAACCATCCCGAGCGGACCGTCCACGTCGCCAGGGCCCGGGAACGGATCCGGCGGGCCACATCGGCCAGGGGGACGGCCGTGGCGAAGGCCATCGCCAACCCGACCAGCAGCACGACGAACGCAACCGGCGGGAAGAGCGCGACCGCCACGCCGGGCACGATCCAGCGTCGACGGCGACCCTGGTTCCACCAGGCGTCCGGGCGCTCCGCCAGGGCCAGCGTGGGCCCGACGAGCGCCCCGAACAGCGCAGGCACGGCGACGAAGAGCGCGACGGCGAACCATGCCGGCTTCAAGAGCGTGAAGTCGACCCCATCGGCGTGCACCAGCATCGAGCCGATGACGGCCCCGGCGCCCAGTGCGCACGTGAGCGATCGGAACCACCGTGGTCCGATCAGCCAGGGTTCAACCATTCGCGCCAGGGCAGCTCCCAGAACGCCGAACGCCGCGCCCAGGACGAGGAGGTTGTAGCTACCACCGAGGGTGAACGTCCCGATCTCGAAGCCGTCGTCGCTCTCGACGCCCCGCACCGAGTCGGGCGACGTGAGCCGCAGCGCGAGCATCGCCAGGCGCCCGCCCACCCCACCGACGAGCACCCCGAGGGTCACGCCGGCGAGCACCAGCGCCCGGAGGCGTGCGAGCACGACCCGCCCGTCGGTCATGGGCTCTCCGTCGACTCCCTTGAGCACCGTCATGTCCTACAGACGTCCATCGCTGCCCGACGGGTGACACGGCCGACAGACCCCTTCCAGAACGCCAGCCTTCCAGAACGCCAGCCCTTCCAGAAAGCCGGCCCTCCCAAAAAGCAGGGTGCCGATCAGCTCATGGGGACCTGGTTGAGGATGCGGCCGTCGACCCGCTCGAAGATCTCCGGCAGGCTCGATCCGGTGATCGTGAGGCCGTGGTTCTTCTGACCGATGACGGCCTTGCCCGGCTCGGGCGACTCCCGCACCAGCTGCGCCACCGACCGGGCCAGCTCGATGGTGCCGCAGGGGTAGTTGATCTCGGTCGAGCGGATCTCGGGCATCCAGGCGTGGACGTGCAGGATGGCGCCCACCTCGGGGTGCTCCCGGTAGATCATCCAGTGCTCGATGGCATCCACCGAGACCCGCCGGGGGGTCTTCACCGACGGCGGAACCGACAGCCGGATCACCCGTCGGTCAGCGTCGAAGCCCTTGACCATGAGGATGTGCTCGCCGACGAGCCGCATGTCGGACTTGTCGACACCCGAGGCGCTCATCCAGAACCGTTGGGAGTCGTGACGGGCCGAGACGTTGCCGTACGAGAGCCCGCCGATGCCGTAGAGACGCATCACGTGCCGGAAGTCCTTCTCCGAGAGCATCTCCTGGAGCGGGAACGGTGCCGGCAGCAGATTGAGGGCGGCGAGGCGTTGGCCGGCGTCGTGGATGGCGTTGGTGGTCTCGTCGCCGTCCC
>JANLSK010000007.1:0-6224 GCA_031362415.1 Actinomycetes bacterium | reverse complement strand
GGGACGGGTCGATGGCCCGAGTCGGCGGGAGATCGACGCCGACGGACGACTCGTCACCCCCGGTGTCGTCGACATCCACACCCACTACGACGGCCAGGTGGTCTGGGATCCCGACGTCACCCCCTCGTGCTGGCACGGCGTCACCACCGTGGTCACCGGGAACTGCTCTGTGGGCTTCGCGCCCTGCGCGCCAGCGATGCGCGACACCCTCATCGAGATGATGGAAAGCGTCGAGGACATCCCGGCCAGCGCGCTTCGGGCCGGCATGGAATGGTCGTGGGAGACGTTCCCCGAGTACCTCGACGCGCTGGCCCGAACTCCGCGCACGCTCGACGTCGGCACCCAGATCCCGCATGCGCCCGTCCGCATGCACGTGATGGGCGAGCGCGGTATCCGCAACGAGCCCGCCACCCCCGCCGACATCGCTGCCATGACCGCCATCGTTCGCGAGGCGATCAATGCAGGGGCGCTCGGCTTCTCGACGTCACGAACCGTGCTGCACCACACCCGCGACGGCGTGCCCATCGCCGGTACCTACGCCGCCGAGGACGAGCTGTTCGGAATCGGTGATGCGCTGCGCGATCTCGGACGGGGTCTGTACGAGGTGGTTCCCTCCGGGGTCGCCGGGGAAGACCTCGACGGTCCCGCCCGCGAGGTCGAATGGATGGCCCGCCTGGCTGCGCACATCGGTCGTCCGGTCTGCTTCTTGCTCACGCAGAACAACGGCCGGCCCGAGGCGTGGCGCGAATGTGCCGATGCCGCCGCTGCTGCGCAGGCGCGGGGCGATCAGCTCGTGTTGCAGGTGGCGGGACGGCCGTCGGGGCTGCTGTTCGGGCTGGGGACCACGTACCACCCGCTCGACGACCGGCCCAGCTTCAAGGCCCTGGCCGACCTCCCCATCGACGTCCAGGCGGCGCGCCTGCGAGACCCGGCGGTGCGGGCCGCGATCCTGGCCGAGGAGCAGACCTACGACGATCCCTACCGGGCCTTCCTGCGCACCCGCTGGGAGCGCATGTTCCCCTTCACCGATCCCATCGACTACGAGCCCGGTCCGTCACAGTCGATCGGCGGGCTCGCCGCCGCGGCCGGGGTCAGCCCGGCCGCGCTGCTCATCGACCTCATGGCCGCCGATCCGTCGACACTGTTCATGGCCCACATCATCAACTACGCCCACGGCGACGCCGAGACGGTGCGAGAGATGCTCACGCATCCCGGCACCACGCTCGGGCTCTCCGACGGCGGGGCCCACGTGGCCATCATCTGCGACGCCTCCATCCCCACCACCATGCTCACGCACTGGGCCCGTGATCGCAGCCGGGGCGAGAAGCTGCCCCTCGAGTTCGTGGTCAAGCGCCAGACGAGCGACACCGCCCGGCTCTACGGTCTCCACGACCGCGGGGTCATCACCCCCGGTCGCCTCGCCGACCTCAACGTCATCGACTTCGAGCGGCTGGCCGTACGGCGCCCCGAGCTGGTGTGGGACCTCCCCGGCGGGGGCAAGCGGCTGATCCAGCGGGCCGACGGGTACGTGGCAACCGTCAAGTCCGGCGTCGTGACCGTCGAGCACGACGAGCTCACCGGTGCCCGTCCGGGACTGGTGATCCGAGGTTGATCAACCGGCATCGCTCGCTGTGGCTGCGGTCTGGGCGATGACGTCGCGGATGTCGGCCTGGTCGAAGATCCCGTCCATCCGCACGACGACGTTCCCGGCGGGATCGATGCCGAACAGCCACGGGTCGCTCGGCAGGCTCCAAGCGCCGACGGTCGAGACGATGTCGTTGCTCGTGAGGTTCTGGTAGATCTCGACGTGCACGAAGTCGACGGTGTCGACGGCCGACGACATCTCGGCCAGCAGGAGCTCGAGCGTCGGGCCGCACACCCGGGTCGAGCACCGGGCCGGGGTCGAGAACATCACCACGATCGGGCGCCCGGCACCGATGAGGTCGGCCAGCGAGTGCTCGTGGAGCGGACAGATATCGGGGAGGCGGGTGCAGACCGGGTCGGCGCCCAACGGATCGGCGACCGTGGGCGACGACGCCGTCGGAGCCGGCGCGCCCGGCTGCACCACGAGCCCCTCGGCCTTCACCACGAGCGGGGCCACCGCGTAGCGGCCGTCGGCCTCGACCCAGATCCACCACGGGTTGGCGTCGGGCCCGGGCTGGTCGAAATCGAGCATGGCCACGAACGCGCCGTCGGTGGCCAAGCCGTCGTCGGCGCCTTCCGAAAGCCCCTCGCCGTGAAAGGTCACCGGTGTGAAGCTGGTGGGGAACGGGATGAGCGCGCCCCCTTCGCCGATGGGGGCCACGGCCGCGACGGTGACACTCGTGGGCCGGATCGGCGCCCCCGTGACCTGGTCGATGATCACGAACGGGAGCCGCTGCGCCGTACTGGCGACGATGTCGCTGGCGTAGAACCCCATGGAGATCGGCAGCGACTGGAACTCGTCGAGGCTCAAGCCGTCGGTCACCACGGGCTGGTCGGCCGCAGCTGCGGTGCGGGTGGCGTCGGTGCTCGTGGCGTCGGTGCTGGTGGCATCGGTACTGGTGGCGTTGTCGTCGTCGCCGCAGCTCGCCAGGACGGTCGCCGCGCCGCCGATGGCCGTGGTACCGGCGACCACCATGAGGAACCTGCGCCGCGACATCGGGTGTTCAGAGGCCATCCCTCTATCCTGCCGCATCGTGCTCGGTGAATCGGTAGCAGCCCAGTTCGTCTGCAACGGTTCGCAGGTGCAGGTCGACGTGGATCCGGGGACGTCGCTGCTCGAGGTGTTGCGCGAGCACCTCGGGATCACTTCGGCCAAGGACGGGTGCGCGCCACAGGGGCAGTGCGGCTGCTGCACCGTGCTCGTCGACGGCGATGCCCGGGTCGCGTGCGTGACCCCGATCGAGCGGGTGAGCGGCCGATCGGTGACCACGGTGGAGGGCCTTTCCGACGCCGAACGGGCCGCGTTCGGCGCCGCGTTCTGCGAGACGGGCGCCTCGCAGTGCGGCTTTTGCACGCCGGGCATCGTGATGCGCTCCGCCGCCCTGGTTCGAGCCGGGCGGCTGGCACGTATCGATCTCGACAAGGCCCTCGCCGCCCACCTGTGTCGGTGCACCGGCTGGCTCTCCATCTACGAGGCGATCGGCCTCGCCGCCGAGCGCCTACGCGCCGATTCTGCCGCAGAATCGGCGCGGGAATCGGGCACCGAATCCGCAGATTCTGCCACCGAATCGGCGCGGAAGCAGCGCGTCGGAGCAGCCCACCGGGCCTTTCTGGAGGGTGGGGTCGCTCAGCGGGTCGACACCGAGGTACCGCTCGGCGAAGGCGGTTTCGCCGCCGACGCTGCACCCCGGGACGCGCTCGTCGCCCTCCCCCTGCCCCCCGAGCGGACGAGCGACGACGCCGTCGAGGCCGCCGGTGTGCGCTGGGTGATCGGCGCGTCGCTCGGTGAAGCGCGACGCCTCGCCGGCAAGGTCCAGGGACGACGGGCGACGCACGATCCCGGCTCGCCGATCGACGCCCCTCCGCTGCCCGATGGCGTGGTCGGTGTGCGCCTCCAGACCGGCTGGATGGAGCCTGCCTACCTCGAGCCGGATGCGTCCTGGTGCCCTCCAGGGGGGACGCCCGCCACACCGCTGGCCAACGGCGGAGCGTTCGGCGGGAAGTCCGAATCGAGCGCACCCCGGGCCGCACGAGAACTGGCCGACCGGCTCGGCCGCGCTGTCCGGGTGCTCTACAGCCGCGAAGACGTCGTCCGGCTGGGCCCGAAGCGCCCCCCCATCGGCGCAGCGGCCTGGGTCGACACGACACCCGCGCATCCGGCGGGTGTCGTCCGCCTCCACCTGCGGATCCCCACCGGCACCAGCGTGGCGTTCGCGGGGCCCGGTGACGGCGGTGACGCCGGTGACGGATCGCTCGTCATCGAGGAGGTCGCGATCGCCGGGCCACCCACCTCCACCCGCATGCGGGGCTTCGGCTGGGTCGAGCGCGCCGTCCTCACCGAGGCGGCCTGGGCCGAGGCCGGCGTGGCCCGTCCCGACCTCCCCATCGAGGCACCGTCGGGGGCACGGGCCGGGGCCAAGGTGGTGCTCGACGGCGTCAGCGGACGCCCCGAGTCGGTCATGGTGCGGGTCTCGGCCGGCGACCCCCTCGACACCGTCGTCCTGCGCTCCTACGTGCTCGGCGCCGTCCATCAGGCGCTGGGTTGGGTGTTGACCGAGAGCATCGGGGTCGACCCCCTCACCGGCGAGGTCAGCGACCTCACGATCAGGTCGTTCGCGATCCTCAGGGCCCGCCACATGCCTCCGGTGCACATCGAGATCGTCGACACCGACGGACCACCTCGAGCCCAGGCCTCCGACGCCGTCTTCGCGGCCGTCGCCGCCGCGTGCTGGAATGCGCTCGCCGTCGCCGAAGGCTGCCGGCCCACGACCTTTCCGGCCTCCGGTAGCCGAGCCGCGCTCGCCATGCGACGCTGACGGCGCCCGCCCCGCCCCGCCCCGCCCGTCCCTCTCCCCGACCAGGAGCCCCATGCCCGGCCAACCGCTGTCGACCCCGCCCGCACCGCCCGCCGTCGGCCCCTACTCCCCGGCCGTCCGGGCCGGCGACTTCATCACGTGCTCAGGGCAGATCCCCCTCGATCCCACCACCGGCGATCTCGTGGCGGGTGGGATCGAGGAGCAGACCACCCAGGCCGTCGCCAACTGCGCCGCGGTGCTGCGCGACATCGGCGCCCAGCCGAGCGACGTGGCCAAGACCACCGTCTTCCTCACCGACATGGCGAACTTCCCCGCCATGAACCCCATCTACGGGAGCCTGTTCGGCGACCACAAGCCGGCCCGCTCGACCGTCGCCGTGCTCGCGCTACCCAAGGGCGCGCTCGTCGAGATCGAGATGCTGGTCTACAAGCCGGTGTGATCCCCACAGCCACGTGATACCTGCCCGACGCCAAGAGTTCCTCTTTACGTCACCGCACATTCACCTGAACGGGTCCAGGCGCTGACGGTGAAGCGCGACCATTTCCAACTCAGCCCGACGATTGGAGGTCGACGTCAATGAAAGTTCGCGGTCTGTTCAACAACGCGCAGAAGGTTCTCCAGATCCCGGCCGGAACGCTCATCTTCGAGGAGGGCGACGAACGGGACTTCATGTACGGGATCATCGAAGGAACCGTCGAGCTGCACCAATCGGGAGCACTCCTCACAACGGTCGGGCCCGACGAGGTGTTCGGGGAGATGGCCATGATCGACAAGCTGCCTCGCACGGCGACGGCCGTCGCGGTGACCGACTGTGTCGTCGCAGCCATCGACGAGCGCATGTTCCTCCTGCTCGTCCACGAGACCCCGATGTTCGCGATCCAGGTGATGTCGACGCTCGCGAGCAAGCTCCGGGCCAGTACGACCAGGGGTCACGTCTGACCGGACCGTCGGGCTAGCCTCGCCGCATGGCAGGCGCGATCGTCATCATCCTCCTGATGGTCCTGGTGTTCCCCATGGCGATCTTCGCCGGGGGGCTCGTGTGGAGCGCGCTCATGGGTGCCGCCCTCAAGACCGACGCCGAGGTCCGCTACGAAGGCTCCGAGGAGCTGACCAAGAAGCTCTGGTGAACCGACACCCGTGCGCTCACGAGGGCTCGCGGCTCCAGCGGCTCTGGCCGAAGCGGTAGCCGACCGAGCGCACCGTCTGGATCATGTTGGCGTGCACCTCGCCCAGCTTGGCCCGCAGCCGCCGAACGTGAACGTCGACCGTCCGGGCTCCCCCGTAGTACTCGTAGCCCCACACCCGCGAGAGCAGCTGCTCCCGCGTGAACGCCTTGCCGGGGTGGGTCGCGAAGAACTTCAGCAGCTCGTACTCCATGTAGGTGAGGTCGAGCGGACGGTCGCCGAGCGCGGCCTGGTAGGTCTCGAGGTTGAGCACGAGGTCGCCGTACTCGACGATCTCGGGCCTGCTTCCCCTTCCGGCGCGCCAGAACAGGTGGTGCAGGCGCGCCTCCCGCTCCTTTGGGTGGAACGGCGACATGCAGAAGTCGTCGAAGAGGTCCGAGCGCGACTCGAGCTCGCCGAGCAGGGTTCCCGAGACGATCAGGAGCAGGGGCTCGACCGAAGCGTCGCGCTTGCGGATCGATCGGCACATCATGAACGCGCTCTCGGGGTCCTCATCGGCGACGACGATGGCACCGGCCCACCCGTCGGGGGGTTCGTTCGCCACCGCAACCGAAGCATTCGCGCACGCCTTCCATGCGTA
>JANLSK010000327.1:0-16732 GCA_031362415.1 Actinomycetes bacterium | reverse complement strand
CCTCGACATCGGCATCGTCGGAGACCACGAGCAGCGATCGGGCGCCCACGATCGCAGCAGCATTGAGGAGCGCCGCCGGCAGCGACCAGTCACCGCTGATCCGGTGGACCTCGACGTCGAGCACGATGAGCCCGAGATCGTCGATCCGACGACGCAGTCGGGCCAGTCCCGAGTCTTCGAGACGATGCTCACCCGACAGACGCAGCCCGATCCCGTCGAAGCCCGCGGCCGCGGCTGCCTCGGCAACCTCGTACGGATCAGCGTCGAGGACGGAGCCCGCAGCCAGACAGACCAAGCGCGCCATGGGTCTCCTCTGGTCGGCGCCGACGAGGCCCGTGCATTGTGCACCACATCACCCGCTCACGTGGTCGTGCACTCGGTCCGTCCGGGCGTCGTCCCCGTTAGCCTCCACCAATGGATGTCGTTCGGTCGATCGTGCTGTTCGTCGTCGCGGCGTTCGCCGAGATCGGCGGGGCATGGTTGATCTGGCAAGGCGCCCGGGAGCACCGGGGCTTCGCCTTCATCGGCGCCGGAATCGCAGCGCTGGGCGCGTACGGCTTCGTCGCCACTTTGCAACCCGACGCCAACTTCGGCCGCATCCTCGCCGCGTACGGTGGCGTGTTCGTGGTGGGCTCCCTCGCATGGGGTCGCGTCGTCGACGGCTACCACCCCGACCGCTTCGACATCGCCGGCGCGGCCGTGTGCTTGGTAGGCATGAGCATCATCATGTATGCGCCGCGCGGCTGACCCTCCGTCTCCGCCGCGGCGGGTACCACGGAACCGACGCCCGAACGCAGGAGACCCAAGTGAATTCTCTTTCGTCCACCGCCCCGAGCTTCGTCGAGATGGCCCACCGCATCGTGTGGTGCATCGGCGCGACCACAGACCTGCGCGGGCATCCGTCCACACGGGTGTTGCACCCGATCTGGGAGTGGGACGGGACCGAGCTCACGGGCTGGATCGCCACGTCGCCCCTGTCACCCAAGGCCGGCCATCTCGAACGTACGCCATCAGTGTCGCTCACGTACTGGGCGCCCAACCACGACACCTGCACGGCAGATTGCGTCGCCGCATGGGAGACGACACCCGAAACCATCGAGTCGGGTTGGCGACGATTCGAGCACGGCCCCGAACCCGTCGGTTACGACCCGTCCATCGTCCCCGGTTGGGATTCGCCGAGCGCTCCCGGGTTCGGCGTCCTGCGGTTGGTGCCCCAGCGGCTGCGGGTGATGCCCGGGTCGGTGATGCTCCGAGGCCAGGGCGAGGTGCTCACCTGGCGTCGCTGAGCCCTGGGACTTCTCGCGCGTGGTGGGGCCCGCTCCCATACGGCCTGCGTCAATCGGGCTTTCCACACCACCACTGGGGCTACGAACGTCGACCTGAAGGTCCGGGGGGTGCCTACACTTCAAATCTGCAACGGTGGGCGGCCCCGACACGGTGAAGCCTGCCGTTCACACGACCGTCCCGACCGTGCCCACCAGCCCTGCCCACCAGCCGTCTCGCCACATGAGGAGCGAACCATGGCCCGTCTCGAAGTCCCTCCGGGCGATACCGACGATCTCTATCGCCTGTTCGGCCTGGCACCGCACGTGAGCCAAGCGGCTGCGGCGCTGTCGGCTGCGGTGTACGGCAACAGCAAACTGCCGGTGCGGGTGCGCGAGCTCATGCGGATGCGCATCGCGCAGATCAACGATTGCCACATCTGACTCGACACCCGAGCTGCGTCGTTGGCGCAGCACCAGCTCTCCGAGGACGACTACGCACGCGTGGCCGAGTGGGCCACCTGGCCGGGCTACACCGACGCCGACCGACTCGGGATCGCCTTCGCCGAGAAGTTCGCGCTCAGCCACCACGAGCTCGACGACGCGTTCTTCGCCCGCATGAAGGAGCACTACACCGACGCCGAGATCTTCGAGATATCAGTGGCCGTCGGAACCTGGATGGCCATGGGGCGCATCACGATGATCATGGATGTCGCCGTGTCGTGCCCTCTCGTGCTGAGCCTCGACGAGCCCGTCGCCGTCACCTAGCCAGGCGGCTCGGGGATCGGAGCCACCCATGGAGTACCGGGTGCTGGGTTCCACAGGCATTCGCGTCTCGGCGTTGACGTTGGGCGCCATGATGTTCGGGCGCGCCTTCGGCACCGACGACGACGACTGCATTCGCATGGTGCACCGGGCGCTCGACGCCGGCGTGAACATGATCGACACGGCCGACGTGTACTCGGCGGGGCATTCCGAGGAGATCGTGGGCCGGGCCATCAGCCGCCGGCGTGACGACGTGGTCGTCGCCACCAAGTTCGGGGCCCGGTTCGGGGGCGACGTGATGCGCTCGGGCGGCTCCCGCCGTCACATCGTGCGCTCGGTGGAAGCCAGCCTCGTGCGCCTGGGCACCGACCGCATCGACGTGTACCAGATCCACCGACCCGACCCGGCCGCTGACATCGACGAGACGTTGGCGGCGCTGAGTGACCTCGTGTACGACGGCAAGGTGCTCGTGGCCGCAGGTTCGAACTTCACGGCCCACGGCATCGTGGAGGCCCAGTGGACGGCCGAGCGTCGGGGCCGGGTGCGCATGCGCAGCGAGCAGACGGCGTACTCGATCTTGGCCCGGGCCGTCGAGCACGACGTGCTGCCGACGTGTGAGCGCCATGGCCTCGGGGTCATGGTCTGGAGCCCGCTCAACGGCGGCTGGCTCACGGGACGATACCGCCGCTCGACGGTCGCCGGGCTCGAGCCCACAGCCCGGAGCCGGGGGGCGCCCCGCCACTTCGACTTCGATCGCCCCCAGAACCAGAGCAAGCTCGATCTTGTCGAAGAGCTCATCGTGATCGCCGCCGAAGCCGGGATCTCGTTGGTGACACTGGCGAACGCGTTCGTGCTCGCCCATCCGGCGGTGACCACCGCGATCATCGGACCCCGCACCATGGACCAGCTCGACGGGTTGCTGACCGGGCTCGATCACCACCTCGACGCAGCGACGCTCGACCGCATCGATCGCCTCGTGGCCCCCGGGGTCAACGTGTCGCCCGACTGGCAGACCTACGACCATTCCAAGCCCACGCTGCGCGGCCACGTGGTCGACCGTTGAGCCCGCTCGCAGGCCCGTCCCCACCCGGCCCGAGCCCGAGCCCGAGCTGTACCGATGGCGGTCCATGACCAGGATCCTCGTCGCCATCGGCATCGGGATCGTCCTCCTCGGTGCCTCGTGGGGGCTGATGATCGTTTTGGCCCGCCGGCTCCCACCGGGGACAGCCCGCGACCTCATGAGCTTCCTCCCGGCCTGTGCCACGGCACTGCGTCGACTGCGCAAGCATCCCGAGGTTCCCCGTGGGGCCAAGCTGGCGGTGGTCGTCGCGCTCATCTGGGTGATCTCGCCGATCGACCTCATCCCCGAGTTCCTCCCGGTGATCGGTCCTCTCGACGACGTCGTGGTCGTCGCGCTCGCCCTCCGGTACGCCGCCCGTCGGGTTCCCCGCCAGGTGCTGGTCGACGCCTGGCCCGGCGACCCGACGCTCCTCGTGAGGTTGATCGGCCCGGCAAGCCAGTAACTGTCCGAGTTGGTGGGGCGGAGCTGATCGATCCCTCAGCTGGGAGGCGCGCTCAGCGGGAGACCGTCGTGGCGATCGATCGTCGTGAACTCCTCGACCCGGTGCCGACTCAACCGGGTGACGTGTTTGACGGGATGGCCCAGGACGATCATCGCGGCCAACACGTGGTCGTCGGGCAGGTGCAGCACCGACCGCATGGCCGGCTCCTCACGAACGACAAAGGTGGTGAGCACGCCGGCGAGGCCCTCGGCGCGAGCGGCCAACATGATGTTCTGGCAGAAGGGGTAGATGGACGCGCCGCCCACGATGTGTTCACGGTCGAGGTCGACGTCCATGAGGGCCAACGCCGTGAGCCGCACCGAGACCACGAGCAGCACCGGGGCCTCGACGAGTTGATCGACCAGCGGCGACGGGTGTTCGACAGCTCGAGCCGCCTCCAGGTCGATCGCGGCACCGTGCCAGCGGAGATCGGGGCCCGGCGCGAACGGGCGAAGACCGGCGGCCCGCTGGGCCGCGTACTCGTTCCACACGGGCTGCACGTGCCGACCGATCGTGGCTCGAATCACGTGGTCCTTCACAACCGTGACGTGCCAGGCCTGCTGATTGCCGCCGCTGGGCGCGAAGCGAGCCAGATCGAGCACCCGGTACAGCACGTCGTCACCCACCGGGCGGCCGTCGAACTCCCGAGCCGCTCCCGTCGTACGCATGACCGCCGCCAGTTCCATGCCCCTCACCGTAGGGCGCCCAGGCCCGAGCAACCTCCGGTGAATCGCACCGGGTGTGCTGGGACGGCCCCAGGGTGCGAGCATGCTCGCCCGGCCGCAGCCGGCCCACGAGACGAGGAGACGCTGATGACGGCGAGCAATGTCGGGGTGGTGCTCGCCCGCTACCCCCACGGCTCCGCGAGCGAGAGCGACTTCGCCTTGGTCGACGTCGCGACTTCCACGCTCGATGCGGGCGACGTGCTCGTGCGCAACGTGTACCTCTCGTGCGATCCCTACCTGCGGGGGCGCATGGCCCCCGGGGGTTTTTCCCTCGGTGAGCCGATCCCTGCTCGCGTCGTGGGCGTGGTCGAGGAGTCCCGACACCGGTCGTACCATCCAGGCGACATCGTGTGGGGGTTCCTGCGCTGGGAGCGGTACACCCTCGTCCGCGCTGGCGAGGGGCTCACCCGTGTCGATCCCGCACTCGGCCCGATCCGCTACGCGGTCAGCGTGCTCGGGATGCCCGGGCTCACCGCTCACGTGGGCGCCATCGAGATCGGACGGCCCGAGCCCGGCCAGACCGTGCTGGTCTCGGCGGCATCAGGTGCCGTGGGATCGATTGCCGGACAGTTGGCCCGTCTCGCCGGCGCCCGGGTCGTAGGCAGCGTCGGCCGTCCCGAGAAGGTCACGCACGTCACCACGACCCTCGGCTTCGACGCCGCGTTCGACCATCGAGCCGCGACTGCTGCCGCAGCCGGGGCCGACGGGCGGGGGCTCGACGAGGCGCTGGCGCAGCACTGCCCGGACGGGATCGACGTGTACTTCGAGAACGTCGGCGGGCCGCTCCTCGAGGCGGTTCTCAAGCGCCTCAACCCTCACGCCCGGATCGCCGTGTGCGGCATGATCGCCGAGTACGAGCAGTCACCGGACGCCACCCCGATTGCGATCAAGGGTCTCACGAACATCATGACGTCACGAGTGACGATGACGGGCTTGTCGATCTACGACCACGTCCACAAGCTTCCGGAGTTCGTTCCCCGCATGGCGGAATGGCTGCGCTCGGGTCAGGTCGTGTTTCCCGACGACATCGTCGAAGGGATCGAGCAGACCCCGGCGGCCTTCGTCGGCATGATGCGCGGCGACCACCTCGGCAAGCGCATGGTCCGGGTGAGCGACGACCCCCACCCCGACTCCTGACGGACGGCGGGGCCAATCAGGCGCATCGCACATCGCGAGAGCATCTCCGTGCTCTTCGAGTAGCCCACGACCACAACCCGACGATTCGGCCACGCTCCGATCCCCACTCTGACGCCCAACTGGGCAACGGGGCTACGGGCCGAGCCCGACGAGGGGCGAGCGGGCGACGGGGCGACCTCACGAAGCCGCCCGTCGCTGTGCAACTATGGGTCATGCCCATGCTCGACGATCCTGCCGACCGCCACCGGTAGGGGACGCGGGCCGTCGTGCACCCGCCGCGCCCTCGACGCTCTCCCTGACCCGTGCCCAGACACCGATCCCGATCGAGGGGCGACCTCGGAGCGACGTCGCCCTCGCGCACCACCGGGGTCATGCCCTTGCGCACTGCAACGCGAACCTGGTTCAGCATCTCGTTGCGCACCTTCGGCGGCCCGGCCGGCCAGATCGCCGTGATGCACAACGAGCTCGTTGACGAACGGCGCTGGATCGGCGAGCAGCGCTTCCTGCACGCCGTGTCGTATTGCACGCTGCTTCCCGGGCCAGAAGCCCAGCAGCTCGCGATCTACCTCGGCTGGCTGCTCAACGGCACCGTGGGCGGGCTCATCGCCGGGGCCTTGTTCGTGCTCCCGGGCTACGTCGCGCTCATGGGCCTCGCGGCGATCTACGTGAAGTGGGG
This sequence comes from Actinomycetes bacterium, assembly GCA_031362415.1. Lineage (GTDB taxonomy): Bacteria > Actinomycetota > Acidimicrobiia > IMCC26256 > VFJJ01 > VFJJ01. The sequence continues at coordinate 10,605 of JANLSK010000327.1, read as the reverse complement.
CACGACCGATGCCGTGACCGCGATGTTCGCGGGGTTGGGTCCGGCCGTGCTGGCGATCGTGTCGCAAGCGGTCTGGCGGGTGGGCGTCAGGACGCTGAAGCACCGGATGCTGGTTGTCATCGCCGTGGGCGCCTTCGCCGGCCTCTACCTGTTCGACCTGCCGTTCCCGATCGTCATCGGAGCAGCCGGCCTCACCGGCTACCTCCTCCACCGGGCCCGACCCGAACCGCCGTCGCTGCCGTCGTCGCCCCCGAGCACCGAAGCCGAGCTCGAACCGGCTCCGCTCATCGCCGACGATGCGCTTCACGGCGAACGTCCATCGCTCGGGCGCGCGGCGCGAATCCTCGGAATCGGCCTGGTGCTGTGGGCCACACCGGTGATCATCGCCGCGATCACCCTGGGCCGCTCCCACGTGCTGGTCGACCAGGGCCTGTTCTTCTCGGGCACCGCGGTGGTCACCTTCGGGGGTGCCTACGCCGTGCTCTCGTTCGTCGCTCAGCGCGCCGTCGACGTCTACGGCTGGCTGACGCCGGGCGAGATGATCAACGGCCTGGCCCTGGCCGAGACCACGCCGGGACCGCTCATCATGGTGGTGCAGTTCGTGGGATTCCTCGGTGCGTACCGAAATCCCGGAGATCTCGACCCGTGGCTCGCCGCGATCCTCGGAGCAACGCTGGTCGTCTGGGTGACGTTCGTCCCGTGTTTCTTGTTCGTGTTCCTCGGCGCCCCGCACGTCGAGGGATTGCGTCACAACCGGGCGCTCTCGGCCGCGCTCACGGCCATCACCGCAGCCGTCGTCGGCGTCATCGCCAACCTGTCGGTCGCCTTCTTCCTCCACACGGTGTTCCGTCGCACCACCACACACGACTGGGGTCCACTCCAGGTGGTCGGGCCGGCCTGGTCGACCGTCAGCTTCCGAGCGATTGCCGTGACCGCACTGGCTTTCCTGCTCGTCTTTCGCTTCAAGCTCGGCGTGCTACGCGTCCTCGCCGTGTGTGCCGCGGTTGGCGCGGCGTTGTACCTCGCGGCCCAGTGATCTGTCGCTCAGGCCATCGATCGTCTGCAACACGAAGCGATCGGCTGAGCTCGCGCCCGACACGAGCCGGTGCCTCGGGGCTACCTTTGAGCGTGCGGACGGGCAGTGGCGCCGTCCATCGCGCAACGAACACTGGAGGATCGACGTGGAGTCGACAGCCGCTGGGGTGCTGCTCGTCGGGACCCGCAAGGGCGTGTTCATCGTCACCAGCAACGACGATCGCCGTCATTTCACGGTGAGCGATCCGATGTTCCTCGGACACATCGCCCAGCACGTCGTGCTCGACCCACGCAACGGCCGACGGCTCCTCGTGGCATCGAAGACGGGGCATCTCGGCCCGACCGTGTTCGCATCCGACGATCTCGGCGCGACCTGGACCGAGGCGTCCCGTCCACCGGCGTTCCGACCGGGCGATCGGCTCGGGCGATCAGTCGAATCGGTGTTCTGGCTCACGCCGGGACACGCCGACGAGCCCGGCGTATGGTATGCCGGCGGCTCTCCTCAGGGGCTGTTCGTCTCCGAGGACGGGGGTGCCACCTGGGACCCGCACGACGGGTGGAACAACCATCCGAAGTGGGAGACCTGGGCCGAGTGGCCCGAGCAGAACACGCCCGACGGGTCGATGCTGCACTCGGTCAACGTCGACCCGCGTGACCCTGCGCACCTGTACATCGCGCTGTCGTCGGGCGGGGTATTCGAGAGCACCGACCGGGGCCGCGAGTGGCACCCCCTCAACGCCGGATGCCTGTCGCCCCTGAGTCCCGAGCCCGAGCCCGAGTTCGGCCACGACCCGCACTGTGTGCGCATGCACCCGCTCCGGCCCGATCGGCTCTATCAGCAGAACCACTGTGGCATCTACCGGATGGACCGCGACGCCGGCGATGACGCCAACGACCGCTGGGTGCGCATCGGCGAGAACATGCCCGGCGACATCGGCGACATCGGGTTCCCCATCGAGTTGCACCCCCGGGACCCCGATACCGCATGGGTGTTCCCGATGGACGGCACCGACGTGTGGCCTCGTACGAGCCCCGACGGCCGTCCCGCGGTGTACGTCACCAGCGATGCCGGCGCGTCGTGGCAGGCATGCAGCGATGGCCTCCCGGCCCGGGCCTGGTTCACCGTGAAGCGCCAGGCCATGACCGTCGACCGGGCCGAGTCGATCGGCGTCTACTTCGGCACGACCAGTGGCGAGATCTGGGCGAGCAGCGACGAGGGTGCGAGCTGGCGCTGCATCGCGTCGCACCTGCCCGAGATCTACTCGCTCGAGCATGCCGAACCGGCGTTGCTCGAGGCATCGTCGCCGTGAACCACGCCGTGATCGTGCGCATCCCGAGTCCGCTGCGCTCCTACACCGGCCAGGCCGCCGTGGCCGAGGCCGCAGGTTCGACGGTCGACGAGGTGCTCGTCGATCTCGACCGGCAGTACCCCGGTTTCCGGTTCCGCATCGTCGACGAGCAGGGGCGACTTCGGCGCCACATGCGGGTGTTCGTGAACGACGAGATGACCCGCGATCTCACGACCGCGGTGACGATCGCCGACGAGGTCACGCTCCTGCAGGCGCTCTCGGGCGGTTGACCGCACCTTCGGGCGATACCGGCGACACCGGAGAGACCGCGACGCCAGGTTGAAAGCGGCGCAGGCGCAGGCTGTTGGAGACCACGAAGGCCGACGAGAACGCCATGGCGGCACCGGCGATCACCGGATTGAGATACCCCGATGCGGCGAGCGGGATGGCCGCCACGTTGTAGGCGAAGGCCCAGAACAGGTTCCCCTTGATGATGGCCAGGGTGCGCCGGGACAGGCGGATGGCGTCAGCTGCGGCATGGAGATCACCCGACATGAGGGTGAGGTCGCTCGCCTCGATGGCGACGTCGGCGCCGCTGCCCATGGCCAGGCCCAGGTCGGCCTGAGCCAAGGCAGCCGCGTCGTTGACACCGTCGCCGACCATGGCGACGACCTTCCCCCGGGCCTGCAAGCCCTTGACCACATCGACCTTGTCGGTCGGTAGCACCTCGGCGATGACCTCGTCGATACCGACAGCGGCCGCCACCGTGCGGGCCGTCGTGGCATTGTCGCCGGTGAGCAACACGGGGGTGAGACCCAGCTCGCGCAACCGCTGCACGGCCGCCCTGCTCGTGGGCCGCGGCGTGTCGGCCACGCTGAGCACGGCCCGAGCCTGTCCGTCCCACGCCGCCAGCACCACCGTGCGGCCCTGGGCCTCGGCGTCGGCGCTCGCCTGCCTGAGGTCGTCGGGAAGGGAGATCGACCGCTCGGCCAGCAGCGCCATGCGTCCGGCCACGACCGCACGGCCGCCGACGAGACCTTCGACACCCAGCCCCGCCCGATTGGCGAAGCCCTCGACGGCGGGCAGCGGACCCTGGTCGAGCGCGGCGCGGGCGATGGCCCGGGCCACCGGATGCTCGCTCGCCGCCTCGAGCGCGCCCACGATGTGCAAGACCTCGGTCCGATCGGTGTCGGGGGTGGTGACGACGTCGATCAGCGTCATCACGCCGGTCGTGATCGTGCCGGTCTTGTCCAGCACGACGGTGTCGACGCGCCGGGTGCTCTCCAGCACCTCGAGCCCGCGGATGATGATGCCGAGCTGGGCGCCCCGACCCGTCCCCACCATGAGCGCCGTCGGCGTCGCCAGACCCAGCGCGCAGGGGCAGGCGATGATGAGCACGGCAACGGCGGCCGAGAAGGCCATCGAGGAGCCCTCGCCCCGGGCAAGCCAGAATCCCAAGGTGGCCAAGGCCAACACGATGACGACGGGGACGAACACCGCCGAGATCCGGTCGGCCAGACGCTGGATGGCGGTCTTGCCCGACTGGGCCTCGCTCACCAGGCGGCCGATCTGCGCCAGGGCGGTGTCGGCCCCGACACGGGTGGCCCGAACCACCAGGCGGCCGCCCGCGTTCACGGTGGCACCGATGACGGCATCGCCGGGGCCCACCTCGGTCGGCACCGATTCGCCCGTCACCAGCGAGGCGTCGATGGCAGACGAGCCCGACTCGACGACCCCGTCGGTCGCGACCTTCTCCCCCGGGCGAACCACGAAGCGGTCGCCCACGGCCAACTGCCCCACGGGGATACGCCGCTCCTCGCCTGACGGGCTCAGCACCGCGACATCCTTGGCCCCGAGCTCGAGCAGCATCCGCAACGCAGCACCGGCTCGGCGCTTGGCCCGTGCCTCGAAGTAGCGGCCGGCCAGCATGAAGGTGGTGACGGCCGCCGCCACCTCGAGGTAGAGGTACTCGCCACTCGACGAGCGCGAGAGCTCGAGCCCCGTCGACATCTCCATGTCGGCGTGGCCGGCATCTCCGAAGAACAGCGCCCACAACGAGTAGCCGTAGGCGGCGATCGTCCCCACGGAAATCAGGGTGTCCATGGTCGCGGCGCCGTGGCGCAGGTTCTTGGCCGCGGCCCGGTGGAACGGCAGCGCGCCCCACACCACGACAGGGCTCGTGAGCGTGAGCACGAGCCACTGCCAGTTCCGGAACTGCAACGGCGAGATCATCGACAAGGCCAGGGCCGGCACGGTGAGCACGGCCGACACCACGAGGCGCTGGCGAAGCTCGGCGGCGTGGCGCTCGGCCGGGGTCTCGGCCGGGGTCTCGGCCGGGGTCGGCTGCGCGCCGGGCGCAACGGGTGCCGGAGGCGTGGCTCCGTACCCGACCGACTCCACTGCGGCCACCAGACCGAACGTGTCGAGCGTCGCCGGGTCGAATCGCACGTGCGCCATCTCGGTGGCGTAGTTCACGGTGGCCTCGACGCCGGGCAGGTGGTTGAGGTGCTTTTCGATCCGGGCTGCGCACGAGGCACAGGTCATGCCCGTGACGACCAGTTCGACCGTCTCCACGGCCGCGCCCGCAGGAGCCTGATCACTGCGGTTCGGGCCCGCCCGGCTCATGACCGCACCAGTCGTTGGACGGCGTTCATGGCCTCATCGACCTTGCCGGCGGCGTCGGGGCCACCGGCTGCGATGGCTTCGCTGACGCAATGGTGGAGATGATCGCCCAGGAGGGCGATGCTCACGGCTTGCAGAGCACGGGTGACCGCCGAGACCTGAGTCAGGATGTCGATGCAGTAGGTGTCGTCGTCGACCATGCGTTGCAGCCCGCGCACCTGCCCTTCGATGCGTCGCAGGCGGGCCTGCACGTCGCCCTTGCTCTGCGCGTATCCGACCATCAGAACCTCCAGCGGCACTCGACCCACATACCCTAGAGGGGTATAGTATCAAATGAACGCGGCAAGGTCAAGGCCGAAGCCGTCGAGTAGGCACCACTCCGAGCGCCGTGGGGGTGGTCCACCTCGAACATCAGCTGGGGCACCGGCAGCCACCAGCGGGCGTCGACAGTCCGATCGGCCCTCACGGGTAGCGTGCCGCCATGACCGACCGACCCGCCGTGGCGCGAAACATCAGCGGTGCTGCCATCGTGGCCGACGGGGCCGAGAGCCAAGGCAACTGGCTGCTGCCCTTCGACCCGGCAGCCTGCTGATCCGCCTTCCAGCGCGGTCGAGTACCGGGCCGAACTCACCACTTGACCGTATGTACGGACAATCTGCTGCGGTATGCTCGCCCCCCACACCCGGGAAAGGGGATCGACGTGGACGTGTTACCTGATCGACTCGCGTGGTACGTGGCCGGACCGTTGCTGGGCCTGCTCGTCGTGGGCCTGTTCCTCGTGGCGAATCAGCCGCTCGGGGCCAGCGGCGCGTACGTCCAGACCATCAAGGCCGCCCGCCGCGACACCGACACCGTGCGGTGGCGGGTCTGGTACTTCGGCGGGATCTTCGTGGGTGGGGGCATCGCCACCGCCCTGGGCACCGGCTTCGACGCCCGGTCGGGCTACCACGCCATGACCTCGTTGTGGCCCACGCCGGTGGTGGCACTCATCGTGTTGGCCGGGGCCATCACCATGGGCTACGGCGCCCGCATGGCCGGTGGGTGCACGTCGGGCCACGGCATCTGCGGTACGGCCCAGCGGTCGCCGGCCAGTTGGGTGACCACGGCCACGTTCATGGCCACCGCGGTCGCCGTCACCGCCGTGCTGCGACTCGTCACGGGAGGCGACCTGTGAACCGGCGTCTGAACATCGTCGGCGCGCTGTTCGGGGCCGCGTTCGGCTTCGTGTTGGCTGCTGCGCAGCTGCACGAGTACGACACGATCCACCGGATGCTGCGGTTCGACGAGCCCGACGTGTTCTTCCTCATGGGCTCGGCCATCGCCACCTCGCTCCCGTTGCTGTGGCTGCTCGAACGGCGCAAGGCCCGCACGCTCTACGGCGGCCAACTCGCCCTCTCACGCTCAAAGCCCGAGCGTCACCATCTCATCGGTGGCGCACTGTTCGGTGCCGGCTGGGCCGTCGCTGGCACCTGTCCGGCGCCGGCGCTCGTCATGCTCTCCTCGGGCGCCGCACTGGCCGTGGTGGCCATCGTCGGGCTCTTCATCGGGCTCCATCTGCGCGATCGCCATGCCATCAAGGCCATCCTCGGCGACGGGGAGCACCGCGACGTCCAGCCCGCCCTCGAACCGGCGTCACCGTGAGAACCGCTCTCGTTGCCCTGGCGCTCGTCGGCGCACTCGGCGTGGCTGCCTGTGGTGACGACGCCTCCACCCCCGAATCGGCTGCCGCAGGGTCACCGTCACCCGCTGCCACGGCCGACACGGCCGACACGGCCGAGCGTGGTGCCGTCACGCTCGTCGGCGTGGCCCGCGGGCTGGAGTTGGTGGCCGATCCGACCATTCGGGTCGTCGACGTGCGCACGCCTGAGGAGTTCTCGGAGGGCCGCATCGAACGGGCCGAGCTGATCGACTTCAACGCTGCCGGCTTTCGTGAGCGCATCGGCGAGCTCGATCGCGACGACACCTATTTCATCTACTGCCGGTCGGGGAACCGGAGCGGCCAGGCCACGGCGATCATGGCCGAGCTCGGGTTCACGAAGGTGTACGACCTCGACGGAGGTATCACGGCCTGGCTCGACGCCGGTGCACCCGTCGTCGTGTGAAATCGCGGCCCGGCTCGGAGCTCCCGTTGCGCCCCTCGCTATTTGTCCGTACATTGGCCACATGACGCCACCGACGTCTTCGACGCCTGCGCCACCCCCCACCTTCCGCAGACCTGACCGCGACGATCCGCTCCCCCTGTGGGCACAGGTGTTGGGCGACGTGCGAGGGCGCCTGGCCCGGGGCGAGTTCGCCGACGGGTTCCCGCCCGAACGAGCGCTCATCGACCAGTACGCAGTGAGCCGACACACCATGCGCGAAGCCATGCGCCGCTTGCACGCCGAGGGTCTCATCGACCGGGAGCGGGGACGGGGAACCTTCGTCAGGAACCAGGGGATCGAGCAACGGACCGGTGCGCTCTACAGCCTGTTCCGCTCGATCGAAGACCAGGGATTCGTACAGCGCAGCGTGGTGCTCGAGCTCGACGAGCGGGCCGCGCCCGATGTCGCCCGTCAACTCGGGCTCCCTGGCGCCACGCGCTTCGTGTATCTGCACCGGCTCAGGAACGCCGACGAGACCCCCATCGCCACCGACGAGCTGTGGATGCCGGCCTCGCTGGCCGCTCCCCTGCTCGCCGTCGACTTCGAGCGCACGGCCGTGTACGCCGAGCTCGAGGCGCGCTGCGGCATCCGCCCCGGCGCCGGCTGGGAGCGGGTGCATCCGACCCTGCCCACACGGATGGAGCGGGAGCTTCTGGGCACCTCGGCCAAGCAGCCGGCGTTCCTCGTCGAACGGTTCACGTCGTACGACGGACGACCGCTGGAATGGCGGCGCACCGTCATTCGCGGTGACATGTACACGTTCCTGGCAACCTGGTCCGACACGGGCGAGCAGCGCGAGCGATCGGCGTTCACCCCCACGAACACCACGTGACGGAGGCAGCCTCATGAGCACGGCTCTACTGATCGGGGGCAGACGGCGCGAGGGATCAGACGGAGCTCGCATCGCCGTTCTCGACCCCGCCACGGGCGTGGCCATCACCGACGTCGCCGTCGGAACCCCAGCCGACGCCACCGCGGCATGCGACGCGGCTGCCGCAGCCCAACCGGGCTGGGCCGCCACGCCGCCCCGGGTGCGGTCCGAGATCCTCCGGGCGGCATGGCAGAGCCTCGTCGAGCACACCGCCGAGCTGGCCGAGCTGATCACACGCGAGCACGGCAAGCCGCTCGCCGACGCCACGGCCGAGATCGCCTACGCGGCCGAGTTCTTCCGGTGGAACGCCGAGGAGACCGTCCGCATCCGGGGCTCGATCGGCACCGCACCGTCGGGTGACAAGAAGATCATCGTTCACCACCCGCCCGTTGGCGTCGTGGTGATGGTGACGCCGTGGAACTTCCCGGCGGCCATGATCACCCGCAAGGTCGCCCCGGCGCTGGGCGCGGGCAACGCCGTGGTCATCAAGCCCCCCAAGGAAACCCCGCTCACGGCGTTGCGCATCGGCGAGCTGCTCGAAGAGGTCGGTCTGCCTCCAGGCCTCGTCAACATCGTCCCCACGAGCAACTCGGGATCGTGGTTCGATGCCGCCGTCGACCATCCAGCCGTCCGCATGGTCTCGTTCACCGGCTCCACCGACGTTGGCCGCGTGCTGCTGCGGCGCTGCGCCGATCGCGTCCTCAAGACCGTCATGGAGCTCGGCGGCAACGCTCCGTTCATCGTGTTCGACGACGCCGATGTCGACGCCGCGGTCGCCGGCGCCATGATCGCCAAGATGCGCCACTCGGCCGAGACGTGCACCGCCGCGAACCGTTTCTACGCACAGTCGGGCGTCGCGGCCGAGTTCACCGCCGCGCTCACCGCGGCGATGGCCGGCGTCAAGATCGGCAGCGGCTTCGATCCCGAGGTCACGTGCGGGCCCATGATCAACGCCGGGGCCATCGAGACGATCGACCGTCTGGTGAAGGGGGCGCTGGAAGGCGGCGCGCGGTGCACGCTCGGCGGGTCGCCGGCAGACGGCCCGGGCTTCTTCTATCAGCCCACCGTGCTGGCCGACGTGCACCACAGCTCCCCCATCGCCCACGAGGAGATCTTCGGCCCCGTGGCCCCGGTGATCGCCTTCGACGATGACGCCTCGGTCATCGCCCAGGCCAACGCATCGGAGCTGGGTCTGGCCGGCTACGTGTACACCCGCGACCTCGCCCGAGGCCTCTCGGTCAGCGAACGACTTCACGTGGGCATGGTCGGGCTCAACCGGGGCGCCCTCTCCGACCCCGCTGCTCCCTTCGGCGGCATGAAGCAATCGGGCCTGGGCCGAGAAGGCGCCAGTGAAGGCATCTACGAGTTCTGCGAGACCCAGTACATCGCCACCAACTGGTGAACCGCCCGGTGCGGTTGTTGCGAACCTGGCGCGTCGCGACCGTCGTCCACTGATGGCGCACATCCGACGCTTACCCGGCGACCGGTGCGGGTAGGGAGCACTGCACGCGCATTCGCCGCGACCGGTCACGAAAGAGCCGATTCATGCCAGCCCCCGATCCGGTGGACCTGCGTGCGAACTTTGCGCGGTGCACGCGCTGCCGCATCCTGGTGTCACGCCCTCCCGAGCCAACGTCGAGCCAACGTCGGGCAGCGGTCACAGATATGTGGGTGTGCCGTTGACGATGCGGCTCGCTCTCGGGAGGCTGCGCGAATCGCTGCGGGTGTTGCCCGCGCTGTTCCTGGTGCTCGACGTGGGCTCGGCGCTGATGCTCGTCCGGGTCTACCGGTCCATCGACCGTGAGGGCGCAGCCTTCGCCATCTCGGGCGGGCCCGACAGCGCTCGAGCCGTGTTGTCCACCATCGCGGCGTCGATTCTCGGCCTCATCGCGTTGGTTTTCTCCATCACGATCGTCACGTTGCAGTTGACCAGCAGCCAGTTCTCGCCTCGGGCGTTGCCCAACTTCCTTCGTGACCGCACGAGTCAGGTGACGTTGAGCACGTTCATCGGGCTCTACTGACGCTTTCGTGGGTGGGTGACGGGTTGGTGGGGTGAGGGTCTGGGTGCGCACGCCGACCCCCACCCGACGCTGGGGCCACAAGATCTTCGATCAGAGCCCACTCCTCATCGCTCATATCGCCATGCACGGTACGCCAGGTAGGCGTATATGTTGATCGAGGTTTGCTCATGATTGTATTGTATCAGACTTACCGGCCGAGATAGTGGCAATCTGGCATACTAGCTGCACAAACTTTCAGAACAACCTCTAAGGGATCCCCCAGCCTCGGTACGGGAAGTTCGAAGTCTCGTGGTTTCACCCTCATTTGATCTTTGAGAGCTCCGTGGAATCGAACCCCCGCGGCCCTGTTCCGTCACGACATCAGCGATTCTGTGACTGCGCACTTCAGTTCGTAGCCAGGCCAGGGTAGTGGTGGTGTCTCTGTTTTTAGTTGATGAGGGGTCATTATTGTCGTACTGCTCCGGTATCATTGAGCTTGATGGATGCCACGGTATATGACGGGTGTGAGGTGGACGATCTGGCCGAGTCGATCGGTCAGCTCCGAGCCCTCATGACCGCGATCCATTCCCAGCTGATCGACGTCGTCGGCGTGTTCCAAGAACGTGAAGGCCACACCATCGACGCCA
>JANLSK010000325.1:0-4233 GCA_031362415.1 Actinomycetes bacterium | reverse complement strand
ACACGTGACAGATGTCGTCGTCGGCCACGGCTGCCGAACGTTCGGCTCGGGCCGTTTCGTCAACCTCGCCGGCCCGGGCGAGGAACGCATCGAACGACGTGGTGCCGGCGGGGGCGGCGCCGCGGAGCACGACGATCTCCTCGAGCGTCTCGATCGGTCCCACCTCGGCCAGCATCGCGAGGTACTCGACGCCGAGGAACTCGTCCATGGTGAACAGCACGCGGGCCCGGCTGGTGCGCAGGATGTGCTCGGCTTCTCGGCCTTTGAAGCGGGTGTTGATGGGAACAAGCGCGGCGCCCGAGCAGTGGATGGCGAGACCGGCGACGACCCATTCCCAGATGTTGGGTGCCCAGATCGAGACCATGTCGCCGGGCCCGATCTCTCGGGCCATGAGCGCCCGGGTGGCCTCCTGCACCTGTTCGCGCAGTTGGGTGAACGTGAGGCGTACGTCGTCTTGGACGAGCGCCTCGTTGTCGGGGAAGGCGGCGGCGACGTGGTCGATGAGCGCGGGAATCGTCGACCAGGGCTGTGCAGTCATGCGGCGCAGGTTACGAACTTGAGTGGCGCGTCAACAATCGTGGGACCGAGGCGCGGTCGGTGACCCGTGATCACCTCGGCTCGCGGGGCAGGCCCAGGATCGATTCGCCGATGATGTTGCGCTGCACCTCCGACGTTCCCGCGTACACCGTTCCGCTCATGGAGTTGAGCATGAAGATGTCGATCCACGAGTTCGTGGAGTTGGGGGCGCCGGGGTCGTCGGTGCGGAAGGCCCGGGGTGGCCGACGACCGCCATCGCGCACCAGCCCGGCCAGACCGAGGATCTGCATGGCCAAGCGGGCGGCAACCTTGTGGTACTCGCTCCAGTAGAGCTTCGAGATCGAAGCCTCGGGGCCGAGCACGCCGTCACGCAGATACCCCGTGAGGATGCGGTAGCCCAGAAAGCGCATGGTCTCGACCTTCATGTGACACCACGCCAGCCCGTCACGAACGACCGGGTCGTCGAGCCGGTCGTGCTCGCGAGCCAGGGCCGTGAGCCGGTCGAGCTCGAATCGGAACATGATCGGGTTGATCGCGGCCTCCTCGCCGCGCTCATGGGCCAGCAGGCTGTTGGCGACGATCCAGCCTTCGTTGACCCGTCCGACGAGGTTCCCGAGCGGGATGCGTACGTCGTTGAAGAACACCTCGCTGAAGTCGGAGAGACCCGTCAACATGCGGATCGGTCGGACCTCGACGCCGGGCGTGTCGATGGGGCACAAGAGAAAGCTGATACCGCGGTTCTTCGGGGCGTCGGGGTCGGTACGGGCGAGGACGAAGATCGAGTTGGCCTTGGTGGCGAAGGAGGTCCAGATCTTCTGCCCGTCGAGCACCCACTCGTCGCCGTGGCGCCGTGCGGTCAAGCGCAGGCCGGCCAGGTCGGAACCGGCGTCGGGCTCGGAGTACCCCTGGCACCACACGTCGTCTCCGGCCAGGATGCGGGGCAGGATCCGCTGCTTCTGCTCCTCGGTACCCCAGCGCACCAAGGTGTTGCCAAACATCTTGACCGTGACGGTGTCGCTCCCGGGGCCCAGCGGGACCCGGGCCCGGGCGCACTCTTCGACCAGCACGAGATGCTCGAGCTTGGTGAGCCCGCCGCCGCCGTACTCCACGGGCCAGGCCACACCGAGCAGCCGGTGCTCGTGGAGCGTGTGGCGCCAGGCCCAGAGGAACTCGTCAGCCTCGGCGCCATCGAGCGCGCCGATGCCCGCCCAGTCGGCGGGAAGGTGCTCGGCGAGGAAGGTCTTCACCCGCTCTCGAAAGCGCTCGGCTTCGGGCGGATAGCGCAGGTCCATCCCCGGTCCTCGTCTCACACCGTTCGAGTTGACGACATCGCCAACTTTACGCACGGGTCGAGCTGTGGCAGCGCTCGAGCGGGCGGTGCGTCGACGGCGATCACCCGTGCGCAGACCCGTGCGACGGACAGTGTGAACTGGCCGGCGCCGGCCCCGAGCTCGACGATCTCCGAGCGCTGGTCGAGGCCGAGTCGAGGACCCGGTCGGCGGGAGGCCGGCAAGAGAGTGATCTCGTCCATGCGAACGTACGTTCGTATCGTGTGGTACACTGGCGGGGTTGGGATCGGTGGCATCGGTGGGAATCGGAGGGCCTGCGATGGCTGAGACGGTGACGTTCGAGAGCATGTCGACTGGTAGCGGTGTCGGCCTCCATCACGTTGGCGGCGTCCCGTTGGGGGAGTTGCCGTTGGAGCGGGTGGAGACCGAGCTGACGTCGTTGTCGGGGATGTTGGCGGCGGCGACGTGTCGGTGGTTGCTGGTACTGGGGGAGTTCGATCGGCGCGACGGGTTCGGGGTGTGGGGGTGTACGTCGGCGGCGCAGTGGTTGTCGTGGAAGTGCGCGCTCGACCCGGTGACGGCGAATGGGCATGTCCGAGTGGCGCGAGCGTTGCCGGGTCTGCCTGTCGTGCGAGAGGCCTTCGGGCGCGGCGAGCTGTCGTACTCGAAGGTGCGGGCGATCGTGCGGGTGGCTACGCCCGCCAACGAGCAGCAGCTGGTTGATCTGGCCCGGCACGCAACGGCGGTGCAGGTGGAGGAGGTCGTCCGAGGCATACGACTGGTCCGGGCGAACGAGGCTGGTGGCAACGGGGCCGATCTGTCGACGTGGCGCCTCGACGAGCGTTGGAACGACGACGGCTCGTGGCGGTGCTCGGCCCGTCTGGCGGGCGATGACGGAAAGCTGGTACGGGAGGCGTTGCGCCTGGCCGGAGAACGGTTCCGGGCCGAGCATCCGCCCGTCGACGGTGGGCCTCGACTCACGCAGGCCGAACAGGCCGCCCAGGCGCTCATCGCCATCGCCGAGCACTACCTGGGTTCGCCGCCAGCGAATCCGTCGGGGTCCGCTGACGCTGCCGGCGTGCGGTCGATGCTGTTGGTGCATGTCGATGTCGACGTGTTGCACGACCATGACGACACCGGCTCGCCCGCGTCGCCGTCGCCGTCGCCTGAGCCGTGCGCAACCTTGGCTGCCACCGGCTCGGTCGAGCATCCTCGGGACCAGCCCTCCAAAGCTTCCGGGCTTCGGTCGACCGGATCAGGTCACCGAGGAGTGGTCGGGCGTCGGGCGCACCTCGACGACGGGCCGGCGATCAGCTCGCTGGTGGCTCGGCGTCTGGCCTGCGATTGCACGGTGAGTCGGATCGTGACCGACCCGGCCGGGATGCCGCTCGAGGTGGGACGGGCCACTCGCACGATCAGCCCGGCCATCTGGCGGGCACTCTGGGCGAGAGACGACGGTCGCTGCCAGTTCCCCGGTTGTGGGCGTCGGGCCCGGTTGCAGGCGCATCACATCGAGCACTGGGCCGACGGCGGCCCCACCGACCTGGCCAACCTGTCACTGGCATGCCGTGTGCACCATCGGCTCGTGCACGAGGGCGGCTGGACCCTCATGCGCAACCCCGATGGCCCTCCGGGCACCGTCGTCTATTGCCGGCCCGATCGTCGACCTGCACGCATCGAACCGCTCCCGGTCAGCGACACCTCGGCGATCGAACGGCTCGTGCAGGGCCTCGACATCGGACCCGACACGATCACCGGCTTCTGGGACGGGTCTCGCCTCGACCTTCGTGACGCCGTGGAGATCCTCGTCCTCAACGACACCATCCCCGGCCCCTGGCACCCCGACCCCAGCGCGGCCACCGATCCCGCGGGATCGCGACGGAACTGAGCAATCGGCGCTCCCCAACGACCGGAACGATCCCGGCGCCTCACGGAGCAGGCACCAGTCCCTCGGCCACTGAGTCGCGGCGGGCGCGGGGGTCGCCGGGGAGCAGGCGGTCGGTGAGGGCGATGGCGACCGAGCCGGTGGCTGCGGGGTCGATGACGATGGTGTGGTCGTCGGCTCGCACGAGGGCCACCCCGGCCCCGGCCAGCGCGGCACGGGCGGCACCCAGGTCGGGCGTTTGCAGGGCCTGGAGATGCACTCGGGGCCGGAGGTGTTCGACGCCCCACAACGCCAGCGAGGCGGAGCCGTCGTCCACGGGAAACAGGGCCAGCGTGCAATCGCCCACCGAGACGCCGGCGACGGGATCTCCGGGCCGGGCCGTGGCATCGACGAACGTGACGGTGGTGTCGAAGACCTCGGCCAGGCGTGCGGCCGCGGCCGGGGGGTCGATCACGACGGCACCCACCCAGGCCATGCGGTCGACGGGGATGAGGGGAGGTTGGGCGAAGTCGGGGAGCGGCG
>JANLSK010000322.1:0-16044 GCA_031362415.1 Actinomycetes bacterium | reverse complement strand
TCGCGCACGGCTACGACATCGCGGCAGAACTGGTCCGCTCGGCTGTCGCGTATGAGGAACAGCTCCGGTCGCTGGTCGCGTAACCGGCAGTGGCCGTCCGGTTCTTCGTCGACGAGAACCACCTGGCCCACGGCAAAGCGCACCGCGAGAACCACGATTATGTCGTCTACCCCGGACAAGTCGAGCTCCCCGAGATCCCGAGGGGCGCGCTCGACGACGAGTGGCTCCCCGTCGACGCATCGCTCGGACTCCTCGTGATCACCCGAGATCAACGGATTCGCTACCGGCCCGCCGAGAAGCGGCTCTGGATGGAACATGGCGTGCGCGGGTTCGTGCTCACAGGCCGGCGTAGCCAATCGACCCTCGACAGCCTCGCCATCCTCGAACAGCATTGGCCCCACGTCGAACAGATCATCACCTCCGAACCGGACGGCCCGTGGATGTTCGCCGTGACGGCCACCGGACTGCGCCCGATCGCGCTGTGAGCGAAACGCGTGGAGCCATGCGGAACCCACCTTGGGCTCTTTGATGTTGCCCCGAGTTCTTGGACACGGGGTTATGGCAGATCTGGTGTGTCTTTGGCTTGTCGCCGGAGGTGAAGGTACTCGGCAGGGGTGAGGTGGTCGAGGCTGGCTTGGTGGCGTTGCCGGTTGTAGAAGGCCTCGATGAACTCGAACAGGTAGGCGTGGGCGTCGGCGAGTGTCTCGAACCAGATCGAGCCTCGAATCCAGGCGATCTCGACCTTCAGTCGGGCCTACATGCTCTCGGCCGCGGCGTTGTCGTACGCGTCGCCGGTTGAGCCGAACGAGAGCGACACGTTGGCGTTGCCGGCCGCGATGGCGAAGTCGAGCGACGTGTATTGCTCGGGTTCAGGGGTCGTCGCAACGCTGCATCGGTGGGCAGAGCGTAGGAGTTCGTCGAGGGATTCGGCGGGTGTCTTCCATCCGAGGGTCTTGCGAGGTCGGGTGTTGAGGGCCATGGCTGTAGGGCGTCAAGGTCTCCGCGGGTGTGTCGGGCGAGGTCGGTGCCTTTGGGGAAGTACTGGCGGTGCCCTTGTCCGAGTGGTGCACGACGTCGGCAGGGTTCCCGGTACGCGCCAACGCCATGGTCAGCGCCGATACGACCAGGGCAGCGTCCTGGCGGGCCCCGGTGTCCCAGCCGACAACGCCGTGATGGAACAAGTCCCGCAGCGCGGCGAGGTGGAGCTTGCCTTCACCGGTGGGGAACTCGCTGATGTCGGCGACCCAGCGCCGGTTCGGGGCCTCGACACGGAAGTCACGGTTCAACAGATCGGGTGCGCCGCCGGCATCGGGTCGGCCACGCCGCCACCGCTTGCGCGAATGGGCGCCGACCAGGCCGTTGGCGGCCATCAACCGGGCGATACGGTGCCGTCCGACTCGGACACCGCGACGTCGCAACTGACCGTGCACGCGTGGCATCCCGTAGGTCCGTCGAGACCGCAGATGGATGTCGCGGATCTGCTCGAGCAGCGCGGTGTCGGCGAGCTCACGCGCCGACGGGACCCGGGTGAGCCACGCGTAGAACGACGACCGGGGCAGCTCGGCGAGCTCGCACATCCGCTTGACCGGTAGCTCGGTCATGTTGTCCTGGACGAAGCGGAAGCGGATCACCTCATCGTCTCGCGAGCGAAGTACGCGGCGGCCCGGCGCAGAATCTCCTTGTCCGTGCGGAGCTCCACGTTCTCCTTGCGGAGCCGGCGCAACTCGTCACGCTCGGACTCGCTCAACGCATCTGGATCAGCCGCACGGTCCGACGCGTCACGGGCCGCGCGGACCCAGTTCCACAGCGTGCCCTCAGCAATCCCGAGCGAGCGGGCCACCTCCGCGATCGGTCGGCCCGAGCTCTCGACGAGCGCAAGCGCGTCCCTACGGAACTGGTCGGGGTACTTCGCTGGACGGCCCATCCGGGCCCCCTTCCTCCACGGTCTCCCGCGTAATCAGGTGTCCAGAGAATCGGGGCAACATCAAAACACCGACGAGGCGAGGTCGGTCGCTGATCGCGCTGACTCCAACCCATGCCGGAGCTGGCGCTACTCGACGCCGTCATCCACAACGCCGGTGTCTCCACGACGTCACAACGCGAGCCGAACTCCAAGGACCAACCGGCGAGCATCGCCGTCAGGCGCTACGCCCCGAACATCGTTAACGCGCTGGTCGCGCGGCCGAGTCGGTTGTGGGGCGTCAGATGGTGATGGCGAGCTTGCCCTGAACTTTGCCGGCCACAAGTTGCCGCATCGCGTCGGCCGCCTGCTCAAGTGGGTACTCGCGATCGACGATAGGCGTCACCGCGCCGACTTCGATGAACTCGGCCAGCCGTTCCAAGTCCGAGTAATTCTCCTTGGGGACGAGGAATGTCAGTCGTTGCGATACGAAAGGTGAGAACATCAGGGCTCTGACTTGCCGGCCCATTCCGGTCAGCTTGCCGCCTTCCTCCCCGCCAACGATCACAAGGGTGCCCTTCGGGGTCATGGCGCGGCGCAGTCGCGACAGTGATGAACTCCCGCCAATGTCGAGGACCAAGTCGTAGAGCTGGGAGCCGTCGGCGAAATCGTCCCGGGTGTAGTCGATCACTCGATCGGCGCCAAGCGTGCGTACCGAGTCGATCTTGGCAGTGCTGCACACTCCATCGACGTTGGCCCCGAAGGCCTTGGCGAGTTGCACTGCGTAGGATCCGACGCCGCCGGACGCACCGACGATCAGCACGCCCTGGCCTTTCTGCAGGCGCCCAGCATCGCGCAGGGCGTGAATGGCAGCGAGCCCCGATATCGGTACGACGGCGGCCTGCTGGGTCGTCAGGTTCGCAGGAGTGCAGGCGAGTTTGTCCTCGCGTGCGGCGGCGTACTCGCTGAACGAGCCGATGCCGATGCCGAACACGGCATCTCCTACCGCGAACCTGGTCACTAATGAACCGATGGCCACAACCGTGCCGGCAAGGTCGCGCCCAGGCACCGGGTTCTTCGGTTTGCGCATCCCAAAGGCGAGGCGGCCGAGGTAGGGGAGGCCGGTCATGAGGTGCCACGTGCCTCGGTCGAGGCTGGCTGCCGCGATCTTCACGAGGACTTCCTTGGCGGCGATCTCTGGTACGGCGATCTCTCCGACGCGCCACTCGTCGGCGTCGCCGTATGAGTCCTGCAAGATGGCCCGCATCGTGTGGGGTGCTGCTGTTGTCATGTCCTGGGTCCTTCGTTTGGTTTTAGGAGCTGTGCGCCCACGGGCGAGAGTGCGTGTCTGAACGCCCTCGGGCTGATGGAGAGGATTCGAAATTCGGGCTGGTCTACGCGTTGGTGACACCTGATTTGCTGTTCGTCGGCTTTGAGTGTCTGGTAAGCGTCGACCGTGTCGTCCCTCCCGGTTCGACTGGTGTTGCCAGGCGGCCACGCTGCCGCCGCGATCGCCAGCCGGAGTCTCTACCGGAGCCTGCGCTACTTGGGCGACTGAGACGACGACCCCAAGCTCCGCCATGGAGGCGATTTGTCATGGGCGGCTTCCGGTGAGGTGTTCGCTCCACCGTTGGAGAGCCCTGGAGATGTCGCTGTGGTGGAGACCGTGCGCGGTCGCGAGCGCGTTGGCCGGTTCGGTGGGATAGCGGTCTGATGAGAGGAAGCTGAGCGTTTCCGGATCGGCGTGGGTGAGCGACGCTGGGAGCCGTTTCAGGAGCCCGATTGATATCCGCAGGGGCGGACTCTTGATGCCGTGATGGTCGGCGAGGAGGCGCAGGAGGTCTGGCAGTGGTGGCGTGTCGTCGTCGAGAACCCAGTCCGACTGTCCTTTCGTCTGGTGAAGCGTTGGAAGCAGCGCCATGAACCGGGCGAGGTAGTCGACGGTGACGACGGGAACGAACGTAGAAGCTCCGCAGATCAAAGCAGGGAGACGACCGTGGATGAGATCGATCACGGTCGCGGCGAGGCCGATCCGTTGGTCGGTTTCTCCGGTTCTCGCGTGGCCGATAACGGTGGAGGGGTTGACGATGGTCAGGGGGACTCGAGTGCCTCGGCGGTCGCTTGGACGACGGCGTCGTTTCCACCTTTGATGCTTCGTAGGCGCCGAGTCGCTTGTCGTCAGTTTCGATGCGCTCGGGTGACCATGGTGCCGAGTTGGGGTCCTGCCCGCCGACGCGACAGCCGGACAGGTGCACCAGTCGCTGCGCTGTCGGCAGAATGGCAACGACCTGAACGACTCGACGAGCGGTGTCCACGTTCGCGGCGCGTGCCTCGTCGGTCGTCATGCCAAAGCGTGTCGCGCATCGAAGTGATCAGCGAGGCCTCCCATGAGCGGTTGACTGCCGAGTGCGCTCACCGAGAACAGCGCCACGATCACGCCGGCGCCGGTGCTCGAGAGCGACAGCCGTTCGGCGATGGTGGGCAACAGGGCGGCGAACCCTCCACCGACGAGGTCAACGGCAAGGTGAGTGGCGCCGGCCCCGGCGACTGCTCCGACCGTCATCGCGGATGCCGCGGTGGTCCGGGTACTCATGCTCGCCGTCCGGAGCTCGCTGCCGGCTGAAAGCGCCGGAGGCGCAGGCTGTTGGTGACGACGAAGACGCTCGAGAACGCCATCGCCGCACCGGCGAGCATCGGGTTGAGCAGGCCGGCGGCGGCGATCGGGAGGGCAGCGATGTTGTAGGCGAACGCCCAGAACAGGTTGCCCTTGATCGTTGCGAGCGTTCGCCGGGCGAGCCGGATGGCATCCACAGCGGCCCGGAGGTCACCGCGCACGAGCGTGAGGTCGGATGCCTCGATGGCGGCGTCGGTGCCGGTTCCCATCGCGAGACCGAGGTCCGCGGCGGCGAGTGCGGCGGCGTCGTTGACGCCGTCACCGACCATCGCGACGACTCGACCCTCGGCCTGCAGTCGCCGGATGACGTCGACCTTCTGCGACGGCAGGACCTCAGCGATGACATCATCGATGCCGACCTCTGCGGCGACGGCTCGTGCGGCTCGTTCGTTGTCTCCGGTGAGCAGGATCGGTCGTAGCCCGAGGGCCTTCATCCCGGCGACGGCCTCGGCGGAGGTGTCCTTGATGGCGTCGGCGACGACGAGCAGCCCTCGAGGGGCGCCGTCCCAGCCGACGAAGACCGGGGTTCGGCCGGCGGCTTCGGCGGCGTCGCGGGCGGCGAGCAGCTCGGCATCGGGGTGCAGCGCCCACTCGCTGAGGAACCGTTCGCGACCGACGACGACGGCGTGTCCGTCGACGACGCCTTGGACGCCGAGTCCTTCGGTGTTGGCGAATGATTCGACGGGCGCCAGCGTGACACCGCGTTGACGTGCCCCGGCGGCGATGGCGGCGGCGATCGGGTGTTCGGAGGCGTCTTCGAGCGAGCCGGCGAGGCGAACGACGTCCTCGATGGTGGTGCCAGCGGCCGCGACGACGTCGAGGAGCGTCATCTGCCCGGTGGTGACGGTGCCGGTCTTGTCGAGCACGATCGTGTCGATCCGCTTGGTCGACTCCAACACTTCCGGGCCCTTGATCAGGATGCCGAGCTGTGCGCCGCGACCGGTGCCGACCATGAGCGCGGTGGGTGTGGCGAGCCCGAGCGCGCATGGGCAGGCGATGATCAGGACGGCGACGGCGGCGGTGAACGCGGCGGTGGTGCTGTCGGTGGTGGCGGCGACGAGCCAGAACCCGAGGGTGGCGACGGCGAGGGCGATGACGACAGGCACGAAGATGGCCGAGACCCGGTCGGCGAGG
This sequence comes from Actinomycetes bacterium, assembly GCA_031362415.1. Taxonomy (GTDB): domain Bacteria; phylum Actinomycetota; class Acidimicrobiia; order IMCC26256; family VFJJ01; genus VFJJ01. The sequence continues at coordinate 10,336 of JANLSK010000322.1, read as the reverse complement.
CGCTGTACCTGTGCCTTTCCGGTCTGGGCGTCTTCGACCAGGCGGGCGATCTGGGCGAGCGCTGTGTCTGCACCGATCCGGGTGGCGCGCACCACGAGGCGGCCTCCGGCGTTCACGGTGGCGCCGGTGACGGCGTCGCCGGGACCGACCTCGACCGGGACCGATTCGCCGGTGAGCAGCGATGCGTCGATGGCTGAGGTGCCGTCGACGACGACGCCGTCGGTGGCGACCTTCTCGCCGGGGCGTACGACGAACAGGTCGTCGACGGCGAGTTGGTCGACGGGGATGCGTGTTTCGGCGCCATCGCGGAGCACGGCGACGTCCTTGGCGCCGAGTTCGAGTAGAGCTCGGAGTGCGGCACCTGATCGTCGCTTGGCGCGGGCTTCGAAGTAGCGCCCGGCGAGGATGAAGACGGTGACACCGGCGGCGACCTCGAGGTAGATCTGGCTCGAACCCATGCCTCGTTCGGGGGTGAAAGAGAACCCGTGGCGCATGCCGATGGCGCCGGCGTCACCGAGAAAGAGGGCGTACAGTGACCAGGCGAATGCGGCGATCGTGCCGACCGAGATCAACGTGTCCATGGTGGCGGCGGCGTGACGCAGATTGGCCCAGGCTGCGCGGTGGAATGGCCATGCACCCCAGGTGACGACCGGCGCGGCGAGGGTGAGCGAGAGCCACTGCCAGCCGTCGAACTGCAGCGACGGAACCATGGCCATCAAGATCACCGGCACCGCCAGCACAGTCGACATGAGCAGGCGTTGACGAAGCGGCGCGCTCGCGTCGGGCTCTGTGGACTCTATGTCGGTACCCTGAGCAGTTGTTGCTGTCCGTGGGAGAGCGGCCGAGTAGCCGACGGCCTCGACTGCTGAGACGAGGTCAGCGGTGGAGACGTCGCCGGTGACCGTGACCTTGGCCTTCTCGGTCGCGTAGTTGACGGTGGCGGTGACGCCGTCGAGCTTGTTGAGTCGCTTCTCGATGCGCATCGCGCAGCTGGCGCAGGTCATCCCGGTGATGTCGAGTTGCACCTGGCGCTCGGAAGCATCGCCTCTGCTCGGGGTGGTGTCGGTGGTGAGGTAGGTCATCTCAGTGTCCTGTCTCGTGCGAGTTGCCGGTGGTGTCGTCGGTGTCGGTGTCGGTGTCGTGGTTGTCGGTGTCCCCGTGCTGGTCGGGCCGGCCGACGAGCGCGGGAACCTCGACCGTGAACGCGGCAGTGCGCACAGTGCCGTCGATCGAGAAGTCGAGGAACATCCGGTAGCTGCCGGGCGTCGGGAACGCGGCTGCGAACCGGATGCCCGGCGCGTGGTCGGTCGCGTCACCGAGGGGGTGCACGTGGAGGAACGCCAGATCGCCGGTGCGGAGGGCGACGAGATGGCCCGACGCTCCCAGGTACGGGTCGGGGACGATCGCCTGGCCCTCGCGCAGAACGGCGAAGGTGAGCAGCGACTCGCCGACAGCGGAGGTGCCGGTCAACTCGATCGTGTAGTCGTCCACGGTCACACTGGTCTCGCTGGAAGGGGAGGCGACGCCGAGGCCCGCGACTCCAGCCCCCACGGCCAGATCAGTGCCGAGCGTGATGCCATCGGCGCCCGTCGGGCGAGTGTCGGCGAACACCCGATACGAGCCGGCCGGGAGCGCAGGAACATCGGCAGTCCACACACCGAGGGCGTCCTGGGAGGGGTGGAGGTGGTGATAGTCGATGAGGTTCCGTGAGACGACGATGAGGTGCAGCCTGCGCTCATGAGTGATGTCGAAGTCGGTGACAGTGACTCCGTCGGCGTCGACGATGTGGAACACGTAGGGCGCGGCGGCATCGGCGGCGAGTGACAGTGTTGCGGGGACGATGCGGAAGCCGTCGGCGTCGATCGAGATGCCCGGCACATGCGGCCGACCGCCGCCCATGTCGTGATCCACCGCGTCTTGGTGGTCGTTGTGTGTTCCGTCGCTGGTGTCGATCGGGCCGACCGCGGCGGCGACTCCGGCCGCAGCGGCAAAGGTGGCGGCGAGGACGGCGCCGCAGGCGAAGAGCTTGGTACGCGTGCCGACGTTGCGGCTGCGCTGTGCGGATGGCTGGATGTTCATGATGCGGTGTCCTGTTCCGGGAGAAGGCCGGCGACGAGGTTGAAGGCGCCAGTGAGATGGTTGAGTTCGACGAGTGCGACGACGTCGAGCAGTTGGGGGTCGGAGTGCCCGAGCCTGCGGAGTTCATCGATCTGCTCGCTGGTGACGGAGGCGGGGGCCCGATGAACCTGGTTCGCATAGGCGATGAGGGCGGCAGCGGCCGGCTCGATGGCAGTGCCCGAACGGGCGAGCGCGATGTCGTCGTCGGAGAGTCCGGCTTCACGAGCTGCGGTGGTACGGGAAGCGAGGCACAGGGCACAGTCGAGGTGCTGCTGGATGGACAGGGAGATCTGCTCGGAGAGGGGCCGAGGGAGGGCGGTGCACTTCATTGCTCGGCTCAGCTCGAGGTAGCCGTCGAGGACGGAGGGCGACCCCGCCATCGTGCGGGTCATCACGCCGACCTGGTCGCCGTGGCGGTCCCACAGGCGTGTGAGCGCGACGCGGGCTCGGCCCGCCGCGGTGGCCGGGGTGTGGGCGGGGAACCGAGGTGGAGACAGATGAAGTTGCTGGGTCGCGGTCGTCGAGTCGAAATCAGTGGCGGTCATTGCGTTGCTCCGTGGTCGTCGAGTTGGTGTCGGCATCGTGCGGGTCATGGCTGTCATCGAGCTGTGGTGGCGCTGTGGAGGGCGTGGCGGTCGGCCGATCGTGCTGCTCGGCCGACCGACACGTTGCTGGGGAAGGTCAGCCGACGTACTGGGAGCCGGCTTCGTCGATCGCAGCTTCGATCGCTTGCGGTCGAGTTCGTCGCTGCTGATCACGTCGACGGTGCCCGTCTTGAGTTCGACCACGACGGCGGTGAGACGCCGTCGCGCTTGCCTAGCTCACCCTTGACGCTGCGCACACAGTGGCCGCAGGTCATGCCGGTGACGCCGAAGGTGGTGATGAAGTCCATGGGGTACTGCTCCTGTGATCAAGACGCCGTGGATGGCGTGCGGGACGATTGTTCGTCCCAGGAGCGGCCGACCCGGCGGGCCTGACACGACCTGTTCCGCGTCTGTCGCTCATCGCCTTGATTGCTGCGACAGCGTGGTCGATCCAGTCGTGGCGACTGGCGAGGCGGCTTGGAGCGCTCCGACCGGTGAGCCCTACACGACTGGCCTGTAACGCACCCGGCAGGGGTGATTGTGCTTTCGGTCAGGACGCACTCCATACCGCGAGCCGCGCGGACCAGCGGGTCCCTGGGCGTCTCGGCTTCGATGGTGAAGCGCGGCGTCGCTCGCTGGTCGGGTGGACGAGCCGGTGCACCGCCGCGGCGGCGCGAAGCCTGTCCGCTCGATCGTTGGCTAGTGTCATGGCGAGGTAAGGGTGGATGAACATGGAAGTGGCTCCTTGGTTGCGAGTTGCTGTCGGTGCCCGAGACCAGCGCCCACGCCGCCCAACGTGCTGCGGCTTTGCCGCGTAGAGCACGGATTTCGCTGCCGGAGTCACGCCCTCGCGTCGGCCGCGATGAGGCGTGGGTAGTGCGAGGTGCACATGCCAATCACGATGGCACGGTCGCCTGTCATGGTGCTGCGCGTTCACTGCCGTGTCGACGGCACGAGGATGGCTCCATGGGCATCGTGACGTCCGCTATCCGGATCGCCGCCACTCCCGCGGTTGTCTACGCACTCGTCGCAGACGTGACGCGCACCGGCGAGTGGAGTCCGGAGTGCGTTCGCTGCCGGTGGCTCGGCGGGGCAACCACCGCAGCCGCGGGTGCGCGATATCGTGGAGCCAGCCGAAATGGTTGGCGCCGGTGGTCCACGACCTCGACGATCCGTGTCGCTCAGCCGGGCGGCGAGCTCGTGTGGGACGTGACGTACCTCGGGCGGCCGGTCGCCCGCTGGGGTTACCGGATGAGCGAACTGGAAGGAGGCGGCACCCTGCTCGTCGAATCGGCCGAGGATCGCAGGGAGAGGTGGCTGCACATCGTCTCACCGTGGATCACCGGTGCCCGCGACCGAGCCGCCCGTAACGCCGACACGATCGGCACGTCGTTGCACCGCATCAAAGCGCTCGCAGAGGCGCTCGCCGCACGCGATTCCGTGCGGGAACGCGACGAAGGTGGCGCCGACCTTGGCGGTCGAACGCCACCCTCGCCGGGGGTTGGGGATGAGGAGTGTTCTCAGTCGACCAAGGCGTAGCCCGCTTCGGCGACTGCTGAGGCGACGTCTGCCGCAGCAAGATCGCCGCTGCTGGTGACCGTCACCACGCCGGTGACGAGATCGACGTCAACGGCGTCGACGCGGTCGATCTTGCGGATCTCGTTGCCGACTGAACGTGCGCAGTGATCGCAGGTCATGCCGACGACGTCGAAGGACTGGATAATGTTCATGATGCTCCCGGGGTAGGTGATGGAGATGGACGCGTGCGGCCTGTCCAAGCTCAGCTGACGAGGGTCGGCTGGGGGACAGGTTCCGCCGATGGCACGGCACTGGTGCGGCGGGCGACGAACACCGCAGCGACGACCGCTGCGACCAGAGCGATCGCGGCTGCCCCGGCAAAGGCCGCTGAGTATCCGTCGGTGAGGGCGACGGGATCGCCGACCTTGTTGGAGCCGGCGCTCGTGGCGACGGCGGTCATCGCTGCCAGTCCGAGCGCCGAGCCGATCTGGTAGGTGGTGTTGACGATGCCCGAAGCCAGCCCGGCTTCGGATGGCGCAGCGTGTGCCATCGAGCTCAACATCGCTGGGATGTAGGCCAGGCTCATGCCGACCGCTGCGACCAGCGAACCCGGGAGGGCGATATCGGCGAAGGTGCTGTTCGGCGACACGGCCGTCAGGATCGCCAGACCGCCGGAGAGGGCGAGCAGTCCGGCCACGAGTACGCGCCGGTTGCCGAACCGGCCGACGATCCGTCCGGTCAAGCCCACCATCAGGATCATCATCAGCACCGTCATCGGCAGCAGCGAGGAACCGGCCGCGAATGGTCCGTAGTCGAGCACCTGCTGGAGGAACAGGTTCAGGAAGAACCACATCGGCACCCACGCTGCGCCGAGCAGCGCCATCACTGCGTTCCCGGCTGCGAGGTCCTTGGTGCGGAAGATGCCGAGCGGCATCAGCGGATCGCGCAGTGTGGCCTGCATCACGACGAACGCGGCGAGCAGGGCAACGCCGCCGCCGATCGACCAGACCGTTGCAGGGTCCGTCCAGCCGATCTCCGGTGCCCGCACGACCCCGAGCACGAGCAGGGACAGGGCGCCCGTGACCGTGACTGCGGACAACACGTCGATGCGACCGCCAGCGCGGTGGCCGCTCGGCAGCAACCGGGGCGTGACGAACAGCACGGCGACACCGATCGGTACGTTGACGTAAAAGACCCACGGCCAATCGAGCCACTCCGTCAAAACGCCGCCGAGGAACACGCCCGCTGTCCCGCCGGCCGGAGCGGCGGCGGCGTAGAGCGCCATCGCCTTTCCGAGCTCACGCGGATCGGGGCTGAAGCACGTGATCAGCATTGTCAGTGCTGCCGGTGCGATCAGGGCCGCACCGACACCCTGTGCGGCTCGGGCGACGATCTCGGCAGCGACCGACGGGGCGAGCCCCGCAGCGAGTGAGGCGACGGTGAGGATCGTGAACCCGGCGGTGAACACGCGTCGGGGGCCGAGCACGTCGGACAGTTTGCCGCCGAGCAGCAAGAGCCCGGCGAGTGCGATGACGTAGGCGTTGAACACCCACGACAGGTTTGACGGCGAGAAGCCGAGCGACTGCTGCATGTCCGGGAGGGCGACGCCGATGATCGACGTGTCCATGATGACGAGGAACTGGGCGGTGGCGATGACACCGAGTGCGCCCCAACGCTTCGGGTAGGGATGGTTGGTCGACATGTGCGCTCCATTGACGGGTCGGTCAGTCGGAGCGATGATCCCTGGCCGTCCTGTTAGGCCTCTGGAGCGGCGCTGTTGTCGGGCGTGACAGCGGCCGCCTTCGTCAATCGGCGTCGTCGGAACGTTCGACGGGCAGGCCGTGTTCGACCCAGTCCTCCTTGCCGCCGAGGTACACTTGAACGTCGCTGTAACCGAGATCGTCGAGCCTCCGCGCCGTGATCTCGGAGTTGTGGCACGTCCCGCTGCAGTACACGACGATGGGAGCGTCCTTGTCCGGCAGCAGCGCCGGGGCCAGCCGGTCGACCTGGTCCGGTGGCATGTTGACGGCCCCCGGGATGTGGGCATCGGCGAAGTACGCCGGGCCGAGCGCCTCCACGAGCATGAGTCGCTCGCCACTGATGAGTCGGCGATGAAGATCGCCACGTGAGATCGGCGTGGTCAACGGGGGCTTCCTCTCTGGGTCGTCGCATCCTGAAGCATCCGGTCGTAATTCGAGCGTCCGATGCTGTTACCACCCTTGCACGCGCCGGTACCACCCTTGCACGCGCCGGCACAAGCGCAACAGACGCACAACAGGTCGCCTTGTAGCCTCCAATCGTGGAATTCGGTGTGCTCGGACCGCTCGAGGTCCGCACGGGTCTAGGCGTCGACGCTCGCTCGGTAGAGATTCGACGCGGCCTCCCGCGCACCCTGTTGACCATGCTCGTGCTCCACGCCGGCGAGACTGTGGGCGCTTCCAGGCTGGCCGACGCGCTGTGGGATGATGACCCACCGCGCAATCCGGCCAACGCACTGCAGATCCAGATCTCCTATCTTCGCAAGAAGCTCGGCGCCGAAGGGTCGCTGCAGCCGATCGTCACACGGCCCGGCGGATACTCGCTGAACATCAAGCGCGAGCAGATCGACGCATACCGCTTCGAGCGAGTGGTACGGGCGACGTCGCGTTCGACACCTACCGGGCGCAACGAAATCCTGATCGCGCTCGGGGAGTTGGATGACGCCCTTTCCTTGTGGCGTGGCGATGCGCTCACCGACGTAACGGGCGAGCCGTTCGCCATCGGCGAGGCGGCACGCCTCCAGGATCTTCGGCTGGTCGCCCTCGAGCTGCGCCACGACCTCATGCTCGCCCTCGGACGCCACCAAGAGCTCGTGGGCGAGTTGACCGCATTGGTCGGTGAGCATCCCCTACGCGAGCAGCTCCACGAACAGTTGCTCGTGGCGCTCTACCGCTCCGGGCGCCAAGCAGACGCACTTCGAGCGTACGACCACACCCGCACGCTCTTGCTCGAGGAGCTCGGCATCGATCCAGGGCCGAGGCTCCAGGAGCTCCAACGCCAGATCCTCGCGCAAGATGACACCTTGTCGTGGACACCATCACCCGACGACATGCCGGCGGCGACCAGCGTGAAGAGCGATCGCCGCGAGCCCGACCGGACGGCGTCGCGACCGACCGCCACGATCCCGATCGCAGTCACTGCACTTGTCGGTCGCGACATCGAGTTGGCCCGCATTCGTAAGCTCCTCGACCGCAGCCGAATCGTGACCCTGACCGGTCCAGCCGGATCCGGCAAAAGTCGACTCGCGTTAGAAGTCGCTTCGGCTCGGGCACTCGAGACGGACGTCTGGTTCGTCGATCTCGCCGCTGTGGCCGACCCCGATGTGGTCGCCGCCGCCGTTGCAGCTGCGCTCGCCGTACCCATCGCACCGGGAGAGGACGCCGTCACATCCGTTGCCAGTTCACTCGCATGCCGCAACGGCTTGCTCGTCCTCGACACGTGCGAACACGTGGTCGGCGCAGCTGCCCTGCTTGCCGGCCGCATCCTCCGCCAGGCGCGCGACGTCCGCATCCTGACCACGAGCCGACGCCCGCTCGGCATCACCGGTGAGATCGCGTGGCCCGTGCCGCCGCTCGCGCTCGCCCCACCCGATGCCCGGTCGGCGGACGCCACAGCCGGCTACCCGGCAGTGGAGCTGTTCGTCGAGCGGGCCTCATCGGTACGCCCCGACTTTGAGCTCACCGACGCCAATGCCGCCGATATCGCCGCCATCTGTCTTGCCCTCGACGGTCTCCCGCTCGCCATCGAGCTCGCCGCTGCGCGCGCCGACGTGCTGACGCCTCAGGCGATCCGGGCCCGCCTCATGAACCGCTTCGAGCTGCTCGTCGACGGCAGCAGCGACGTCTCGCCCCGTCAGCAGACCCTTCGCGCCGCGATCGACTGGAGCGTCGGGTTGCTGGACGAGCGGCAGCGGGTCTTTTTCGCTCGTCTGGGGGTGGTCGCCGCGACCTTCGACCTCGAGGCTGCCTGCGCGATCACTGCGTCGGACCCTGCCGAGACACTCAGCCTGCTCACGGCGCTCGTGCGCCACTCGATGGTCGCCGTCGTGGGCGACGATCGCTATCGCCTCCTCGACACCTTGCGGGCGTACGCCCTCGAAACCCTCGAGACCCTCGACGCCGACGGCGCCCGCGACCGCCACGCCGACTACCACGTCGGGCTCGCCGAGCGTGCCGAACGCGGCATTCAAGGTGCCGATCAACTGATGTGGCTCGACCGGGTTCGAACGGACGTGCCCGACCACCGAGCCGCTCTCGAGTGGCTCGTGGGCACTGGTGACGGCATTGGGGCGGCGCGGCTCGCCGGCGCGCTCGGCTGGTTCTGGACGCTCGACGGGATGCTCGCCGAGGCATGCAGCCGGCTGGAACAGGTGCTCGCCTTCGAGGACCTGCCGCCCGCAGTGCGTGGCAAGGCGACGTGGAGCCTTGCGTTGCTCTCCGCATCGCTCGGCGAGCTCGAACAAGCCCAGTCGCTCGCGGCGGAGAGCATCGAACTCGGACGTCGCGCTGGTGACCTGGTGGTGACAGGTTGCGGCCTCAATGCCCTCGCCGTCGCCGAGTGGGCCCTCGGCGACCTCGCCGCCTCGAACCGCACACGCGACGAAGCTATGGCCGCCTTCACTGCTGCCGGCCACGAGTGGGGCCTCGCCCTGTGTCGTGTCCTCCAGGCTCGCACTGCGATCGACCAAGGCGATCCGCAGGCGACGACGCGTGCCGAAGATGGGCTGGAGGCCGCGCGGGCGACGGGTGACCTGCATCTCGTGGGCATTGGCCTCGAGCAGGTGACACGGCTCGCGCTTCGCGCCGGTGAGGTCGAGACCGCCAACGCACGTGCCGCCGAAGCAGTGAGCGTGCAGGAGCGCGTTGGCTACACCGAAGGCGTCATCGCTGCGCTCCACCTGCTCGGCCGGGCGACCCTGGCCGCCGGCGGTGCAGATGCCGCTGCGACGCACCACCGGCGAGCTCTCCGCCTGGCGCTGACGATCGGTCATGCCGCGGCGATGTGCGAGGCGCTCGAGGATCTTGCACAAGCCTCTGCCACCGTCGATCCAGATGATGCGAGGTCGCTCCTTCATCTCGCCGAGCATCATCGCACCGAACGCTCGCTCCCAAGACGCTCTGACGACGACACGCGAGCCACCGCTCTGCGGCTCCAACTCGGAGCCACCGATCCACGCGGTGAGTTCGAAGCATCCCTGGAACGCACGGTGCGCGACATCCTGCAGTCGACCAACCGGGGCCGTCTCACTCATCGGAAGGATGCTCAAGATCGACCTGAACCACACACGTGACGCGATCGACGGGGTCTGTCAGACGCTCCCTCGGAACACGATCGTGCGCGGACCCCAGCCCGGGTTCGACCGGCGCAGCTCGACGATCCGCGCCTGAATCACCGCCGGCATCTGATGCGGACACGACACCGGTCGCTCCGACACATCTGCCAGACCCGCCAAACCTTTGGTCGCGTAGCGGCGCAACCATCGATGCACGGTCTGGCGTGTCACACCGAAGCGCACCGCCACATCCGTGACCGTCGCCCCCTGGTTCACGACCTCGAGCACTGCTGACAGCGCAGTCCACAAGCCCAACTCCACCAACACGATGACGACCCTCCCCAGATAGGCTCAGCCCCGCCAGACGCCGACCCTCACTTGTAACACAGCTACCGGAGTCACTGTCGCCCAGCTACCGGAGTCGCGTCCCGAAACTGTCACCCAGCTACCGGAGCCACAACGTCAAGCATGAACCGAACTCGCACAGTTTCTACCGGCACCAAGCCGGTAGAAGCCCGGTAGAACCCAACCTGCGAACGGTAGAAGCCCTGGTGCGCCATAGCGGCTGACCAGGGCTTCTGTAGTGGCGGGGGTAGGATTTGAACCTACGACCTTCGGGTTATGAGACGTCGTAGCAGATCAGAGGCCATTTCGTCTACCCGTTGTTAGGGCCTGCGTGAAAACTACTTGCGTGTAGTTTGGGGTGCTGGGGAGGGCTTGGCGGCGATCTCGTAGTTCCAGTCGGGGTGCCAGGAGTGGCCGGTAAGGGGCACGGTCGCGAGCTGTTGGTCGGTGACTACGACAC
>JANLSK010000308.1:0-3328 GCA_031362415.1 Actinomycetes bacterium | reverse complement strand
CGCCTCCAGCAACGTGGAGAACGCGTCGATCGCCACCGGCGGCGGCAACGCCGGCGACGTCTCCGACGACGACATCACCATCAAGGACTCCGACCTCGACGGTGTGGCCTTCGGCGGCGGCGACGCCACCAACGTGCAGTCGGGCGACGGATCCCCGATCAACTTCGGCTCCGGCACCCAGGTGACCGCCCAGGACGGCAGCGCCGCCAGCCTCCACGGCGACGCCACCGCCCAGGACATCGACGCCTACAACTCCAACGTCGCTGCAGTCGGCGACGACGGCACGGCGACGCTCGACCAGAGCCACGAGTACACCGACAACAGCGACAACAGCGCCCACGACAGCTACAACACCGACCAGACCGTCGACGCCAGCGTCACGGCCCACGACAGCTTCAACACCGAGTACGCCGAGCAGGGCTACGAGCACCAGCCCGAGCCGTACGCTCCCGAGCACGTCGAGCCGGAGCCTGAGCCGGTGTACGAGCCTGAGCCGCACTTCGAGTCACAGCCCGAGCCCAGCCACTGAGCCATCAGGGTCCAGCCCAGCAGTACCTGACCCGACGGGGACCCATCCCCTCGGGTCAGGTGCGCGTCTGGCCGTCGCCCCAGACGACGTTCTTGGTGGCGGTGAGCTCCCGGAGGGCCATCGGTCCCCGAGCGTGGAGCTTCTGGGTCGAGATCCCGATCTCGGCGCCGTAGCCGAACTCCCCGCCGTCGTTGAAACGGGTCGAGGCGTTGACCACGACCGTGCCGCTGTCGACGGCGGCCACGAAACGACGAGCGGCTCGCAGGTCGCTCGTGAGGATGGCCTCGGTGTTGCCGGTGCTGTAGCGGTTCACGTGCTCGATGGCGGCTTCGAGCGAGGGCACGACACGCACAGCCAGGGTGAGCGAGAGATACTCGGTCTCCCAGTCGGCCTCGGTTGCCGCCGTCATGGTGGGCCAGAGGTGTCGGGCCGTGTCGTCGCCGACCAGGGTGACCCCACGTTCCTCGAGCGCCGGGCACACCGCAGCGATGAATGCCGGGGCGATCGTCTCGTGCACGACGAGCGTCTCGGCGGCGTTGCACACCGAGGGACGCTGGGTCTTGGCGTTGACAACGATCGCCACCGCCTGGTCAATGTCGGCCGATGCATCGACGTAGACGTGGCAGTTACCGTCGCCGTCGATCACGAAGGGGACGGTGGCGTTGTCGAGGATCGAGCGGATGAGCGACGGTCCGCCCCGCGGGATCAGGCAGTCGACGTATCCCGAAAGCCTCATGACGCTGGTGGCCGTCTCGTAGCTCGTGTCCTCGACCAGGATCACGCCGTCCTCGGGCAGCCCGCACGATCCGAGCCCGGCCCGCATCGCCGAGGCGATGGCCACGTTGGATCGCAGGGCGCTCGTGGAGCCTCGCAAGAGGGCGGCATTGCCCGACTTCAGGCACAGGCCGGCCGCGTCGCTGGTGACATTGGGACGGTTCTCGTAGATGATGGCGATGACCCCGAGCGGCATGCGTACCCGCTGGATCTCGAGGCCGTTCGGGCGCCGCCAGCCGTCGACCACCTCGCCGACCGGATCGGGGAGGCCGACGATGTCGCGCAGACCCTTGGCCATGCTGGCGATCCGGGCGTCGGTGAGTCGCAGGCGGTCGAGCGGCGTGGCATCGAGACCGGCCGCCTCGGCCGCGGCGAGGTCGACGGCGTTCGCAGCCAGGATCTCGTCGCGACGGACTTCGATGAGAGCGGCCGCCGCTGCGAGCGCCTCGTTCTTGCTGGCCGTGGAAGCCGTGGCCAACACCCGCGAGGCGACCTTGGCTCGCCGCCCCAGATCGACGACCGCCTCGGGAACCGGAGACATGGTGGCTGACCGGGCGGACATGCCCGGGAGTGTACGGCCCGGCCAAATTTGTGCAGAAATCGTCGCGTGCAGGCTGTCGCAAGTTTCAGGAGGTGGCGGGGGCAGGCTCGAGGACGGGGTGGTGGCAGGCCACGAAATGGCCGTCGCCGGTGGGCGTCATCTCGGGCTCCTCGGTCTCGCACCGGGCGGTGGCTCGGGGGCAGCGGGTGCGGAAGCGACAACCCGACGGGGGCGCCAAGGGTGACGGGATCTCGCCGCCCACGCCGTCGCGGCGCTGGGGTCGCACCGTCGGGTCGGGTACGGGTATGGCCGACAGCAAGGCCCGGGTGTACGGATGGGCCGGGTTCCGGTACAGGTCGTCGGGCCGGGCGATCTCGCAGAGCTTGCCGAGGTACATGACCGCCACCCGGTCGCTCACGTTCTTGACCACGGCGAGGTCGTGGGCGATGAAGATCATCGTGAGCCCGTAGCGAGCCTTCATGTCCTCGAGGAGGTTGAGGATCTGGGCCTGGACCGACACGTCGAGCGCCGAGACCGGCTCGTCGCAGATGAGCAGCTTGGGCTCGAGGGCCACGGCCCGGGCAATCGAGATGCGCTGACACTGGCCACCCGAGAACTGGTGGGGCCGTCGACCCATGGCCGTGTCTGGATCGAGGCCGACGGCGTCGAGGAGCTCGCGCACCTTGGCCGTACGGGCCGCGGCATCGCCCCGATTCCAGATCTCGAGGGGCTGGGCCACGATGTCGCCGACGCGCCGGCGGGGGTTGAGCGACGAGATCGGGTCCTGGAAGATCATCTGCATCTCAGGCCTGATCTGACGCAGCGTCTCACCGGTGGTGCCCACGATCTCCCGGCCGGAGAGCTTGACCGAGCCGCCAGTGGGTCGGCTGATCTGCATGATCGCCCTGCCGGTCGTCGACTTGCCGCAGCCCGACTCGCCGACCAGCCCGAGGGTCTCACCGGGATACACGTCGAAGCTCACGTCGGAGACGGCATGAACCGTGCGTCCCCGACCGGCCGGGAACTCGACGGTGAGGTGCTCGACGCGCAACAGCGCAGCATCCGGGTCGCGCAACGGAGCGGTACCGCTGCCGGCCATGTCAGCGCCCTCCCGAGCCGTCAGGCCCCGATGTCGTGGACGTGGTCGACCCCAGTGCGACCGCAGGCGCGAGATTCCGGGCCCGTGCGGCCTCACCGATCTCGGTACCCACGGGATAGAAGCATCGATACCGATGGCCCGCCGACCCGCCTGCGGTGAGCTCGGGCAGATCGTCGTGGCAACGGGCTTGCGCGAGCGCGCACCGGGGAGCGAACCGGCACCCCGGCGGCGGGGCCACCAGGTCGGGTGGCCGGCCCGGGATGGTTTCGAGCCGGGTGTGCGACGGGTCTTCGAGCTTGGGGATCGACCGCAGCAGCGCCTCGGTGTACGGATGGCGCATCTGGGCGAACAGCGCCGCCGTGGGTGCCTGCTCGACGATCTTGCC
>JANLSK010000227.1:0-12288 GCA_031362415.1 Actinomycetes bacterium | reverse complement strand
TCCGGATGTTGTCGGCAGCACGACGGCGTCGATGATGAGCACGGTCGGCCGCGTCCGCACGCTTCCGCGAGCGGCGCATCGGCGTCACGGGCCAATCGAGCTCTCGCTTTCCAGGCGGGCACGTATGCTCTGACCGTGGGTGACGTGACGATCCTCGATCGACCGGTCTATGGCATCGGTCAGGCGGCGGCACTGCTTGGGCTGCGGCACGATCGCGTTGGGGCCTGGCTCGACGGCTACCGCCGGCGCGGAGTGTCGTACCCGCCCGTGATCCGTGATGCACCCACGGGCTCCGATTCGGTGACCTGGGGCGAGTTCGTCGAGCTGGGCTATCTCCGCGAGTACCGCAAGGCCAGGGTGAGCCTGCAGCACATCCGGCCCGTCATCGAGCGCTTGCGGGAGATCTACGGCGTGCGGCACCCGCTCGCGCACGCCAAGCCGTTCGTCTACGACCATCAGCTGGTGATGCGCATCCAGGAGGAGGTGGATCTCGATCCGTCGCTAGCGATCGTGATCCGTTCGGGTCAGCAGCTCGTGCTGGCACCTGAGGTGGAGGCCTATCTGTTGAAGGTCGAGTTCGCCGACGACGTCGCCGCACGTTTGCACCCGGCGGGCCGGACGTCGCCCGTGGTCATCGATCCCGAGATGTCGTTCGGGCGACCGGTAATCCGGGGCGTCGCTACCGAGCGTTTGGCCGAGCTGTACCGGGGTGGCGACTCCCCCGAGTTCCTGGCCGAGGCCTACGAGTTGCCGCTTGAGCACATCCGAGCTGCTATCGCCTTCGAGACTCAGTTGGCGGCCACCGCCGCCTGATGGTCATCGAGGAACCAGCGCGATTCTTCGTCGACGAGAGCGATCTCGCTCTCGGACGCTGTCTCGCCCTCGCTCGCCGGGATGTCGTGCATCCTGGCCATCGTCGACTGTCCGAGGTGCCCTACGCGATGTTGGACCAGGACTGGCTCCCGATCGTCGGTCGGCTTGGCCTGGTCCTCATCACCCGCGACAAACGGATCAGGTCCCGACCGGTTGAAGCTCGGCGAGTGCTCGACTTCGGAGTGCGCGGGCTCGTGCTCACCCGAGCCGGCGACCTCAGCACATGGGACACGCTCACCGTCCTCGTGCGGCAATGGAGCGCCATCGAGACGTTCATCGGCGACCATCCAACCGGCCCCTGGTTGGCAGCAGTCACGCGTGAAGGCGTCAAGCCGCTCCGCGTCACGACGCGAGGTTGAACATCGCCCTTGACCGGCAGGTTCGCCGTCCTGCGGGTCGCGCGCTCGCCGGTCTGCACCTCGTCCTCGATCAGTGAGCCAACTCCTGCTCCTTACGAGTGCGATTTTGACAGTCTATCTGGTGTCGTCTTGTGCGTGTCTGTGCTGGTCAGAGCAGGTGCCCGTGATGGTCAGTGTTGTCCGATTCCGCCCCGTATCGCCCCGTCTGGCGGACGTTTCCCGGACACGCCGACATCAGCCTCACGACACAATGAGCTGCTCGCAAAACCACGCCTGCGTACAGGACCTCCAGGAACCTCGACTCCGATCGACCCATCGGGCCCAGGGCAAGCTCGCCTCCACCCAGCACCACACCACCCCTGCGTGCAAGGCAGGATTCGGACACGTTTTCCGTGTCGTTGCGTGTCCTCTCGTCCTTGCGTACCAGGGGTTTCCGGACAGGCCGACACTCGCCGGACCCCTTCGGTATCAGATGGATTGATACATTTCTGATACATCGATGACCCTCTACGGCTGTCAGGGGGTCCGCAAATCCTGCACGGGGGGGCCGCTCTCGCCGTGGTTGCGGCCGCAGCTACCGGGATCGCGACCGGCGTGTCGATAAGACCGGTCGCCTTTCGAGCCGACCGGCCGACGGCACGCGCCCCGGTCGGTCGGGAACCTGCATATCGATGCGGTCACCGACGACGGCCCTCGCTCGCGCTCTGCTGCGCGGCCCACGTGCGACGCTCACCCTCGGGACGGGTAGCCGCCCAGGCGCCTCGAGGCGCATCCGCAACTCAAGTCCCGCGGCGATGAGCACCCGACCCCGTCCGACCGGGCGTAAAGCGATCGCCTGTTACCCCCGCTAGTCACGGCATAGGGGTTGAACGAGGAGCGCCCCGGACGGGTCATTGCGCCTCGCGCAGGTAGGTGAGGACGGCCAGGACCCGTCGATGGTCGTTGGGCTCGGCCACGATGTCGAGCTTTGTAAAGATGCTGCGCACGTGTGTCTCGAGCGTCTTGGGGCTGAGGGTCAGGCGTTCACAGATCGCCTGGTTCGAACGGCCTTCAGCCATGAGCGCCAACACGTCACGCTCGCGCTCGGTGATGGCATTAAGGGCACTCCCGTCGCGGCGCTTCGACACGAGCCGGTTGACGACCTCAGGGTCAACAACCGACTCTCCGGCCGCGACTCGCCTGACCGCGTCAGGGAGCTCGTCGGCCCGCGCGATGCGATCCTTGAGGAGGTATCCCATGCCACGCGAGCCGTCGCTCAGAAGCCTGACCGCGTACGCCGTCTGCAGGTATTGGGAGAGAACCAGTATCCCGATGTCAGGATGCGCCTTTCGGATCTCGAGCGCAGCACGGATCCCTTCGTCGGTGTGGGTGGGCGGCATTCGGATGTCGGTGATGACGACTTCAGGTGAGACATCGTTCGCCAGTAAGGCGTGCAGCTCCGCAGCGTCGGCGGCTTGGCCGATAACGTCCATGCCCGACGCGGTCAGCATGCGCGCCATCCCCTCGCGCAGGAGCACGGAATCGTCGGCCAACACGACACGAAGGCGACGACAGGTCGCGTCGCGCCAGTCCACTTCCCAAGCCTGGTAGGGCTCGCTCATGCCCTTGAGCGTCAGCGGCGCGAGCGCCTGAAACCGATGGCGTCCGCGTGCCGCAGCGACTGCATGGGACACGCTGCCCAGCAGGGTCTGCCCGGCGGCCGCGGCGGCGCAGAGTCGGGCCGCCTCCACCGCCGGCGCCCCGAACCAGTCCTGCTCCTCGAAGCTCGCCTCACCGGTGCTGAGGCCGACCTTCAGATCGGGATGGTCAGGCTCGTCGTGGCGGCACGCGTCGACGGCCCGCTGCATCTCGACGGCACAGTCGATCGCCTGCACCACGCTGTGGAACACCATCATCAAGCCGTCGCCGGTGGTCTTCACCTCTTCGCCGTCGGATCGCGCCATCGCCTCGCGCAGCAAGGCGAAGTGCGTGCGCCGGATCTCATCGGCGGTATCCCCACCGACGCGGCCGGCGAGGTCGGTCGAACCAACCATGTCCGTGAACAGGATCGTGACTGTCTGAGGAGCTGGCATCGAGTGGCGATCCTATGAGCAGGGCAGTTCGATCCGCAGATGCGTGCCCTCCCCGAGCGGGCTGTGGACTTCGAGGCGTCCGCCGAGAGCGACAACGCGGTCGTTCAGGCCGCGCAGCCCCGTCCCACCGGTCGCTGCCGCGCCCCCGGTGCCGTCGTCGGTCACATCGATGACGAGGGTGTAGCGCTCCCGACGAGCTCGGACGGTCACCCTTGTAGCGTGCGCGTGCTTGGCGACGTTCGACAGTGCTTCGGACACGACGAAGTAGGCGGTGGCCTCGATCGACTCCGTGTAGCGATCGTCGGGGACGTCGACAGCGACGACGACCGGCGCTCGTTCAGCGAGGACCTCAACCGCCGCGCGCAGCCCTTGTTCGGTCAGAACCGCCGGGTGGATGCCCTGAGCCAGCTCACGCAGGTCCGCCACCGCCAGCAGGGTTTCGGCCGCCGCCTCGTCGAGCGCGCGGCGCGCGATCGGATCGGTGGCGTCGTCGAGCGCATCGTTCGCCATCCGCAACGACAGTGCCGTGGCGAGGAGACGCTGCTGCGCGCCGTCGTGTAGATCCCGCTCTATGCGCCGTCGGGCGTCATCGCTGGCCTCGATGATCCGGATCCGCGACGCCTCGACCTCCACGATCTGGGCCCGCAGCTCGGCCTGAAGCCGCTCGTTGTCGAGCGCGAGCCCGGCGGCCGTCGTGGTCGCCTCGATCAGCCTCGGGTTCTCCAGGAGCGTTCGATCGTGGACGATCGCGGCGAGCCGTTCGCCGTCGCGCTCGACGAGGGTCGTAGCCCGAGCTCCGTCCTCGGCCGGCAGGACGAACTCGCGGCCGGTCGCGTCGACGTAGCCGCCTCGTTCCGGGAGCCAGTAGGCGAGCTCGACCGACGGGTCGCGCAACGTACGCGCCAGGGCACGTTGCAGGGTCTCACCCGAGATCCCGCCGCCGAGGGCGACCACCAGATCGCCGAGCGGAGATGCCCCGAGACGCGTGCGCAGGTGCCCGGTCAGGAGCGCGGCCGGTATGAGCATGCTCATCGCATTGAGCGCATCGTCGACGCGCCCGCTGGCCTGGTCGCTGAGGGACACGAAGCTCACGGTTGTGCGGGCGATGAACGTCGTCCCGGCAACGGCGGCAACGATCCACAACGGCGACAGCAGCCAGCGCTCGGCGAAGGTGGCGGACAAGAGCCGACGTAACAGTAAAACAACGGCGACGAGCACGACTGCACCGGCGACCCTATCCGTGCTGTCGTAGGCAAACCGGAGGAGGGGCGGGTTGCTGAACAACCCGAGCGGTGCCGACGGGCAGTCGCAGTTGACATCGCGGCGGGGGTTGAACGTCAACAGGACGACGACGCTCGCGACTCCCACGACGGAGTAGCCGGCCACGATGAGCGACCGCGGCGACCGACCCGAGACGCGACCGTCAGGATAGGCCAACGCCAGATGACAGATCGCGACGGGCGTGAACCCGCGAAAGGCCGTTCCGACGGACTGCACCACATCGACGCCGGCGTCCTCGTAACCGCCGATGAACCACATCGCACTGACGAGGGTCATCAGCCGGCCCAGGTGGTTCTCAGGTCGCCGTCGCCATGCCACCAACCCAACGACGGCGAACGAGTAGCCACCGAGGAACTGGATGACCTTGTTCTGATCGCCGCCCCCTCGGGCCAGGAGCACCTCACTCACCACCGCAAACGCGGTGAGCGCGGGCCAGAGTAGCCACCACAACCGTCGCTCCCAGGCGCCCATCACGGCCCACCCACGACTGCCGCCAGCGTGGCGACGGTGAGGTCGCCTTTACAGATGAAGCCGCGGGCGCCGCAACGCTCGATGCGCACACCGTACGCGGTCGCCTCTCGGCTCGAAACCAAGACGATGTCGCTCGAGCACGCAGCTCCCTCAGCGAGGCGGATCGCCACATCGAAACCGCTCATGTCAGGGAGCTGGACGTCGAGGAGCACGACATCAGGAAGCACGGAGCTGGCGACGCTCAGCGCCGATGCCCCGTCCGCGGCCTCGCCGACGACCCGATAGCCGGCCTGCTCGAGCAACCTCCGGGCTTGCGACCGAAAACCGGCGTGGTCATCGACGACGAGGGCAGTGCGCACGAAGCCCATTGTCCCCGCAGGCCCGCACCGGCGCATCCGGGCCAGCCCTAATGCCCGCCATCAGGGCAGCCCCTGACGTGGTGGTCCAGGCTGGCCTGGATGCGGGGTCGACCGGCGTCCAGCATCGTGCACTCGAAAGAGCCTCGATCAGGTTCGTGGCCATACCGGGAGCCAGCAATGAACCATCTTCGATCTGACCGTCCACGTTCCTGTTTCAGCCACGCCCTACAACTCGTGGCCGCCGCCGCCATTGCCACCGTGGCCGCCTGCGGCGGAAGCGGTGAGAGTGACGACGCGGCCACGCCGGCTGACAGCGTTGCCACGGCGTCAACAGCCGGAAGCGGGGCCTCTGACGCGGCGCCGATCCAACTCGACCTCGACCCTTGCGGGCTCCTGACCATCGCCGAGATGGAGTCGGCCATCGGTTCCGGTGTCGAGGAGGGAGGGCTCGAGGACGACAACCCCGCCAGCTGCACCTTCTCCATCGGCGGCAGCGACGTCGGGGCGGGGGTGATCGGGATCAGCGCCGAACACCCCCTGACGTGCGCGGCGATCTTGCGGGCACTTGACAGCGGGTCGCTCGACGGGACCAATTCCGTGAAGGTCGACGTGGGCGATGGCGGGGTCGCCGAGCGCGATGGCGGGACTATCCAGTTCGCCATCGGCGGAGGCTGCATCGGTATCAGGGCGTCCACCAGCGGCGTCGGGATTGACCAGGCCGGCATGGTGAAGCTGGCCGAGGCCGCCGCCGGCCGCGTGGCGCCATGAGGAGGATCGCGCTTGCAGCCCTCGTGGTGGTACTGGCCTCCGCCTGCGATGGAGGTACCGCGGCTGACCGCGCCTCGGCACCGGCAACCGAGGCAAGCTCCGAAGCAGCGGTCGCCTCGGCATCGACGGCCGCGTCGGTGCGGTCCCCCACTGGCGACCTGTACGAACCACCGGATCCCCTCGAACCGGCAGAGCCGGGAACCCTCATCTGGGCAGAGGAGGTCAGCGGCCTCGAGCTCGATCCTCCGGCGTCGGTGTGGCGGATCCTGTACCACTCCCGCAGCCGCGACGACCGGGACATCGCGGTGTCGGGCCTCGCGGTCGTGCCCAGTGGCCCGATCCCGGAGGGTGGTCGCCCGGCCTACGCCTGGGCCCATGGAACCGTCGGGCTCGGCGATCAGTGCGCGCCATCTCATGAGGTTCGGGACAACCTTCCGCCCTACGGCGGTCCTCAGGTCGAACGAGGCGCGGTCCTGGTAGCCACCGACTACGAAGGGCTCGGCACCCCCGGTATCCCCACCTTGTCAGGCGTCGCCGAGGGTCACGCCGTGCTCGACAGCATCCGGGCCGTCGCCAGCCTCCCCAACGTCGGTGCCCTCGGCGACGTCGTGCTCGTTGGCCACTCCCAGGGTGGTCGCGCTGCGCTCTTCGCCGCTGAGATCGGCTCGACGTACGCCCCCGAGCTCCGGCTCGTCGGTGCCGTCGCGCTCGCCCCCGGAGTCGAGCTACCAGCCCTGGTGGATCACTTGGCGGCGTCGCCCTACAAGGGGGCCGTCCTCATGGGCGGGATCGGCCTACGGGCCACCTACCCCAATGTCGCACTCGCGTCTGTCTTCACGCCGAGCGTGATCGCCGACGTCGCACGCGTCGAGACAGAGTGCTCCGACACCACCATCGCCCGCTACCGAGAGCTACTCACCAGCGACGTCATTGCCCACGATCCCAGCACCGTGCCCGAACTCCAAGCGCTCCTTGAGGAGAACTCGCCGGGACAGCTCGCGCCATCGGTACCGGTGTTCATCGGGCACGGAGATGCCGATCAACAGGTCCCCGTCGCATTGTCCGGCCAACTGGACGACAGGTACTGCGCGCTCGGCGCCACGGTCATCCGGCTCCTCTACCCAGGCGAGGACCACGACGCGGTCATCGACGCCGCCCTTGACGACGCCATGACGTTCATCGCCGACCGCTTCGACCACGAACCCGCAACCAGCACCTGCTGAACCAACACATGCAAGTCGCCGAGGCATCGGCCTCGACGCGCTTGATGCTTCTGCGTCCAACTGATGGGCGCCGAAACGGTGAAGACCCACCTCTCGCACGTCTACGACAAGCTCGATGTCCGCAGTCGCGCGGCGCTGGCGAACGTCACCGTGGGTCGGGCCCAGCCATCGTCACGCCCTGGATGACCCAGCGCGTCGCTCGACCTCTGCCACGTGTGCAGACCGTGACCAAGGAGCTCCGGTGCGATTTCTGATTACCGCCCACGCCGCTCTGGGTCATCTCCGACCGCTGATCGGGGTCGCTCAGGCGCTCGAGGCGGCGGGCCACACGACCGTCACCGCGACCGACAATGTGGCCCGAGACGACTTGGCGGCCGCCGGCCTACCGTTGCGTGCCCTGCCACCCACCGACGGCTTCAGGGCATCACAGACGACGGGATCGTGTAATCTGCGACCGTGCTGTCGCCGGCTGAACGGCCGGCCTTTGCGCTTCGCTACTTCGTGGGTCGAGCCGTGGCGTGGACGCCTGCCATCGTGGAGTTGATCGAGGAACTCGCACCCGATGTGATCGTGCGCGAGACGTCGTTCTGGGCCTCATGGCTCGCCGGCGAGATCACCGGGGTCCCCGTGGCCACGTTCAGCTTCACGCCCGTGGTGAGCGGCTCGACACTCGACTTGGTATCTGGGAATCGGTTCGCGGATGCGTTGGCTCGCTTCGGGTGCCCCGCGGACCCGGACCTCACGTCAATGACGCGGTGGCTCACCCTCCTGGGTTTTCCACCGAGCTGGATCGGGTCGGAGCGTGTGCTGGAACCGACGACTCATCTCGTGCAGCCGCCCGAGCCAGAAGAGATCGACGACGGCCGGGTCGCCGCATTGATCGCCGACCTGCCCGACCGTCCCACGGTCTATGTCACGTTGGGGACGACCTTCAACGCCACGCCTGGCGCGTTTGCCATGGTGCTCGCCGGGTTGCACGAGCTCGACGTCAACGTCATCGCCACGACCGGCCGTTCGCTCGATCCGGCGTCGTTGGGCCCGCAGCCGGCGCACATCCGCCTCGCCGAGTTCATCCCCCAACGTCTGCTCCTCCCCCATTGCGACGCGGTCGTCGCTCACGGTGGCTACGGCTCGCTCATGGGCGCGCTCCAACACGGTCTGCCCGTCGTCTCCGTGCCGCTGGCGGCCGCCGACAACATCAGCAAGGCCTCCCGATTGGCCGAGCTGGGAGCGGGAATCGCCGTGCACGAGGATGCGCGATCGTCCCGAGCCATCACCGACGCCGTCAGCGCCGTGTTGCACGACGGCAACTACCGGGCCGCAGCACGCGCCCTGGCCGACGAGATCGCCGCACTTCCCTCCCCGGCGGACGTGGTCGGACTTCTCGAACAGCTCGGCAGCACCCGCGCACCAGTCGAATCGCGAGGCCCTGATCGTCGGCCATCGGCACAAGGAGATGGCTGATGCGTGTGCTCGTGACGGCCAACGGGGCGACGGGACATCTCCGCCCGATGCTGGGGTTGGCGCAAGGACTCGAAGCTGCCGGCTTGGAGGCGATCGTCGTCACTGATGTCGCCAAGACAGAGAGTCCCGAGCTCGGCGATCTGGCGAGCCGGGTGCTCCCCGATGTGAATGAGGAGATCGGATTCGATCGCGCCGCGTTCATCGCATCCCAGATAAGTCGGGCGCCGGCCGAGCGGTCGGCAGCAGCGTTGCGGTACTTCCTGGCGAAGTCCGAAGCCTGGCTGCCGACGCTGACCGGACTGATCGACGAGCTCCGGCCCGACGTGATCGTTCGCGAGTCCACCTTCTGGGGTTCATGGCTCGCGGGCGAGCTGACCGGGACGCCGGTCGCCACGTTCAACTTCCATCCGCCTGGGCCAGCCTCCCGGCTCGATGTCATCGCTGGCGGCGAGTTCAGCGCAGCACGCGCCCGCGCCGGACTGCCCGAGGACCCCGAGCTGTCGTCGATCGACCGCTGGCTCACCTTGGTCGGTCTCCCGGCCAGCTGGATCGGCACTGACCAGCCGCGACGTTCGACGACCCACCTGATCCAACCGCCCGAACCCGAGACGACCGACGACGGCTCCGTCGACGAGCTGCTTGCCGGGCTGCCAGACCGGCCGACGGTGTACGTCACGCTGGGGACGACCTTCAACGGTGAACCCGGCGTCTTCGAGATGGTGCTCGACGGTTTACGCGATGTCGACGTCAACGTCATCGCGACGACGGGCCGTTCGATCGATCCTGCGTCGTTCGGTCAGCAACCCGAGCGTGTGCGACTGACCCGCTACGTCCCGCAGGGACCACTGCTGTCCCGCTGCGACGCCGTCGTCGCTCACGGCGGATACGGATCGTTGATGGGTGCACTCAAGCACGGCCTGCCGGTGGTGTCGGTGCCCCTCGCCGCGTCCGACAACAACACCAACGCCTCGCGCTTGGCACAACTCGACGCCGGGATCGCCATCCACCAACACGCACGCTCGCCCCGCGCGGTCACCAACGCCGTGCGCGCCGTACTCGAAGACGGCCGCTACCAAGCCGCCGCACGGGCTCTGGCCAACGAGATCGCGGCGCTTCCATCCCCGACCGACACCGCGAAGCTGCTCGAACAACTCGGTCAGACCCGCGCGCCCGTCGAGTTGCCGTGGCCGGTACGAGAGTGATGACCTCGCGTGCGCTCGTGGCCGCACCGTCGTCAGGATCGTCCTCGGCCAGGGCCACCCGGTCCCAGGCAGGAACGGTGCCACATGCGCCCGAGCAACCCTCCTCGGAGGTGAACGGATGACCGTCACGTTGGACAACGTTCGCGGCTTGGCTCGCAGCATCGTGGAGCGGGCAGCAGAGATCGAGCGGGGTTTGGATGATGAGTGACGAGCCGGTGGTAGCGGTGGGCGACAAAGCTGACGCGAAAGCACGCGTGCTCAGTATGTTCACAGAGATGGCACCGACCTACGGCGCTGGCGCAGACCTCTTCGATGTTTTTGGCCGAGCACTTGTCGACGCAGCGGCAATACAACCTGGTGAACTCGTGCTGGACCTCGCATGCGGGCGCGGCGCGTGCCTGCGACCCGCGTCCCAAGCTGTGGGTGTCGGTGGCCACGTTGTCGGTCTTGACCTGTCGCCAAGGATGGTCGAGTTGACCGCCGACGAACTCCGCCGGGACGAGGTCGCAAACGCCGAGGTTCGGGTCGGCGACGCCGAGCACCTCGATTTCGCCGACGAATCCTTCGACGTGCTGACGTGCGGTTTCGGCGTGTTCTTTTTTCCCCAGCCCGCCGCGTCGATAGAGGCCCGACGCGTCCTGCGCGCCGGTGGTCGCTTCGCCGCGTCGACCTTCACCGACACCCTGCTCGACTACCCATGGCTTCCCGAAGTTATCGAAGAAATCGGTCTGCCGAATGAGATGCGAACTCGTTCCGGGCAGACAGCGCCGTTGCTGAAAGCAGACGGACTCTCGCAGATCCTCTCGGATGTGGGGTTCGAACGCGTGGCAATCACGAGTAGCGAGCATCGGTTCGTCTTTCCAGACGTCGACGGGTACCTGCTCTGGGTGCGGTCCCACGCGTTCGGTGCGCTCCTCAGCCGGCTCAGCGAGCGCGATCTGCGACGCTTCCGTGACGGATGCGAGCGACGGCTCCGGGACCACGAGGCAGCGGACGGTTACGAGCTCGTCAAACGAGTCCACTTGACCGTGGCGCATTGCCCCTGACGCCGCCGCACACGGACCCGAGGAGCTGACATGATGTCCGATCCAACTCGACGCCAACCGCTTCGCTCGACGCTGGTCGTCACCGAGACGGGCGATCAGCAGCTGAACACGGCGGCGGTGCCAGTCGCGGAACCGAACGACATCGCGACGATCGGCACGTCGGCAGAAACCAGTGGTCGTACAGCCGTCGGCGTCGATCTCACGGATCATGATCTGTACCGGGGCGGTTTTCCTCACGAACTGTTCGTCGAGTTGCGTGGCCGGGGAGCAGTGTTATGGCACGCGCCGGCGGCCCCCCGACCGGGCGGGGCATCGATCGGGTTCTGGGTCGTTGTTCGCCACGCCGAGGTCCAGCGTGTGAGCCGTGACTCGGAGACGTTCTCGGCGGCGGACGGCCCGAGCATCGTGGCGACCCCGGCGCTGAGGGGTCACACCCTCACGCATTCCGACGGGCATGATCACACGCGCCTTCGCACATTGATCAGCGCCGGCTTCACGCCACGGATGATCGGCCGGTTAGAGGATCAGATTCTGATCCGGACCCGCGAGATCCTCGACGTCGTTGCCGGCATGGGCGAGTGTGACTTCGTGCGCGACATCGCGTACCTGCTGCCGATGCAGCTCATCGGCGACATCATCGGGATACCAGAAGCCGACCGGTCCTGGGTGTTCGCCCAGACCGATGCGATCATCGGTGGCGCGAGCTCGGCGCCCGTCGGGGCGAGCGAAGCGGAGCGGCAGCTCTTCGCCTATGCGCAGCAACTGAGCGAGGCGAAGCGGCGCCAACCAGCTGACGATGTATGGAGCCTCCTCGCGGCGGCCGAGATCGACCAGAACGAGGGGGCCTCGCTGTCGGGGCTGGAGCTGGACTTCTTCTTCGCGATCCTGTCGATCGCGGGCAGCGAGACCACCCGCAACGCGATCTCGCACGGCCTCCTCGCCTTACTGGACCACCCCGAGCAGCTGGCGTCGTTGCGGGCGGCGTCGCTCGGTGGCGACACCCACCTGCTCGACACCGCAACAGAGGAGATCATTCGCTGGGCGAGCCCGGTAAGGGCCTGCGTGAAAACTACTTGCGTGTAGTTTGGGGTGCTGGGGAGGGCTTGGCGGCGATCTCGTAGTTCCAGTCGGGGTGCCAGGAGTGGCCGGTAAGGGGCACGGTCGCGAGCT
>JANLSK010000216.1:0-24456 GCA_031362415.1 Actinomycetes bacterium | reverse complement strand
CACCCACGCCGGACAGGCCGAGCTCCAGCGCTATCTCGAGGACACCGTCGATGAGTTCGGGCTGAGGCCGCACTTCCGTCTCGGCGTCGGTGTCATCGACGCCACCTGGCACGAGGATCCGCACACCTACACGGTTCGCCTCGACGATGGCACGACGGTGGAGTGCCACATGATCGTCTGCGCCGTCGGGTTCTTGAACGTGCCGCGGTACCCGACCTGGCCGGGACTCGACGACTTCGCCGGACCCACGTTTCACACCTCGCGTTGGGAGCACGAGCACGACCTGACCGACAAGGTCGTCGCCGTGGTCGGAACGGGGTCGACAGCGACGCAGATCGTCCCCGCGATCCAGCCCATCGTGAAGAAGGTGATTGTCTTCCAGCGGGAGCCAGGTTGGGTGATGCCCAAGGGCGATCGCGACTTCACGCCCGAGGAACGCAGGAGCTTCTCGAAGCCCTGGCGCCGCCGCAAGGAGCGCTTGCGGCTCATGTACCTGCTCGAGAAGAACACTTGGAGGGGCAACATCTACCGTCCGGGTTCGAAGCTCAACGCTGCCCGCGAGGCGTTCTGTCGGTCTTACATCAACCGGGAGTTCGTCGATCATCCCGACCTGCGCGACGCAGTGACCCCGAGTTATCCCTATCCGGGTAAGCGTCCGATTTTTGCCACCTCGTTCTATCCCTCGCTCAAGCAGGACAATGTCGAGCTCGTCCCGCGAGCCGTGGCCTCTGTCACACCCACTGGCGTGGTTGATGTCGACGGCATCGAACGGGGGATCGACATCCTCGTGATGTCGACGGGCTTCCAGCCCGCCAACTACCTGTCCCAGATCGAGGTGTACGGACGTGGTGGAACGAGCCTCCACGAGTACTGGGCCGGCGAGCCCCACGCCTTCCTCGGCGTCACCGTGCCCGGCTTCCCCAACTTCTTCATCCTGTACGGCCCGGGTACCAATGGCGGCGAGATCGTCCAGATGCTCGAGCGCCAGTCGGAGTACGCCGTGCGAGCCGCCAAGCGCATGATGCGTGAGAAGGTGACGGCCGTCGAGGTGAAGGCGCGTTTCGACGAGCGCTGGAACAGGTGGCTCCAGTCCAAGATGGAGGGCACGTCGTGGACGATGAGCAACAACTACTTCAAATCGCCATCGGGGCGCATCGTCACCCAGTGGCCCTACGGCGCCCTGCCGTACAGGGTCTTGCTCAGGACGTTCGGGCGCGTCTCGCAGACCACTCGTCGACGCTGACCAACTCTCGGAACGATCAGGCTCGTGGCGCTCGTGGCGTGACCCGACGCGGCACGCTCGACTCGAGCAGATCGAGCAGCTCCCCGATCTTGTGGGTGCGCTCGAGCGCATGACGGAGCGGGCGACGCGACTCGATCGTGTAGCGGTTCCGCCGGCCAACTCGTTCCACGCGCAGGTATCCGGCTTCGGCCAGATCGACGACGATCTTCTGGGCCGCCCGCTCGGTGATGCCGACGAGAGCGGCAACGTCGCGAAGGCGGATATCGACATCACGACGAATGCAGAGCAGCACGTGTGCGTGATTCGTCAAGAACGTCCACGAGCTCGTTTCTTCACTCACCGCCCGAAGTGTAGGACCGGATGGTTCACATGTGAAGGATGATTCGCTACTCGGGTATCAGTAGCTTTCCGGCGGGCGAGCGGAGATGCTCCCGAATCGTCGCGCCCCGCGCCCGTGGCACCACAGGTTGCAGCCACCCGGTCGTCGAACCTATGGTTCGCTCAGATTCAGGGGTCAGGCAGCGCACGATCGCAGGATCGCACCATGAGCGAGCTGGCGACGCCGCGATGAGGCCGCTGGAACAGCTTCATCACCGTGCCTCGTGATGGCACGGCGTTTGTGACGATCGTCGATCAACAGGGGGAAACACATGCGGGTCAGGTCAGGGCGCAGGTGGGCGCGTCTGCTCACCGTCGGGATGGTGCTGGCACTCGCCGCCGCGGCATGCGGCGACGATGATGATGAGGCAGGGAGCGGCGACACCACAACCGCTCCGGTCGAGGGCGATGCCACGACGACCGCGCCGGCCGAGCCCACCACGGCGGCGGTGGCTCCGACGACGGCAACACCCGGTGATCCGACGACGACCACCGCAGCCGTCGATCCGGCGCTGCCGACCATCGGGGCCGACGGGCGCCTCGTGCCTGGGGCGTGTCCCGAGGGCACGGCCAACGCCGACGAGGAACTCGGTATCACCGAGGACACGCTCAACATGGCCTTGGTGAGCATCGACTTCAAGCCCTTGGCCGACATCGGCTTCGCGGCGAGCGGGCTCAACGTCACCACGCTGGCGACCCCGTTCATCGAGGCAATCAACGAGGCCGGCGGCATCTGTGGCCGCCAGGTCGACTACCAGCCCGTGCTCTACAACATCCTCGCTCGCGAGGGTGGGGCGGCCTGCCTCAAGGTCACCGAGGACCGCCGCAACGTGATGGTCTTCGGTCAGGGCGGCTGGAACGAGGCCACCTGCGTAGCCGAGGGCGGCACGATCATCATCGGCCAGCAAGACTTCTCGGAGGCCGCCGTCGAGGCGGCCGGAGGCGATCTGGGCATCATGTTCGCCATCCCGCCGAGCATCGAGCAGGCCTTCGCGACCTCGGCCCAGAACTACCTTGCCGAGCTCGAGGGCAAGAAGGTCGGGGTCTGGTACGGCGCGGTGTTCACCGAGCACGGTGACGCCGTCGAGGAGGTCGTGTTCCCGCTCCTCGACGACGCGGGAATCGACTACATCTCGTACCGCACCGACTTCACCGGCCCGACCGACCCGCAGGGTGGAGCGATCCTCTCGACGGCCGCGACCGACTTCGTGGGCCAGGAGGTCGACATCGTGCTGGGCTTCACGCAGACCACCAACCACGTGGGTCTTCAGACCGACATGTTCAACCAGGGGCTGACCCCGACGTGGCTGTGGTCGAACATCGGCTCGAACTCGGCGAACGAGCTCTTCCACAAGGCGTTCAACACCACCGAGATCGCCGACGGTGAGCGGGTCATGACCTACACGCTGCCGCCGTCGCTCGTTGGTGAGGAGGCGTGGGCGCAGTCGTGCAACGAGCAGCTCGTCGAGCTCGGCGGTGACGAGTTCGAGCCGGGCACGTTCGACTACTCGGCCGCAAGCAACATCTGCACGCAGATCGACATGCTCGTCGCCGTCTTGACCCAGGTCGGCCCCGAGGTCACCCAAGAGAAGATCGTGGCCGCCTTGGAAGGGCTCCCGGCCTTCCCCATGCAGAACACCCTCGTGCCCAAGCAGTGGGGCCCGGGCGTCCGTTTCGCCAGCAAGGCCATGCAGGAGCTCGTCTACGACGGAGCGACCAACAGCTACAGCCTGCAGGGTGACCTGGTCGAGATCGGCTAGTACCCGCTACTCGAGATTCACGTCACGAACCGGTGGCCGGTGCCTGTGCGCCGGCCACCGGTTCGTGTGCCGTCCGGACCTCCCGAGCACAGACGAAGGAGTGAGGCGTGGTCGACGATGACCTCGAGGTCGATGCGGCCGATCTGACGGCCGCCGTCCTCATCGAGGAGACCAAGCGTCGCCAGGAGCAGTCGGCGCGCGACGAGCTCGTGCTCAGCGAGCAGCTGCCCGGCATGGGCGACAAGCGCCTTTCGTTGCGTGAGTCGTTCGATGTCGGCGGCAAGGGTCTCGTCGGGGTGCTGTGGTGTCACGGTGTTGTCGACGAGTGGCCACGCGTCGCCATGCTCGTGTTGCTGCCCGACATCCAGGCGACGTTCGGCGTGAGCGACACCACGGTGCTCGGCGTCGCCGGGCTGTTCGGTCTGGTGCTCGTGCTCGGGTCGCTGCCGTTCGGATGGATGGCCGATCGCTTCAATCGCATCCAGATCATGGCCGCCGGCGCGGCGATCTGGGGCGCGTTCACGTTCTTCATGGGCCTCGCCCCGTCGATGTTCCTCATGGCGCTGTTCGTGATCGGCAACGGCTTCGGCCAAGCCAGCCGTATTCCCAACACGTCGTCGCTGCTGGCCGACGGGTATCCCATCCAGGCCCGCAACACGATCTTCGCCATCGAGGCATCGGCGCGACCGTTCGGTCAGTTCACCGGCCCGTTCCTCGCCGGTGGCATCGCGGGGATGGCCGGCGGGGTCGAGGGTTGGCGCTGGGCCTTCTACCTGTTCGCCATCCCGCCGATGATCCTGATCTTCGTCACGCTGTTGCTCAAGCACCCCCGGCGTGGTCAGTACGAGCAGCAAGACGTGCTCGGCGAGACGCTGGGCACCGACAACTCGGGCCCGCCCATCTCCCTGTCTGCGGCCTTCGCCCGTCTGAAGAAGGTGCGCACCTTCTATTTCATGGTCGTGGGGCTCGGCGCCATGGGCTTCGCCCTGTTCGCTGCGCCCGGGCTGATGTCGCTGCTGTTGGAGGAGGAGTACGCCTACGACGCCGACAAGCGGGGTTGGATCCTCGGCATCTCGTGGATTCCCGCGATCATCATGGTCCCCATCGTCGGGCGGATCGGCGACCGGCTGTTCCGCAAGTCACCCGAGCTGGTGCTGCGACTGGCCGGGATCCTCATCGGCGTCTACGGCGTGGTCTTCACGGTGGGGCTCCGCTTCCACACCCCCGCCGTCCTCATCGCCATGTACGCCTTGGCCAACGGGTTTCAGGCCTCGGCATTCGCGCTCACCGGCCCCACCATTGCGTCGGTCGTCCCCTACAAGATGCGGTCGATGGCCTTCTCGCTCGTCGGCCTGTACCTCACGCTCATCGGCGGCGTGGGAGGCAATCTCCTCGGGGGCTCGATGAGCGACGAGTTCGGCGAGCGCACCGCGCTCACCGCGCTCGTCCCTCCGGCGATCATCCTCGGCTCCATCCTCGTGGTCTACGGCTCCCGGTACGTGCGTCGCGACCTGTCGCTCGTGGTGTCGGAGCTCAAGGAGGAGCAGGAGGAACAGGCCCGCATGGCCGACGACCCCGAGAGCATCCCGGTGCTCCAGGTGCGCAACCTCGACTACTCGTACGGGCCCGTTCAGGTGCTGTTCGATTGCAGCATCGACCTGGCCCAGGGTGAGGCCTTGGCTTTGCTCGGTACCAACGGCGCCGGCAAGTCGACGCTGCTCAAGGCCGTGGCCGGTCTGGGGATCCCTGATCGCGGCGTCGTGCGCTTCAAGGGCCGAACGATCACGTTCGCGCCGGCCGAGTGGCGTGTGGGGCAGGGGATCGTCCTCGTGCGCGGGGGGGCGGGCGTCTTCCCCGGCCTGTCGGTCGAGGAGAACTTCAAGATGTTCGCCACGTCGTTGGCGCTGACCCCGGAAGAGTTCGAGGCCCGTCGTCAGACGATCTTCGAGGTGTTCCCGGTGCTCGAAGAGCGCCTGCGCCAACGGGCCGGAAGCCTCTCGGGCGGTCAGCGTCAGATGCTGGCCCTGGCCCTGGCGCTGGTGCACCAGCCCGAGGTGCTCATCATCGACGAGCTGTCGCTGGGACTGGCGCCGATCGTGGTGCAGGAGTTGATCACCGTCGTCGAGCGCTTGAAGGAGCGGGGCCAGACGATGATCATCGTCGAGCAGTCGTTGAACATCGCCCTGGCCTTGTGCGATCGCGCCATCTTCATGGAGAAGGGCCGAATCCGATTCGAGGGCCCCACCCGGGAGCTGGCCGAGCGTGACGACATCGTGCACGCGGTGTTCCTCGGGGCGGGCCAGCCGTGAGCGGTGCCCTCAGCATGCTTGACGGCCTGAACGGGCTCAGCGGGCTCAAGGTGCTCGACACGGTGAACGGCTTGGCCACCACCATCGGCGTCGACTCCTGGCTGGGTTGGCGCCTACCGGGGCAGGTGCTGTTCAACGGCGCCATTCGCGGCCTGAGCTATGCGGTCATCGCGGCCGGGCTGGTGCTCATCTTCCGCTCGGCGGGGATCCTCAACTTCGCCCAGGCGGCGATCGGTGCCTTCGGGGTGAACCTGTTCGCTCTCGTGGCCGTGGCCCATGGCGTCCCCTACATCCCGGCCCTGATCCTCGGCGTGGCGAGCGGGGCGGTGTTCGCCATCATCACCGAGCTCGTCGTGGTCCGGCGCCTCTTCGAGGCGTCGCGCGTCGTGTTGTTCATCGCCACCGTCGGGGTGGCGCAGCTCATCCTGGCCATCATCACGCTGGCCTTCCCCGACGTCTTCGGCAACATTCCCACCGCTTTCACCGGTGACTGGGCCGACATTCGGATCTTCGACGGGCTCCGTCTGGGCCCCCGGGAAACGTCCGCACTCATCCTGATCCTCCCCGTTGTCGTGGTGCTGGGCCTGTTCCTCACCAAGACCAAGTTCGGGCTCCACATCCGCGGCGTCGCCGACTCGCCGGAGAACGCCAGGCTCGTCGGCGTGAGCCCCCGGCGGGTGTCGACGATCGTCTGGGGCATCGCAGGAGGCCTGGCCGCCTACACCCAGATCGTCATGGCACCCATCACCACCCCGACCGTCCAGCAGTTGAACGGGGTCTCGTCGTCCGACCTGCTGCTGCGGGCCGTGCTCGTCGCCCTCGTGGCCCGGATGCGATCGTTCCCGATCGTTCTCATCGCCGGTCTGGTCATCGGCATGGGCGAAAACGCCATCGCGCTGAATCTCAACCAGAACGTCGGCATCATCGACCTCTTCATTCTCGTAACCGTGCTGGTGCTGCTGCTCCTGCAGGCTCGATCCGGTGGACCGGCCGATGAAACCGGGTTCCGGGTCGGAACGAAGATCAAACCCATTCCCGAGCACCTGCGCCAGATCTGGTGGATCCGGCACCTCTCGGCCATGGGCATCGGGCTCTTGTTGTTGATCCTGTGTCTGGTACCCGCCTTGTTCTTCAACAAGTCGTCGGAGCTGTTGTCGTGGTCGCAGGTGGCGTTGCTCGCAGCGGTCGCCTTGTCGGTGTCGCTGCTGACCGGCTGGGCCGGGCAGCTCTCGCTGGGCCAGGCTGCGTTCGCCGGCGTCGGCGGGATGGCCACCCTGGCCCTCAACCAGGGCCACACGGTCACCATCGGTGTGCTCGGCCACAACGCCTTCGACTTCTCGCTGGAGCTGCCGTGGCTGGTCGCGCTCGTGCTCGGGACGCTGGTTGGCGTCGTGTTCGCGGTACTCGTGGGTCTCCCGGCCTTGCGGCTCAAGGGGCTGTTCCTGGCTGCCACCACCCTGGCCTTCGCCGCGATGGTCGGAGGCTGGCTGTTGCGCCAGGAGGCATGGAACGGTGGCGAGGCCTCGATCTCGCGCCAACCGCGCCCCAAGATCGGTGGGCTCGACTTCACCCCGCCGCGCACGTACTTCCTCTTGTGTATGGGTTTCCTGACCCTGTGCGTGATCGTCGTGTGCCAGCTCCGCCGCACCGGAGCGGGTCGGCGCATGATCGCCGTGCGCGACAACGAGCGGATGACCGCGGCTGTCACCGTCTCTCCCACCGTCGCCAAGCTCACCGCGTTCGCCGTGTCCGGCGGTATCGCGGCCATGGCCGGCGGTCTGCTCGTGTACCTGCTTCCCGTGTTCGAGCCGGCTGGCGCCCAGAGTCCGTTCTACATCGACGCGTCGCTGCGGGTCGTGGCCATCGCCATCATCGGTGGGATCGGGTCGGTGGCCGGGCCCATCATCGGTGCGCTGTGGGTCGTCGGCGTGCCGCTGCTGTTCCCCGGCTGGGATGCCATCGACCTCCTCACCGCCGACATCGGGCTCCTCGTGTTGCTGCTGTACTTCCCTGGCGGCTTCGTCCAGGCCGGCTACAACATACGCGACGTGCTCGTCGACGTGGTCGAGAAGCGCTACGCCGATCGGCTGGGCTCGACCGTACGGGCACCGGTGAAGACGATCCCTGTGCGTGCGGCGCCGGCCTCGATCGCGCCCGGCGTCCACTGGCTCGAGGCCCGGGGAGTCAACGTGCACTTCGGTGGCCTCGTCGCCGTCGACGACGTCAGTCTCCATGTCGACGCCGGCGAGATCGTGGGACTCATCGGTACCAACGGCGCCGGCAAGACGACGCTGATGAACGCCATCAGCGGGTTCGTTCCATCCACCGGTCACATCTCGGTGCTGGGCCAACCGATCGACCACCTCAGCTCGCCCCGGCGCCATGCGCTCGGCCTCGGTCGAGGCTTCCAGGACGCAAGCCTCTTCCCGGCGCTCACGGTGCGCGAGACCATCCTCATGGCCCTCGAATCCCGGGAACGCTCCAACACCTTGGCCAGCCTGTTCCACCTGCCCCCGTCACCGGCGTCGGAGAAGCGCAAGCGCAGCGAGTCGGAAGAGATCATCGCGTTCCTCGGCCTCGGCCTGTTCGCCGACAACTTCATCTCCGACCTGTCGACGGGCACCCGGCGCATCGTGGAGCTGGCCTGCCTCATCGCAACCGGGGCTCGGGTGCTGCTCCTCGACGAGCCCACCGGTGGCGTGGCCCAGCGCGAGACGGAAGCCTTTGCCCCCTTGATCAAGCGGGTGCAGCGCGAGCTCCAGGCTGCGGTCGTCGTCATCGAGCACGACATGCCGCTGATCATGTCGATCAGCGACCGTGTGTACTGCCTGGAAGCCGGCTCGGTGATCGCCGAGGGTTCCCCCGACGAGGTTCGCAACAACCCACTCGTCATCGCCTCGTACCTGGGCACCGACACCCGGGCCATCCAACGCTCTGGTGCCGCCGGCTGAGCCGCCGAGGCATCGCCCGAGCCGGTGCAGCCGGTACGGGATCGCCGTGCCGCCGATTGTGGTGACGAGGCCAGCCCGGGGACCGTCGGGATGCCGTCGACCGCATGGGAGGCTCGACGGTCTCAACGACGATTGAGGTCAGCCGGCGGCTGAGGTCAACCGACGGCGTACGAGGCCATGACAGGGTCACGTCCGACGTATCGAGAACTCCGTCGGATCAGTTTGGTGTCGTCGGCCTGCTCGAGCGAGTGGGCGAGCCAGCCGATGCACCGGCCGATCGCGAAGACGGCGGTCAACATCGGTCGCGGAATCCCGATCGCTTCAAGGGTCACGGCAGCGAAGTAATCGACGTTGGATTGAAGAGGTCGCTCGGGCTTGCGTTCGGCGAGGAGCCGATCAGCGACGACTCGGATCTCGCGAGCGAGCTCGAGGCGCGCACCTCCCAGCCGGCTGGCAACATCGGCGAGAACCGCCGTCCTCGGGTCGGCCGTGCGGTACACAGCGTGACCGAACCCAGGGAGCCGCTCGCCCCGATCGAGCTTCGCCCGGATCGAGGTCTCGAGATCGTCGTCGTCGCCGATCTCGTCGAGCAGGTCCAGGACTTGGCCGAGCGCTCCACCGTGGGACGGGCCGGTCAGTGCGGCGAACGCGGCAACGAGGCAGCCACCGAGATCGCACCCGGTCGAAGCCACGACGCGGGCCGTGAACGTCGATGCATTGAGCCCATGGTCGATCGTCAGAATGAGATAGCGCTCGAGAGCCTGCACAGCAACAGGGTCCGGTTCGGTACCACCCAGGAGCCAGAGAAAATCGGCCGCGTGCCCGAGCCCTGGACGGGCCGACAGGGCGAGCGCTCCTGAGCGGGCACGCCATGCAGCCGCGACCACCACGGGCACGAGAGCTCCGAGACGCAAGGCGTCGGCTCGCCGCCCGGTGAAGCCCCGATCGGCGAGCGGGGCCAGATCGAGTGCTCCAGCGACGATCGAGAATGAACTACGAACGGCATCGGTGAACCGAGGGGCCTGGCCGACGACCTCGCCCAGGGCAGCGGCGACTCCAGGCGGGAGCTCTCGCAACCCACGCACCTCGTGCTGAAACCCCCTGCGGTCGTTGTCGTCCGTGGGCAGCGCCCCGTCGATCACGAGCCGCCAGACATCTTCGAACGCGTAGCGCTCAGCCAGCTCGGTCGCGGAATGTCCGCGGTAGTGGAAGAAGCCTTCGACGCCTCGGACATCGCCGATCGAGGTGTCGGCAACGACAACACCGTTGAGGCCGGGGACTGGTACATCAGGCTGAGTCATGATTCCACCGTGCGCCCTACGAGCACTGTCGTCAACCTTGATATTGATCAACATTGATTCGCCATCAACTAAGGTGTGCCCCGATGGCGATTCCCGACGAGCTGACGACCACCGAGGTGGCACGCCGCCTCGGTGTGAAGCCAGCGACCGTGTACGCGTACGTGAGTCGAGGCCTGCTGCGCCGACGCCTCGCCGATGACGGCCGAACCAGCCGATTCCACCCCGGCGATGTGGAACGCCTCGCACGCCGAAGCCGACACAGGGCCGACTCAGGCGGCGGGCTCGGCGTGGCCCTGGCCACATCCATCCTGCACCTCGATGAAGTGCCGCTCCGCTTGGGCGGCCTCGACCCGGCCCACCTGGCTGTCACCGA
The DNA here is from genome assembly GCA_031362415.1 of Actinomycetes bacterium. Classification (GTDB taxonomy): domain Bacteria; phylum Actinomycetota; class Acidimicrobiia; order IMCC26256; family VFJJ01; genus VFJJ01. The sequence continues at coordinate 14,141 of JANLSK010000216.1, read as the reverse complement.
GCCGTTCGAGGCCGTGGCCCGCATGCTCTGGACCGGCGACCTCGACGCACGTGCCATGACCGTCGACGCCGACGTGGTTCGGCGCTCCCGAGTCATCCTCAACGCCCTGCCCGAGGACACACCTCCCCTCGATCAGCTCCGGATCCTCGCCGGCGTTGCTTCGGCAACCGACCACTACCGAGCCGATCTGCGCCCCCAGGCAGTTGCCATCGCCGGAATGCGCATACTCGCCACGTTCGCCGACGCATTGCCGCGTCGAGGAGCCACCACTCCCGTCCTCACCCTCGATCACCGGCGCTTCCCCGCCTCGATCGCCGGTCGCATGTGGCCGCGCCTCACAGCTCGGCGACCCGACGCCGTGTCGATCCGAGCCCTCAACGCCGCTCTGATCCTGCTCGCCGATCACGAGCTCACCGTGGCCACGACCGCGGTACGCGCCGCGGCGTCCGGCCGGGCCCACCCCTACGCCTGTGTCATAGCCGGCCTCGGCGCCGTCGACGGAGCGCTCCACGGCACGGTCGCCCGACGGGCCCACCAGCTCTTCATGCAGTGCCTCCGACCCGACGACGCGCCCCGCCTGATCGGCGATCTCCTTCGTGACGGCGCACGCGTCCCCGGTTTCGGACACCCGGTCCACCGCAGCGGCGACCCCCGGGTCGCTCCCCTTCTCGAGATCATCCAGAGCGCGCGGGTCGACCAGCGTCGCCTCGCCGTGGCCCGGGCCGTCATCGAGGCGTCTCGAGCGCGGCTTGCGGTGGCCCCCAATGTCGAGCTCGCGCTTGCCGTCCTCACCTACACCACCCACATGCCGGCCGGTGCCGGTGACACCATCTACGCCCTTTCCAGCACGGCCGGATGGCTCGCACACACGCTCGAGGAGTACGCGGAACCTCCCCTACGATTCAGCGGTCGTCCCACCGCCCACACCACCTGATGTCGATGTCCAGTTGCGGTCACCGAGCTCAGCGCCATCACCGACGGCGCCGTGGCGATCGTCGACGGCGCCGCCCATGCCACGAGCGACGGGCTCACCTGGCGGCCGCTATCGATCCCCGGGCGGGTCGCGACCGTCGTGCAGGGCGGGCGGGGCTGGCTGGCCCTCGGCGAAGCCCCGAGCACGCTATGGACCTCACTCGACGGGAGCACCTGGAATGCGGTCACCCTCGACGTCGCCGACGTGAGCATGCTCGAGGCGGCAGTCGGCCCGGACCGGTTCGTCGTGGGTGGCCAGACCGGCGGCGGCCCCGACAACAACTGGTCGTTCTCGAGCACCGACGGCACCACCTTCACGTCCTCGAGCGGCGCGCCGCCAGCGGCTCAAGATTCGTGGTACAGCCTGGGCGACGGCTTCGTTGCACTCGACTGGGCGTACGACTGGACAAGCCCATCACTGTGGACGAGTCCCGATGGCCTGTCCTGGCAGCCCATCGAGCTCGCCTCCACCTTCGGTACCGACCAGCTCGCCGGCGCCGGTCGCACTCGTGACGGACTCGTTGCGATCACCAGCCCCGCCGCCGGGTCTGACGCTGCGCGAACTGGTCACGCTTCGCGTGAGCGGGAGGTCTGGACGAGCCCAGATGGCCGGAGTTGGCTCCGGCTCGGTCAGTTCACCGTTGCCGACGAAGACCCCGACCCCCAGTGGGAGGAGATCACGACCAAGGTCCACATCGTCGGCAACGACGCTGAGAGCCTCCTCCTCGTCAACCTGGGATCCGTCATGGCACCGGGGCCAGCGATCAACCCCATCACCATCGTCAAGGGAGCACTCGCTTTCACGATGGACTCCCACCAGTCCACGATGGAGCTCAGAGACACCACAACCGATGAGCTCATCTTCCGATACGGCCCCACGGGGAGGACATCGGGCACGCGGCCTGCCCTGCGCCTAGCCCCGATCGGACAGGACCCCGATGCATCCGACGTCGGCTTGGCCTTCATCGACCCGGACACAAACGAGACGGTGTTCTCCTACACCATTTCCGAAGTCCAAGCCGCTCATGACGAAGTCAACCCGGGACTCGTCTTGTTCCCCCAGCACGTCTTGTTCCCCCAGAACATTGAAGGCGACGAATCCACCGGGCCAACCGTCTCCTATCTCGCCGATGGATCGTCGATCGTCCAGTTCGATCCCGCCAGCCTCGGGGCCCGAGGCATCGGACCTGCCGTCGCGCTTGGAGGCGGGTTCCTCGTATGGGCCTTGATCGGGGACGGAAGTCCCGGCCAGCTCTGGCTGGCCGAAACTCCGGCGTGACCCCACTGCCGTGGTGGTTCCCTGTCCGATACGCGATCCCGCGGGATCGCGTATCGGACGGCAAAGGACCCCGGTGGCAACCATCCTTCATGCCGGCGACAGCAAACAGGTTGGTCGTCGGCCAGGGCGTCGGCCAGGGCGTCACCCGTACCGCTCGGCGGTTGCTCTCCGGCACTGCCTACGTCGTCCCTGGCGAGGCGCGGGAGCTCCCCGATCCCATGCAGGATCGCGCTCAGGTACCGGCGGAGAACTGGCGGACCCACACGCGATAGCGGCTGATCATCGAATCACCATCGCATAGCAGTGGTGTGGGCCGGTAGAAACGAGCGTCTCGATTTCTGTGGGCTCTCGAGGTTCGCCGACGTGTTCGCCGGTTTGCACGACCCGGGCACGTTCACGTCGACGAACGGCGTGGGTCTGGAGCCTCACGACCCGTCTATGGAGATCATGATCATCATGGATCCGCCGACCGGTTGGACGGTCGCTCCGAGTTCGATGTCGTGCACGAGTTCACCGCCGTGCTACCGACGACCATCATCGGCACCATGCTCGGCGTACCGCCCGAAGATCACGATCACCTCCGCCAGTGGACCGATGACCTGCTGACCCGGGAGCCAGGGAACCCGACGCCGCCGCCCGCGGCCACCGAGGGCGCGAACCAGATCGGGGCGCTGGCCCCTACGAGCTCAGCATGGCCCGCCGCCAGCACGGCACCGACGACCTGGTCACGATGCTGGTCGACGCAACCATCGACGGGGTACCGCTCGCCGACGCGCAGATCATCGGCTACTGCTTCTTGCTCATCACCGTCGGCCACGAGACGACATCGAAGCTGATCGCCAACGGCGTCCGGCTGTTCGCCCAGCACCCCGACCAGCGCGACCTGCTGTTGGCCGACCTGGGGCTGATGAGCGGCGCCGTCGAGGAGCTGCTGCGCTACACCAGTCCCACGCAGTTCATGGCCCGGACGACCACTCGCGACGTCGAGCTCCACGGCGTCGCGATACCGAAGGGGTCGAAGGTCGCACTGCTGCTGGGATCGGGCAACCGCGACCAGCGCGAGTTCGAGCGGCCCGAGGAGTTCGACATCACGCGTTCCAACCCGCGCATCCTGGCCTTCGGCCACGGCGCTCACGTGTGCCTCGGCGCAGCCGTCGCCCGCATCGAGGGACGCATCGCCCTCCAGGAGTTCCTCGCCCGCTACCCGCGCTACGAGGTCGACGAGGATACCGTCGAGTTCCTCCACTCCGGCAGCGTGCTGGGCCCCACGAGCGTGCCGGTCACCGTGTTGCCCGGTCCTGTGAGCGCCGGCGCTCCGTAGCCGCACGCCCGAACGTCCCCCAGCCCCCAGCCCCCAGCCCCCAGCCCGCAGTCCCGCACACGACGCCGTGTCACCGGACACCCGAGACCTTGGAGTTTCTCATGGCCGATCCGGACATCCTGGGCTACGCCGGCACGACCGTCGTGGTGACCGGGGCGAGCTCGGGAATGGGGGCCGAGACGGCCCGCATCCTCGGTGAGCTCGGCGCCAACGTGCACGCCGTCGATCTACGCAAACCAACATCGCCCTGTGTCGCCTTCCACGCAACCGACCTCTCGGACCCGGGACAGGTCGAGGCCACGGCAGCATCGATACGAGACGCCGGGCCCATCGATCACGTGTTCAACTGTGCAGGGGTTCCCCACACGTTCGGTCCCGTGCAGTGCATGCTCGTGAACTACGTGGGAGCCCGCCAGCTCACCGAGGCAGTGCTCCCAGCTCTGGTCGACGGCGGTGGTATCGCCAGCATCAGTTCCATGGCGGGGATGGGCTGGCAGGCCAACATGGCGGCCATCACCGACCTGCTTTCGGCATGGGGTCCGGTCGAGGCCCGGCGTTGGTGCGAGGAGCATCCCACGTTGGTCCGTGACGGGTACTCCGTGTCCAAGGAGGCGTTGATCGTCTGGTCGCTGCAGCAGGCGTACCTGCTGGGCAGGCAGCGGGGTATCCGGGTCAACTGCATCGCGCCGTGCCCGACCAGCACGCCGTTCATGGTGCCGACGGTCGAGGACATCGGGCAGGAGTTCTTCGAGCAGTACCCCTATCCCACGCTCGGCCGGATGGCGACCCCGCAGGAGCAGGCGTGGCCGCTCGTCCTCGTGAACAGCGGGCGGATGGGCGTGGTGAGTGGCGCCGTGTTGTTCACTGATCAGGCGTTCTCCGCGGGTCTGTTCACGGGCCAGATCGATCCGGCAACGCTCGTCCCGAAGGGCATGGGGACCGGGTAGCTCGCCGGCACGATCCCCGGACGTTGGTGTGCGTGCGCTTCGGAAGATGAGCCGAATGCCCGGCGGTCGCAGCGGGCCCTCCCGGGTCGGTGGACGCCGGGTCGGTCTGAGCAACGAATCGAGGACGTGATGCGAACCATCGTGGTCGGGGCGTCGAGCGGTCTGGGAAGGTGCATCACCGTCGACTTCGCGCGGCGCGGCGACGCCGTCGGGTGCGTGCTGCGCAACGGTGCAGCCGTGCCGTCGCTCACGATCGCACCCCGCCCGCGGGCCTAGCTGAACATACGAGGAGCTCATGGCCTCGGACCGCTCGACCAAGAGCCGGCTGGCAACGGCGCCGTCCTCGGGGACCCCGTCTACCCAACGGTCACCAATAGTCTCCAATATTGGTAGACTTCCCGCGATGGACCTCACAACTGACCCTCGCTACGACGCCATCCGGCGCAGTTACCCGCCGATCCTGTCCACCGGGCAGGTCGCCGACATTCTCCAGCTCGACATCCGCACCGTCATGAAGGCCGTGCAGTTGGGCCATCTCAAGGCCAGCCGTATGCCCGGCGCCCGCAAATGGCGGTTCGTGCTCGAAGACGTCATCGCCATGATCGAGCGAAACTTCACCACCGTCGGAGCCGGCGACGAAGACGTCGAGGACGACACTCCCGCCGAACCGACACCGGCCCCCGAGCCGATCAAGGGCCGGAAGACCAAGCCGGCTCTAGCTCCGTCGAAACCCGCCCCACGCGGCCGAGGCGCGAGAGCGCGCACCACGTAGTCGGTCGTTGGACCCGCGAATCGGATCGCACATTCCGTAGGCTGCGCGCCAAGGGCGTCATCTCGGCCGGTATCGGCGTACGGCACCGCCGTTGCAGCCGGTTGAACGGTCACGTTCGCTGCTACGCAGCGCTGAACATCGATGCGGCGGTGCTCGGCCGCCACGACCGCCTCAACGACGCGGCTGAGGGGGCCGACCATGCCGAACCAGCTCAGCTGGCGAGCCGGCGCGTCAGGAAGTGGGCCAGATCCCGAGTGCTTCGGAAGTCGCCTGACCGACGAAATCGACGGCTCCGTGCTCGTGCTTGGTTCAACCGGGAGTGGCGGCTCGAGGTCGGTGCGGGTTGAGCGGTACGACGGGGATGTCCGAGGTATCGGGGCTTCTCGTGTCGACCGAGGTCTCATTGGGCGAACCCGCGCTGCCAGCTGGGCGCGCGCGACCACTGCGCCACCGAGGGATCAGCCGGGGCGTGGTGTTGGCGTAGTCGAGCCAGCGATCGCCGTGGAGCTGTTCGATCGTTCGTTCTTCGTCCAGGGCCAATCGGCGGTACCGGGCGAGGAGGATCGGGAACGTGATCAGCGTGGCGATCGTGGGCCATTGCAGCAAGAACCCGGTCATGATCAGGAGGAAGCCTGCATACTGCGGATGCCTGATCCTGAAGTAGGGCCCGGTACAAGCGATCTCGCCCGAGCGCTGGGCTGCCCACAGGACCCGCCACGAGGCGGCCAGGAGACCAAAGCCGGCGGCGATACCGATGTAGCTGGCGAGGTGGAAGGGGCTGAGCCGCGGATCGGCGGTCCAGCCGATCAGGTCGCTCCACAGGTGGCCACCGCCTTCTCCGACGGTCAGGCCCGGATAGCGGCTCCCGAACAGTCCGGCGAGCAGGAACACCGTGAGCGGAAATCCGTACATCTCCAGGAAGAGGGCAACGATGAATCCGCTGAACATGCGCAGTGCCCGCCAATCGCGGGCCGATGACGGCTGGTAGAAGCCGAGCGCAACGACCAAGATGACGGTGGTGTTGATCAGGAATACCGACCACATGCCGACGTTGGCTTCGCCCATCTGGGAGTGTCCTCGTGTGTCATGGCGAGCGCCGATTGGGCTCGGACCCAGCTCGGCGCATCGTCCTCGGCTTACTACTACATCGTCTCGTAGCCCATCCGGGTTGAGCCCAGCGCGCCACGGCCGTCGCATGACGGCGCGGTCGACGACCCCGATCTCGTTGACACACTTCAACTCCACTGTGTCGTTGTGGCGACGGGCGCCAGGCGGGCCGGTGCCACGACGAGGAGACCGGTCACAGCGACGGGAAGAATCACCGGGCGGCTCGGTCGGACGTGACCGGTCCGTCTCCCGGGGCGCAAGAACCGAGGGGATGCCCCTGGTTCATGCGTCATCTGCCTTGGAGGCGTAGGTCGAGTTCTGGTGTGAGCGTCCGACGACCAGCACGGTGACGGTCACGATGAGCACGATCAGGGTGAGGCGCGGCGCGCCGAGCCGTTCGATCCATCGTACGAACCCGATACGGATGCGTTCCCCGGCATCGACGACAGGGTCGGTCTCGAGCCGGCCGTCATACACGCGAAGCTCCCAACGCGCGTACAAGATGGCGTAGGCGCCACCGACGACCATGAGGAGTCCGCCAAGACGGCCCGTGTATCGCGACAGGCGCCGCAATCGCACGGCTGCTCCGGGCCGGGCCAGCGCGGCGGCCCCGGCGATGATCATGATGACCACACCCATCCCGACGGCATAGGCCAGGTAGGTGGCCAGCCCACCGATGAGGGATCGGTCGATCGCGGTAGAGGTGACGGCCAGGAACGGGCCGATCGTGCACGACAGCGACGCCACGGCGTAGACCGCGCCGTACGCGATCATCGCCGCGAAACTCCGACCGTGCACAGCGCGCACCGTCGGGACGCGCAGCGAGAGGCTGCGCCCGGCGATGGACGCGAGCCCCGCGGTGACGAGCAGCACACCCACGGCGATGCCGATCCACGGCAGTTGCTGGCGGACCCTCCCTGCGATCTGATCGAGCACCAGGCCCAACACGCTGAACACGATCACGAACCCGACCGTCACCGCGACCGCCGACCCGACCGCCCGTGCCACTCGCCGCTCGAGCGGCGCGGCGCGGTCGTCTCCGGTCACGAAGAACCCGAGATATGCCGGGAGTAGCGAGAAGGCGCACGGGTTCAAGGCACCCACCATCCCGGCGGCCAGCGCCAGGGCAATGGGTGCATTGATCATCGGGCCGTCTCCGGTATCGGCCGAGAAGCCCGGTGGCGCCGCAGGGCCATCACGGCCAGCGCCATCGTGGCCACCACGGCGATGACGAGGCTCTGGCGGTGCGGACGGGTCAAGCCGCCGCCCACGTGCGGCAGCCAGAACGACGCCACAGCCCGGACCGTGGCGACGATGGCGATCGAGGCGAGCAGATCGACCACGTGCGACCACCGGCCATTGGCCCGTCTCACGACCCAGGCGCCAGCCACGATGGCGACGCCCATCACGATGCCGACCGGCAGCATCCGCGTCGACAACCCGTCCGGCCGCAGCCCGATGGGGCTCGCCGGTCCGTAACAGCCGTCACGAAGCACACACGCGACCTCGTAAATCGCGTAGCCGACCATGGCCAGGGGTGCCAGATCGGCCAGCCTGGCGATCACGGGAACCCGAGCACGCCTCGCAGCCAACGCAGCTACTCCCACCGCGGCCACCACGGCAGGCCAGAACTCGACGCCACTGCGGATGATCAGCATGTCGGCGACCCGTCCGAGGGCCCGCCGATCATCGATGACGAGCGTCATCAAGCGGCCCACGGCGAGACCGGCGACGGCCGGTCCGATGCCGGCATCGACGAACCCGATGGGTGGATCGAAGCTCCGCAACGGCCAACGTCCCGCCAGGAGCGCCGGCACGGCGAATGCCACGACCACGCTGGCGAGCAGGCCATAGTCCCTCACGCCAGCGCGTCCTCGATCAGCGCGGTGAGCCTCTGCTCCGACACGCCACCGGCCACCCGGGCTCGGAGCCGCCCGTCGACCCCGAACACATACGTTGTCGGATAGGCGGTGAGACCAAGTGCCACGCGGATGTCGCCGGTCTGGTCGAACACGTTCGGGTACGTCAACCCGAACTCCTTCAGGAACAGCCGAGCCGCGTCCGGGTCGTCGTTGGAGGCCACACCGAGGATGACCGCTCGACCGGTGTAGGCGTCGGCGGCTCGTTGCAGCAACGGCATCTCCGTTCGACATGGAGCGCACCACGACGCCCAGATGTTCACGACGACGGGGCGGCCCTGCTGACCCACGATCAAGCCCTTGAACGTGCTCAGCGACACGAGGGGAACCTCCCCCGAGTCAGGAAGCCCCACGGGCCTACCCGTAGCCTCGAAGTCCGGGAGCGATCGCTGCCGTGTCGTGACAGCCAACATGACCACGAGGCCGACCGCTGCTGTGATCACTACTCGGCGGCCAACTCGGCCGAGGAGCGTTGGTTGCTGAGTCTTCATCTACGACATTATGTCGTAGATGAAGAGGCTTTGGAAGTCGACGTCCTCAGACGGGGCAGATCGCAGTGAGCACAGCGCTCAGATGATGAACCTGCACGGCCGCCGAAACCAGCGTGATACCCACGGCGGCGAAGGCGACAAGCGCCCAGACCGCCCCAGGCACAGACCCTGACGGTGCGCGAAGCAAGGCTTCCACCCGTGCCGGTACGTCGGCTCCCAACATGGCGAGAGCAGGAACCGGACGATCGTGGGCCGCCAGCGCGGCTCGAGCGACCGCTCGGGCGACCAAGGACCGGTCGCCCACGACGTCAGCCGCGTCCTCGTCAGCCCAACGTTCCAGAGCGTGCCGTTGCTGGGCTGCGAGCGGCGTCAGGACGGGTAGCCCGACGGCAAGCTTGCCGATCAGCAGATACCGGTCGTGGCGGTGCCGCAGATGTGCCTGCTCATGAGCCAGCAGCGCCCGCCGCTCGTTCGGCTCGAGCACTGCGAGCATCCCGGTGGACACCACCACAGCCCCGTGCCGACCCGGCTCCACGAACGCCACCGGCTCGGCAAGGTCCAGGACCCGCACCGTTGCTCCACCCTCGCCCCGGAGTCGACGCCACTCACGTGTCACTCTCACAGCACGAGCCGACGCCCACAAGGCCCCGACGACAACGGGCACGCCGATCCATCGTGAGAGCCCATGGTGGACCTTGAGAGCCTCCCGGCACCATCCGAACAGCTCACCGGTTCGTTGATCGTGCGCCAGGAACCCCAGCGCCACCACCCACAGCGTCACCAACGCGGTGACGAACACGCTGCCGATCGCGGTCGTGGCCATGAGCGCGCCAAGACGCGGCTGCACTCGGCGCCCGACGAGCGCCATCCCCAACGCCGCGACGATCGACACGACCAAGGGAACCACGAGCGCGATCACCTGCCTCCCTTGTCGATCTGGCCCAGCAAGCGCCGCAGGTGAGAGACGTCTCGCTTCGACAACGAGCCAACGAAGCTGGCCAGCACCGACGCTCGATCAGTCGCCGCTTCGAGAGCGTCTGTCATCTTCTGAGTGGCGAACTCGCTCTCCGAGAAGACCGCCCGATACGCGAACGCCCGCCCCTCGGGCACCCGATCAGCCAAGCCCTTCTTCCACAACCGCGACAACACCGTCATCACCGTCGTATAGGCGAGCCGGCCCCCGAGCCGTTCGTTGACCTGGCCCGGCGTGAGCGCGTGCTCGGAACCCCACAGCACGCCCAGCACATCGGCCTCCAGGGCACCATCAGGGCGGCGCTGCACCATCGGCTCTCCTCTCGGAACACATACCCCAGAACGTGCCCGCGAAGCTAGTGCTCCTCGTCTGAGACCGGTTAACCGGCGCAGGAACTCCAGCATGGCCAACTCGAATCGGCGCAACCAGGGACCAACGACACCTTGTCGTCGACATGAGACCCGAGAACTCAATACTACTACATCATGTCGTCATCAGCTTCCTGGCCGATCGAAGCCACCTCTGCAGGAGACGGGTCCGGCGAGAACCCCGGTGCCGGCGCCGGCCAGGAGACGGCTAGCGCTCGCGGTTCGAGCTTGGGTTCCACGCGGGCCGACGTTGAAGAAGGCGGGTTTCACTGCTCGGCGTCCTGGTAGCGCAGGTCCCAGGTGCGGCCACCGTCGCTCGATCGGTAGATGCCGGTGAGGCCATCGTCGTGGTGGGCGGCGGCGTACAAGGCATCGGACGTGGCGAGGAGGACCTGCGCCTCGCCGGGCAGCGCACCCGCCCTCTCCCATTCTGATTCGATGCGATGCCACACGACGCCGCCGGGTTCGGCCCCCCACAGCCCGGCCACTGCGTCCCAGCTGACGGTCACGACCCGCGGGCCGTCAACGGTGGTCCAACTCCGGCCACCATCGAACGACTCGGTCAGCCCCTCAGGGCCGGTACCGACGACGTGATCGTCGTCGGTGGGATCGACGGCGAAGCCGACCAGGTCGAGGGACGATCGGACCTCCCAGTTCGTACGATCGCCCGAGACCATGAAGCGGCCGGTCCCGGAGTCCCATCCGTAGACCAGGTCGTGAGCGAAAACGAGGCCGTGGAAATCGACCTCACCACCCAACGACACGTTGGCCCACGTGACGCCGCCGTCAGTGGACTCGATGAGACCGAGCCGGGTCGGCTGGCCCGCTCTCCGACCCGGATCGTCGGGGTGCCCGGAGCCGAGGAAGTGATCGGGGCCGGCGACCGTGAAGCCCATTGTGTCCTGGAAGCCACCGCCTATGCGCTCTGCCTCTTCCCCGTCCACCGGGATACGAAAGGACCCATAATGGGTGGCGACGATCAGCGACCGGTCAGCGGGATTGACGCCGAGACCGTGCACGTGCGCGACACCGGGCTCGCCACTACCGAGTCCGGCATCGTCGTCTCGGTCGGCGAACCGCATCCCGGCCCACGCGAGCGCGGTAACCACGACGACCGCAGTGACCAGGAGCGCGATCTGCTCGCCGCTCGGGGGGAGCAGATTGATCGGACGGCTTCGGCTTCTGGGGGTCATGTCAGCCTGGTCTGAACCGCAGCGTTCGGGCAGGACCTCGCCGCCGAGGTCCCCAAGCTGTGACCGACAATCCCGCACCTGTCCAAGGTGTTCACCGGTCGATCTCGTAGCCGGCCTCGACGATCGCCGTCTCGACGGCGGCGCTGTCGGCGTCGCCGGTGATCGTGACGGTCTTTCCTTCGACCGAGACGTCGACGGTCTCGACGCCAGCAACGGCCAAGACTGCATTGGTGATCGCGGTGACGCAGTGACCGCACGAGATACCGGGAACATTCAACGTGATCGTGGTCATCGGCGCTCCTCTACGATCGGCGTTGCCAGGTCGAGCTGTCGTCCGGCCTGCATCCAGGCCTCCATGCCGCCATCGAGCTCGACGACGTTCTGGTAGCCGGCTTCGACGAGCGATTGGGCGGCGATCGTCGACATGCGGCCGCTGCGGCAGTACAGGGCCAGCGGCGTGTCACGATCGGGCGGGAGCTGCCGCGCTCCGAGGACGTCGGTGTAGGGGATGGTCAGGTCGGTTCCCGCGATGCTGCCCTCGTCGGGAACGTGGACGTTGATCACGACAGCGCCGTCGGCAGCGACGGTGTCGGCGAACTCGTCAATCCCTTGACGGGTCCAGCCCATGGTTCCGTCGGCGTGATCCATACCCGACATCGCGGCTGTCGGCGTGGTCGAAGACGAATGGTCCATGCCGGGCATGGCGACGGCGAGATACACGAGCGCGATCGCCGTGAGGCCACCCAGCGAGACCATCACCATCCTGGAGCGACGGGGGCCCCGGCGGTCGCCCGGTTCGCTCAGCATCCCGGGAGTGGTCATCGCACGTAGGAGAGCTCGGTCGCCATGCCGGCCTCGAGGTGGTAGGTGTTGTGGCAGTGCACCATCCACTGGCCCGGGTTGTCAGCGATCACGTCGACCGAGATCGTCTCCATGGGGTGCACGAGGATCGTGTCCTTGCGGGCGCCTCGCTCCCCGACCAGCGCGAAGGTGTGACCGTGGAGGTGCATGGGATGCACCATCATCGTGTCGTTGCGGAACCGGAGACGGAGCCGTTCGCCTTGTTCGATCTCGATCGGTCGATGATCGCCGAAGGACCGTCCGTCGATGCCCCACTGGTAGCTCATCATGCCTCCGGTGAGCGCGAGCGTCACCGTCCGGTCTGGCTCTGTATCGGCGATCGCGACGTCCTCGACGGCTCGCGCCGCGTGGACGTCGAAGAGGCGCCGATCGTGCTCGGGAAGCCGGTTTCCCGCGGTCGGCGTACCGGTGGCCGTGCTGTCGCTGGTTCGGAGCCACGCCAGCGCCGAACCGTCCTTGCCTTCGGCGACGGCCAGGACGGGCCATACCCCCGAGGTCGGTTCGACGACGATGTCGACCCGTTCCCCCATCGCCAACACGACGGTGTCAGCGACCTGCGGTTCGATCGGGAACCCGTCGAGATGGGTGATCGTCATGGCGTGACCGCCCACGGCGACACGGTAGATGGTGTCGGACCCGGCATTGACCAGGCGGAGCCGTGCACGACCGCCGGCTGGCACGCGGACCGTCGGCGGGTCGGCCGGGGGCCGGCCATTGACCAGGTGCAACGGATAGGTCACGTCACCCAGGTCGTTCATGGGCCCCATGCCGTTGCCCATATCGCCCGTCGAGCCGCCGTTCATGCCATTCATGCCGTCGTGCATGCCACCTGTCGAGCCGTCATTCATGCCGCCCATGCCGCCACGAGCGAGGAGCTGCTGGTAGGTGGCTTCGGGCGTGGCGCCGTCGATACCGTCGAGCCAGTCGTCGAGCATCAGGACCGCATCCACGTCGTGATCGGCCGGGTCGTCCGGGGCGTCGACGATGATCGGCGCGTACAGGCCACGATCCAGATCGAGCCCCATATGGGGGTGGAACCAGTACGTGCCCGGGTCGGGGACGATGAACCGGTACGTGAACGTCCCGCCAGCACCGATCACCGGCTGGGTCATCGCAGGTACGCCGTCCATGTCGTTGCGGATCGCAAGCCCGTGCCAGTGGATGGTCGTCGGGGTGGAGAGCTCGTTGCGGAACCGAACCTCGAGCTCGTCACCGGCCCTGACGCTGATCTCGGGCCCGGGCACCGATCCCCCGTAGCCCATCGTCTGCACGACCCGCCCAGCCAGATCGAGGCTCACCGCACCGGCGACCAGGTCAACCGTGCGGCGCCCTGAGCCCGGGACCCGCCGCTGATCTTCCCGTCTGGCCACCGACGGATCGGTGGCGCCCACCGGTCGTCGACCGGAGCTGGTTCCCGAGCTCGAGCCGCAGCCGGTGAGCCACAGCCCGAGAGCGCCCGCACCCGAGAATGCCAGGAAACGACGACGGGTCCAACCTGTGTCGATCGGCATTGCAAACCAGTCCTCCCCGGCCTCGATAGCAACTACGTTGCATAGTAGTTCTGGTCAGCCCGCTGGTTCGGGTCGCGGCCGAGTGCCATCGATGAGCTGGTAGCACCAGGTCGGGTCGATGAGGGGCACGCGATGATCGGCAATGGGATGCGTGACGACCGTCGCCCCGACCGAAGCGGCCAACGTCGCAGTTGGTTCGGCGCTGCTGAGACGGTCCCGGGTCGCCCGGGCCAGGGTGATGCGCGCGCCCCTGGCGCCGACAGCGGTGAGCGTCGGTTCCCAGTCGGCGGAGGTGAGCGCCCGAACGGCATCGCGGTAGGCCGGCCATGTGTGGAGCGACACGTTTCGAGCCACAGGCACGGGCAGGGTCGGCTCGGCCAGGGCGCCGAACAACCCGGCTATGGCCCGGTGCCGGCAGCTCAGCGCG